>WVZO01000713.1:317-56188 GCA_011772425.1 Candidatus Aminicenantota bacterium
AGCAAATTCCGGTTTTATAGACAGGATATCTTCTTCCGATGGATAGAGGGCCAAATAATCCCTGGCTTTCCATACTTCCAAAGGTTCTTTTCCCAGTCCCCTTACCAATGCGTCCGGTGCCTTGACCGTCTCTGGCGGCCTGGCAGGGAAATCCATGAACAGTATATCATTGGATTTTGTCACCATTAATTGGCCGCTGCCTGATTGGAAGATAATTTCGTTTTTATTATAAGCGGTATGGTTGAAGATGACATGAGCCGTGGCCAGTGTGGGGTGACCTGCCAGGTCGATCTCGATCCTGGGTGTAAACCAGCGAATCTCGAACCGGTCTCCTTTTTTAACATAAAAGGCAGTTTCAGAAAGGTTATTTTCCGCTGCAATGTTTTGCATCAAAGGCGTATCCAGCCAGGTTTCTAAGGGGCAAACCGCAGCCGGGTTCCCTGCAAAAATTTTATCGGTAAACGCGTCAACTTGATATAACGGTATTCTCATTTTTTTCTCCTAAAAGAATTATAATTGAGAAGGGAGGAGTTTTCAACCGCCAATTTGAGACAATATTGAACCAGCCAATTTTTTTTGTTGAGGATGTAGGGGCGAATGGCAATTCGCCCTTTTATTAATCGGATTTTTATTGTTTTTTTATTTAGGTATTTGAAATTTGTTGGTTGGGGGCAAATGTTGAAGAATAGTCATATCCTTTCAGTCGTATTGAACGTCTGTGATGCCTTTTCGAATCAAATCTCATTTTCAAATCAAATCCCAGAACCAATCTTCAATTGGAAGTTGTCTCTCTGTTGTCATTTTTTCTTGCCTATTTCTTTCTTTTTTTGCATGTAAGCATATAATGATATTATATTAACCGAGCTTAAGTGTCAAGGGATTAACATGCGGCATGGGTATTTTTAGCTTGTATTAAGGGTTATTTGGCTGTCCCCTTTTCCATTAACCGCAGGTTTATGATCACTGGCAAACCAGCGGGGATAAACGGGAAAAGATACACCGGTGGAAACGAAAAGGCTTATTCTCGAATCTTTTTTCGCTGTCAGTATCCCGGTTATTCCCGGCAAGATAAATAAAAGGCAGAAGATGATTACTTTTTTATGTTTCATGGGGAAAGTTGTCAGGCAAGAATCAGGTAACCAATCTTAAAGAGGTTTTGGACAATATCTGATAGAAATTGGACAATGTCTGGGTGATTTTTGACAATTTTTGGTAGATATTGGACAAAGGTCGTGAGGTTTTTCACATTTTAAATGTGATAATTCACATATGGCGAGCGATATTTCACATGATAAAGGCGATTTTTAACATTGCTTCGGTGATTTTTCACACAATAAAGGTGATTTTTCACATTTCACCGGTGGTATTTCACATAGTTAAGGTGATTTTTCACATATCCCTGGAGGTAATTCACATAATCAAGGTGGTTTTTCACATTACCCCGGTGGTATTTCACATAATACAGCGGGTTTTTCACATTGCTCCGGAGGTTTTTCACATTTCCCCTGTTATCGGCAATTTTTTTTAAACCTTTGATGGATTTTTTTCGTATTAATAACTTTCTGCTGTTCTGTCACATGCGCCGCCATCCGGACCTGGCAAAAACCTTTATCAACAGCTTTATGAAAGACATGCTGAAGGAGTTGACGATAAAAGACGCCATGGTTGGGGGAGGAAAAAATGAAAAGGATGCTTTGCGCATGGTGAGAGGCTTGCTGCCCTGAACCAGGCGAAAAAATGATCACTGTTGATATTGATTAAATATGGATTTTGAGGGGTTAGTGGGTTAGTTGGCTGTCCCCTTTTCCGCTTTTCCGTCCCCTTTTCCTGCCTTTTCCTTGAACCAGCCAGTTTTTTTTAAGAGCAATTCGCTTTATTGGATTATTGGGCGGGCCTTTCTTCCAATCAGTCAAATAACCAAAACACAAGAACAGGAGCAAAAAAATCTCAGTGTTTGCTTGTTTATTAGCTGATATTCCTTTTTTAACCGTCACTTTTCTTCCATTTCGACTTGAATTGTGTCATCCAATTGGTTATAATGTTCCTGGAGGAACCATGAGTACGATGAGACTGACAGCAGCCAAATTTAAAAAAAACATAGATGAAATATTGGATTCAGTTTTGTCTAACGGGAAACCTGTGGAAATCGAAAGAAAAGGGCAAATTTTAAAGCTGGTACCGGTAAAGACTAAGATTAAAAAAGGTAAATTGATGAATTTAGAACCGCATGATACGATCGTCGGTGATCCGGAAAGCATTATCCATATTGACTGGTTAAAAGAGTGGAAGGAAGAAATGAACCTATGAACTATTTCTTAGATACTCACGTTGTGGTATGGCTGTATCAGAAATCTCTTAAATTGTTATCACCAAAAGCAATCCAGGCTATCGAAGATAACAGCATTTCCATTTCTCCAATTGTATTGTTGGAATTGGAATACCTTTATGAAATAGGGAAGATAAAAACTGATTCTCATACCATATTGAAATATTTGAAGAAGAAGATCGGCTTAAAGCTAGATAGAAGTAATTTTTTCAAAATAATTAATGCTGCATTAAAAGAGAAATGGACAAGAGACCCTTTCGATAGGATCATTGTTGCCCATTCAAAATTTCGGGATACTTATCTGGTGACGAAAGACGAAAACATCTCTAAGCACTATTCCAAAATAATTATTTGAATGTGCAATGGGATCTGATCTTTACGTGCAGAATTTTTGGTTTCCTGGCAAAAATATTGCAACGCAAGATCAAACCCCACACAGTCAGCCAGCAAGAATACACCAGGCTTACAGAGAAATGGATTGAGGAGGCAAAAGTAGCCCGGGCGAAAAAAGAAGGTGGCAGTGGTGGGGGGGATTATTATGTGACTAAAGGGGCATATCTTGGAGAGGGCTATCTATCGTTGGCTTTCAAGAAATATTACCAGAATAAAATCTCTATCATGCAGTTGGCCGATTACCTTGGAGTAAAAGTAAAATCTATCCCTGGTATGGATTCCCTTCTGTTTGGAAAAGTACAAAGAAAACTCTGCACAAATCCCTAATGTATGTGATAAATTTGGGATAGCCTGCGTTGACCTTGAAGGGTTTATGGAGAGAGTGCACTGGATATTTTAAGTAAATACTTGGTTCCTCCAAAGGGGAATCATTCAACTTCGTCGTGCCAGTTCGTTGGTGGCGCACCTCTCGCCTGACTTATACCTTATACAAGAGCAATTCTCTTGAGGAAGAGGTCAAGCAATTCCAGTAGGTTTGGGTTCTACAGGATCAGTCGGTGTCGGGCAATGCACGTTGCAGGTGCAGGTGCAAGTAGCAACGGGATAGTAGGAACCCACGCAGGTATATTCGCCAAGGCAGGCACTCACACGATGGCAACTTTCTTCGGCACCACTGAATACACCCAAGAGCGGATGTTTCACGGTCGAGGAGGCAATGCTGTTGACTTAAGGTCAAACTATAAATCTTTTATTTCCTATTAAAGCTAATCTCTCGTACCGCACGGGCACTCTGAAAAAACTGATGCCCTCCGTGCGGATCTACTGCCCCATACTTTTATCTACAGGATGGGCAGAAAATCGAAAAAAAAATTATATAACCTTCAGCCTGCCCATCCTGAACTCCTATTAGAACTCTAAAAGAACTTTTTTTGCCTTCGGCGACCAGGGGGCTCTTTTGAAAAACCGCCCCCTGGACCCCCGCAAAACTTTTTATTAGCAGGAAAAGATAAAGAGGCAGAAGATTAACCTTCGCCGCCGCTGCTTCTAGGATGGTATTTGTCATATACCTGTTTCACTCGTTTTTTTGCTACATAAGTGTAAATCTCAGTCGTCGATATGCTGGCATGGCCCAGCATCATCTGGATAGACCGCAAATCCGCTCCCATCTCCAATAAATGCGTGGCAAACGAATGCCTCAATACATGCGGCGTCAATATAGAAGCCACTCCAACCTTCTTGCCGTATCCCTTGATGATCTTCCAGAGACCGATGCGGCTGAGCTGCCCCCCATTACGATTCAAAAAAACAAAATCACTGGGTTTTCCTTTCAATAATTTCGGATGGCTGTTTTCCAGGTAATCCTGCAAATGCTCCCTGGCCGTTTCCCCAAAAGGAATCACCCGTTCCTTATTGCCTTTACCCAACACCCTTAAAAAATTGTCCTCCATGTACAGGTTACCCATCTTCAGGTTGCTCACTTCCGAAATCCGCAGACCCGTGGCATACATTAACTCCAGGATGGCTTTGTCTCGCTTGCCAAAAGCCTGGGTCACGTCCGGGCTTTCCAATAGCTCTGTGACCTGTTCAATGGTTAAATATTTGGGCAGCGTTTTCCACTGCTGGGGGGAGGCAATAGTAGAAATAGGGTTGTAATCGATTTTTTCTTCCCCAATCAGGTATTTGTAAAAATTTTTTAATACGNNGACTCGGACTTAATAAATTCCACGGCTTCGGTTTCGGAGATTTTGCAATGATCCAACCGCTGGTCTTCCAGGTAGGAGGAAAATTTTTTTAGTTCTTGTTCATAAGAGAGGCGGGTATTCTCTGCTAACCCCTTTTCAATTCCTATAAACGACAGGAATCTATTCAAATCGGATTCGAATGTTTGTCTATTAAACATTGTAATGATAGAGTACCACTGAATGAGTTAAAATTCAATATCTATTTTGGTTTTACCCCGAAGACATTTACAATGCGGTAAAAAGCGCGAAGAGACGCGAAGGAAGAGAAGAAGGTGAAAAGATGAGTTTAAGGTTTCCCCAAACGTTTGAAGCAACAGCCATCTTTTTACCAATATTCTGTAAAAACGCGCAAAAAAAACAAAGATTCTGGTAAGGAAACCTTTAGATGGCGCGTATGCGCCTTCTATGGCTCCCCCCGCCGGGGGGCCGAAGGACTGCGTCTATTGAATAACAAAAAAAAATCTAATATAATACCTGGATGATATCGAATCGCATTAAACTGGAAAAGACATACTGTTACGGCCTGGTTGCCGGGTTCCTTTTCTTATTGTTAACGTGGCTGTCTCAAATATCAGCCGGTACCGGTACGAACGAGGAAATTAAAGATATCTCTCAGGTGACGGCGGTAATGATTAGCCTTTGGCAATGGGGGGAATGGGTTCAACAATGGCACAACCGTTGTCTGCGTCAGACTTGTCGCAGGCTGGACTCACGGTACATGCAGCGCAGGACTGGATACACTCTGTTATGAAAACACTGCCTGGGACGGCGACTCCGCCCTTTACATGGTTCATCGCGGTATTTAATAAATTCGCGATGGTTTCTTTTTTCAGTGTTAATTTTTTACCAAATGATTTTCTTCTCATAATTCCTCCTGGTTACTGCGGGTTTTAATAATAATTAATGCATATAAGCCTTCTCATTTCGCTGGGTTTTTGTCTGTCTATCATCCCTTCGTAAGAAATTTAATTATACCACATCCATACAACGATATCAAGTTTCCGGTTATTTTTTTCCTGTTTTTTTCTTTAAGCCCAATTGGCCTTTGCGCTGCCGCTACTTTCTTTTTGGAATTGGTGATTTGATCCCTGACTTTGACACTCTAAATGTTAAAACAAAACGATAGACACGTTTTAGTCACGTTTAGCCTGAATTTTTGAATTTGCAGCTTTGAAAAAGCCAAAAACCTGTGCTATAATTAACTTTTGATTTTCGGCTCAGTCAATAGGCTACTGCCCGCCGGAGGTACAGATTGGCGGTGAATTCAAGGGAATTTGCCAGGGTTGATAAAACTCGGTTGCAGTGCTATAATCCTCCTATGAAAAATTTACCTATAGGTGTCCAGACGTTTCGTGATTTTAGGGAGAAGGATTATCTTTACGTGGATAAAACCAAACAAATTCACGATCTTTTTGCCAGGGGGGGGAAATACTATTTTTTGTCCCGGCCGCGCCGCTTTGGTAAATCCCTGCTGATCTCTACCCTGGCTGAAATCTTCCGGGGTAATAAAAGGATTTTTTGTCTGGCTCTTTCTTTTTCCTTAATTTCCTTTTCCTGACATTGACAAAAAAGCCATATGGCGTTATAATTGCGACATATGTCGCATCGGTATTGTGAGGTGATAAAATGGAATATATAGGATTCACCGAAGTGTTAGGCGGAGCAGAAGGGGTTCCTGAAAAAATCAGCAGCCGAATGGACTTAATTGAATTGAGTAAAAAAGGCATTTCTAAAGACGCTTTGCTGCGCCTGGTAAAATATTTGAATCTCTCCATTAGCCAGATGGCTGAACTCCTTGCCATTGCTGAACGTACTATACAAAGATACACACTCAAAAAGAACTTTAACCGTATTGTTTCTGAGCAAATCTTACAGATTACTGAAGTTGCAGCTAGGGGGACTCAGGTATTTGAGGATAAAGAGAAATTTTTGTCATGGATGAAACAACCCAATAAAGCCCTCAGTAACAACACACCGATAAGTTTGCTCCATTCAAGATTCGGAATTGAAATGGTGCTGGATGAGCTTGGCCGAATTGAATATGGCGTGTATTCATAACACATTATGATTGTTTATAGAATTGCAAAGACAAGATATATCCATGATTTGTCAGGTGCAGGGGCAAAATTATATGGAGGAAGATGGAATCATAAAGGAATTGGTATGATTTACACATCGCAAACCAGGGCATTGGCAACAGTGGAATACCTGGTTCATGTTCCGTTATCTATGGTTCCACGTAATCTTAGTATCGCTTCCATAGAAATACCGGATGAAATCATTCCCAAAGAAATTTCAATATCTGATTTGCCGGAGAATTGGCGAAGCTTCCCGGCACCGATTGAATTAGTCGAATTGGGCTCACGTTGGGCATTAAGCAATGAAACGCTTCTAATGCGCGTTCCTTCAGCCATTGTTGAACATGAATTTAATATCTTGATCAATCCCCTACACCCGGATATGAAGCGGGCTAACGTTTCGCATATCGAAGCGTACAGTTTTGATCCTCGTTTATTTCATTAATTCCAGGAATATGTCTTTTCGAATTTTGACTTTAATTCATACTTTTTAATTTATTCTTTTTCTAAGGTCAGCAAAATAGCCCTGGGCATCTTTACGGATAGTCAGTTTTATCAACCCGCTGGAATTTTCTTTATGAATCTTACAGATAAGACATTCCTTTTCGACTGTTTTCATAATACACTTCCAACTTCCATTATTCTAATTCATGGTAATCATTGTATAATAGAACTTGAAGCGTTCTCAGAAATGATCGAAGCATCTGTTGTCATCGGAAGCTTCCGTATCATTACCTCAAGCCAGAAATCGTGCAATTCAGTCGGATTTTCCTGGCTTATCCATTGCAGGGCCAATATAATTGCGATAATGGCCGCATCCGGTGATTCGCGAATGAAATATTCAATCCATTTTAACAATACACTCCTTTCCGCATTGGCAAGCTTAATTTCTGTGGAATGATTTATCCACCAATCTTCAGGCATTTTAGCCAGGTAGTATAAATCCCATTCTTCGAGGTTGACTAATCCTTGTGCTTTATAAAGCTCATCCAGGATAGAATCCAACCGTTCACGAAGTTTCTTGTGTTCGCACTCAAACGCAATTCGGGCTAACTTTGAACGTTCGACAGAAAGAATTTCCTCCTCTGCATTTTGATCCAGTTTATCGCAAAAAGCATTCAATACTTGATCCTCTAATGGTGCAGCATTGTAATCCAAATTAGAGATTATCAAATTAAGCAAATAACTACGATGATTGACTGATTCAGTATTGTCAACGTCAGAAGAAATTTTTTGTAAATATAGTTCGATTGCTTGATTAGCGACATCATCATTCATGTCAAAATGCACAAAATTACTTGCTAATGCTGATCTTCCGTATTTGTTCAATATGGCGAAAGCCTCCCTCAGCACGATTAATTGGGCTTCATTTCGTTCGGGTGGTGGAATGGATCGGCCAGCCCTCATAATGGAGATAAATGCATTTTTTCTCCAGTCTTCATTTAGGACTTTTGGCATATGTACTGCCCAATCCACCAATTTAACAATACGTTCCTTTACCTCCTTTAAGGGCCATGTCAACATGACCTCGCTTAAGAAATGTTCAAGAGAGGAAAACTCCTTTGTTCCTGTCGCAAAACGGTCCATATCGTTTAGTAATTCTTGGATTATGGGTAAAGCAATGGAATCAAGGGGTGAATTGAGTAAATTTACCGCCCACTCTGCCTGTTCGTCTGTACTCGATGGCACGCCCAGGTCTTTAATGTGACCGGCAAGGTTCTCAGTGAGTTTTAAAGACAAATCGTTAGTAACGATTTCCCGGTAAATAATAGTCAAGGCAATACCGGCATACTCAAAATGGAGATTATCAAAGTTGTCTATAAAAAACCGCACAGCAAATTCAATTTGACTAATATTTCCTGATTTTATTGTGGATTGAACCATTAAAATGACAAGCTCCTGTCTGGCTTTGTCAATACTATCAATTCCATCACTCAACTCAATGCCAAGCTTGAAGAGCTCCTTCCAATCTGACAAATGTAAATGCTGCATCCCATACTTTACTATTTTGAGAATATATTCTTTTTTAGAATAATCATGCCCCAAACGAGCGGATGTTTTTATCATCCGATTCAATAAAGTTTGAAGCCTTTTTCGATTTGTTTGTTTTTCAATCAAGTTCAAAATTGAACTCATAAGGCTTCCCCCCATATAACTCATAAGCCCTTCAGTGACCTCCTCGCCTTCGCCAAATAAATCGAATATGTCTTCAAGGGCCTGGAACACCAGAACTTCATTATCAAAGGCGGTAAGCTGTTGGCAGAGTATCTCAAGAACATCCTCCAACTCTCCAGGAGTTTCTGCCAATTTTAGCGAAGATGAGATGATAAGTTTTAGTACTCCGGGAATGAGATTTAATGGGAGATTATTTAAACACCGGGTGACTATTTGCAGCGCCTTACAATAACTTTCATCATTTTCAATATCTTCAATAAGTTCGGTGAGATTTTTAAGTACTGTCTTTTTTCGCATTTTTTGGTGGTGTAAATTAGAGATAGTCGTAAAAAGGATATCTCGAATTTTGTTTATTTTATGATTTATTTCCCAATCTTTAAGTTCTCTCCGAACTTCTTTTGCTACTTCAACACGATCTATACCACTTAATGCCAGTGCAACATACCAACGTGCAGCAAATGTTGAATCCTCTTGTGCTTTGTGCAGCAGCTCTTTCTCAGCTATATTTAACAATTGTTGAGTTAATTCCCTGTCGTTGAGTGAGCGAAATTTGTTAAGAAGTACGGCGTCAACGCCTTTCTTCCATTGACCGATTCCTTTTCTGTGCTGTTGAAATGCAGTAAGAAATAAGGACCGGGCGTCTGCAGCACCATGGGAGTTGGCATGAATCAAGTTCTTTGCAACAGAGAGTGCTTCTTTCACTTTTTCAGTATCATTTAAATCGAGGTGATCGACAAGGAGTTCGTGAAGCAGTGCTGCTGCATCTTCATTTGCACCGGCATCCAGAAATACTTCGGCCATCCTGAGCCTTACCCTAATAGGAATAGAACTCATATCGCCAGGTTTGATTTGCTTATGATGGACATATCGCAGTATACGTTCGCCTTGCTGTCGATCTCCAAGAGAGAGCAAAGCGGACGCCCATTGAATTGTGGCCATATCCTGATATTCCGGGTTTATTTCCTGCTGCCAGTAGAGAATGCGATCCGAAAACTTATGAAGCAGATCAAGCCGTTTCGCCCTGGTTACCGATCTCAAGAATCCGAAGAATAGCAAGGTAAATATCTTTTTGTTTTTCCGGCACCACCATTGTTCCACCTCATCGAAAATTAATTCAAGGATTTCTTCCACTTCACTGCACTTCTCATTGGCAGCCAGGGCCGTGAGTCCCATTTCCAGTATGTCGCCTGCTTCGTTTGTTAATAGCCTGGCTTCGGATGCAAATACCACAAAAAGCTTTAGGGTATAACCCGCAATCAGGGAATTGGCCGATTGTACCAATATAGGGATCACTTTTTTAAAGAAAGGAAGAGCTTTGTCACGTTCATCTCCCTCTATGAGTTTAACGCGAATGTAGGCTGCTGGAATAAGTAATTCATCTAATAATTCAATATTCTCTTGACCAGGCATCACACGATCGATGCCTGCGAGCACATCGATGAAAGCTGACTCCAAAATTTGAACCAGCTTAATTTCTGAGCTTTCTATGATTTCTTCTAAGCTTTCACCACTCAAGGCATCAACAAACATTTGGCCGTAATCTGAGATATCTTTATGAACATCATTGGGTTTTTCATCAAGAAAATCGTTGATCTCTGCCAGGATTTTATTCAGCCATTCAAACCGTTGGGTTGCTGATGAAATCCAGGGGACAATTTGCAAAAAACCAGCTAATGTACTGCCGCGATTCATGCGACCGTTTGCCTTACTTGCGATGGCACGTGCATGATGAACGGCCCCCGACCATAAATCCTGGAATGGCGCCGATGCCATGAGCAGACGAACGCCGGCATCAACCATGCTGTCCAGGTAAAGTTCCTTGAAATATTCTCCGGTAAACGCTGATGGCGCTTCTTTGATGCAGCGTTGAGTCAGTGTTTTAGCATCATCCGATTTTTCATGTACTACGAACGCATGAGATAGTGCTGCCGGACAGCGAATCATGTCCGGTGATGACTTCAACCGCTCTAAGACATCGGTTAGAGAATTCAGTCCCATGATAGCGATATCATGATCGGGATATTTTGTAAACGCATCCACCGCCGCGACAAAAGTATCGACGGATTCCGTTGTGAACTTTGCCAATTCGCTGACTGCTTTTTCTGTTGAGATATTACTACCACGGCAAAGCGGCTCTAAGTTTTCTATTACAGTCGTTATAAGTTCATCGTCTAAACCAACCCGGTCAATGTGGTTCAAAATATAAGGCATCGCTTCGGATTTACTCCTTGCGATTGCACAAAGAAATTCTTGTTGTCTTGTGTCGTCAATTTCGCGTATATCCCGATCAAATTGATTCCGGAATGAAGCATACATAGCTGTTGACAGCCCCGGCTGGGTAAACCTGATCAGTCGCTTTACCCGTTCATCCACATTTTCAACGGTGGCAAATGCACTTTTGATCTCATTCCATAGTGCTGAATCAGCTCCGATGTATGGCAGTAAAGGGGAGAGAATTCCTGAACTCAACCAATCTCCAAGGTGAGTGATTGCAGAACGATTCCTGGCAAGCTGTAAGGCATCCTGGAGTTTTTTCTCGCGAAGGCAGGCCCTGAAAAAATAGGCATAATTACGGTTAGCCTCAACCACATCATGAGTTCGCTCAATGAGTCGTGGGATAAACCCTCGCCTCGGCAGGTCGAGCAACCGGGATATAGCAGGCTGGTTTTGACCTGAACCATCTAAATGATATGGGAGTTCACCCAGCGAACGAATCGGACCTGAAAAAGAACCATCTCCAGAAGGGTCGATTTGTTCATAAAAAAACATTGCCAAGTCATAATGGACAGCTTCTTGATTTGAGGTTTCAGCAAAATAGTACTTACGAACTGCTTTGATAAGGTGTTGGTGCGAAAAGTCAATCAATTCACCACGATGGAGCATATAGTATCGAATTTGCCTCAGTATTGGGAAAAAGTCATCCCATTCGGTTAAACTACTGCGCGTTAACAATCTTACTAACTCCCGCTCACTCATGCCAAAACGTGAAATCGCGATACAAGAAAGAACCTGATGAGCAATATCACCATTGAATTCTTCTTCCAGACGTTTTATCACCTGGCAAAAGATTTCAGTCACTGTATCTCCTTCTCGTGGGAATTCGGCGATACGTTTATTCAATAACTCAAAGGAGCCGAACCCCCGCAGCTCCTCCAAAGCAACGAGTAAAAAGAGTGGGTTCTCTGTGGAGGGATTGTCCAATAAAAGCTTTTTTTGATCTTCGTCAAGAGTTTTGGCCGAAATAGAGGGTATACGACGAAGGATTTCCTTACGTTCTTCATCCGTAAGTGGGCCCACTTTCAACTCGGAGAGCTTCATTTCTCGAACTCTGTCCAAAAGTAGGTGTTCACGGTCAGGGTCGTCAATGCAGCTAACTACCAGCTTGACATGAGATGGGAACGACTTTGAAAGCCAGTTTAAAAGATAAGGTTGATTCCTATCGTCAAACTGATTTAGTGCATCCACTACGAAAACAACACAACTATCATCTTGCACCCGGTTAACAAAATCATGGAAAACCGAAATCAATTCATCTGTTTCTTCAGGGATAGCAGCAGGGGCGTTTATAGACATATTATCTTCTCGTTCCAGTTCATCAGTGAAACCAAAATGCTCTCGAAGTTCTAAACAGAATCGTTTTAACATGTGGCGAATATCGGTGGAAAGTGGACTTGCACCTACAAAGTGGGGGATTAATAGTTTTTCCGGATGATTGGTGGTAATTTCTCGACAGAGTCGGGCCAGCGCTGAAGATTTACCTGAACCGGAGGGGCCGCTGACAACCCTGGTCTCAATATTACTCCCGTTAATATAAGAAATTAGAGGATGGTGAATTTCTGTACGTTCCACGTACCCCTGCAATAGATATTCTATATAGCGCTCATGGTATTCTTGCTCTTCTGCAATCGGATCGGTTTCAACCTCGATGGGTGGTTGGTCCGGGAGTTGATATTCCTTTTTTATTCCTCCCCACAGGCCATCAAACACTCGATTCCCAAAGGCCTTTAAGCCCACTAGACGTCCGTACCTCTTTGTTGACCTGCAATAGGCTTTTGAGTCCCAATGTGCAGTATAGATATAAAAGGGGAAACCCCTTTTACGAATCCTTTCTTTCAAATCACTTAACTTCTTAGTCTCTTCTGGATTGGTTTCAATATAAATCTCTTTTTTAATATCCCCTGGGATTCTCTTCAGCGCCACCGTATCGCGAAAATAAAAGAAGGCTCTGCTGCTCGCTTTGGGATTATTTAATGCGCCGTGAAGGATTTCCAATTCCAAAATACTTTTTCCTTCTTCATGTTTTATCCATTCATAATTCTCTATTGTATTGATAGAATATTTGGTGGGTACCCAACCATAGCGTTCCCCCACCATACCGATAAAAAACTGACATTCGTCGATCTGTTGCAAGCAAAGCTCGAGCACCTGATCATTTTCTGCTTGTTCTCTTGTGACTCCCCAGCGTAGGTCAATATCAATAAGATGGATTCTGTATTTTTCCAATCGTTCTCTTAAGGCTGGAAATACAACCTTTACCAGGTGGTCTCTTTCCGCATGCATATCATGGAAGGTAGAAGAGATAAAAACGCGTACAGTCCGCCAGCGGAAAAATGGATAAGTTTCAGGTTTTGCCATTTTTTTCTCCTTTAAAAGTTTTGCTTTAATATAAATGTTCTAGCGTTTTTCACTGACCTTAGTTTTTGGTTCTCCCCCGATTTCCTTAATTGGGTATACATGCACAAGATAAAGATAGAGAAACAAGAGGGAAATAATCAAAATAATCACTCCAAGAACTGATGAATTCACTTTTATTCCTTTCAGGGATGCCTCGATTTCTGTTTTGGTCAAGTCATTTTTTCCTGTTTCCGAATTTTCAATTTTGTCTTCCTTTAACTTTCTTTTCTCTTGCATCATCGATATGTAAAATTGTACACCGGAGAAAATCAACCCCACAAAAACAATGATGACCACAACCCAGAAAATAATTATCGAGGATGTATGCTGCCAATCAAGAACTTCTCTACGATGTTTGTATGATAATATCTCATGCTCATATCTGGCCTTAAGAAAAGATTCACGCCACTCTTTCTCCAAATGGTCTATTGGTTCATTAAATATCTGGCTTGCTTTCGGTTCAACTTGTTGTTCGGTTTCTTTTACAATTTGAAGATTTTTCGATTTTTCATAAGGACGCTTCTTGGGGTCTTTTGCTGGACCTTGATTCTCATCCGCAGGTAAGTTTTGTGAACATGCGGCGAAAAATAAAAGAAGGATGGATATAATTGTTAGACTTCGCATTTACTTCTCTCCTTTTTTAAAAAACAACCATTTTTTGTTCATTGGTAACCCCCTATATTTTTATTCAATTTCTCTCAAAATATTAATATAATAGTAATACATTATTTTGTCAACTTCGAAATCGCGTTTGAAAAATTTTTCTTAATCCTCCATGCCTTATTACATCCGTTCTCTCGTACCGCACGGGCACTCTGAAAAAACTAATGCCCTCCGTGCGGATATACTAACCACTACTCGTATCTACAGGATGGACATAAAAACTAAAATAGAAAATACTTAAAAACTTTAAGAATGTCCATCCTGAAACTCCTGGGCCTCCGGCGGCCAAAACCCTTTTTGAAAAAAGGGTTCTGGACTCCCAAAAACTTTTCATTAATTTTATTTAAGTTAGCGCTTATGGGGCGCAACCCCCTTGTGATAAAGGCTAAGAGAAATACTCACTGGATTCACGATTGCAAATGTTTTGGTATGGACAGTATTGACAGTTCTTCTCCTCTTTTGTCTGGGCAAACGGCTTACCTACATCAAACAACTCCTGGAAAATGCCTTGCAATATTTCCTCAAACCGCTCTACCAATCCCTCAGGGATGATATCGGATTTGTCAATGGTTACAAACCTGAGATCATCATACAATTTTTTAAACGGATAAATCCCCATTTGAAAATCGCCCTCATGTTTACCCATTCGCTTTAATAAATACCGGTAAAAAAACAATTGAAACACTGCTTTGCGCTTGACCGCTTCCTGGCCGGATAACTGCTCTTCAAAATCCTCTACCGACTTCAACCGCAGCGAATCAACCTTTCCTGTTTTGTAATCGATAATGCAGAACGCATTATCCCCTGTTCTGTCCACCCGGTCCACAGTACCCTCTAATCGAATCGAGTATTTTTGACCATTCAAAGAAAATGAAAAAGGAATGTTCTCAATTTTCTCTTCCAGCATTAAAATCCTGAATTCCTCTCGCTGCTTCTCTTTGTCAAAAAAGTTGTTTAAAAACCGTTTCATCACCTCGAAAGCAATTAAATTCCTGCCGGTATCCATATCACCGGTTTTTAATTCCTCTTTATACGTGTTCTTCAGCGTTTCCTCGATCTGCCGCTTGATGTTCTCGATGTCTTTAAGAGAAATGGGTTCATTATTCCCGCAGTAGGGTTGGTACAGTTTAAGAAGCGTATCATGGATAATATTCCCCACCAGCCGGTAATCCGGGCTCTCATACACCTCTTCCTCCTCCTGGAGTTTTAATATATAGGTAAAGTAAAATTTCAATGAACAGGAGAGGTAATTCAACAGTGACGACGCCGAATACGTCTTTTGGGAAAGCAAATGAATTATCTCTTCGGATTTCTCTATTGTGATATCCTTTACCCCACCGCTTGCAAAAGAGAAATCAATGACCTGGTGATGAATCCGGGCATTTTTATTCTTTTCGGCAAATTCGATCAAAATCTGATCGATAAACCGGCTCTTTTCGCTTTTTTCAATACCCCTGGCTTCGGTAACATAAATAAGGGTGATGTCCTTTGAATTCTTGAGCAGACGATAAAAGTGATAAGCGGCAATGGCATCCCTGTCTTTATAAGTAGGCATCCCCATAATACTGCGGACATCAAAAGGAATAAACGACTGCTGACTCTTTCCCGGGGGCAAATGCCCTTCATTCACCGAGAGCACAAAAAGGTGATTAAAATCCAGGGTCTGGGTCTCCAACACTCCCATAATCTGCAGCCCCACCAGCGGTTCACCGGTAAAAGGTATCCGGTTGATTTTAACAATATCCGTAAACAATTGACGAAAGGTATGAATACCCATTACCAGCCCGGCAGCCTTCAGGGAATCCTTCAACCGGCTCATCAACGTATAAAAGTGGTACATGTACTCGTAATCCACGGAAAAAAGGTCCGGCTTATTATCTCTATAAAAAGCACGGACCGCATCCACCAATTCCAGGAAAAAATCCATCAACTGCTGCGAATCCCTGCATACCCTGAATAGATTCCCCAGCGGCTCAGGCAAAAGAGCCATGTGTTCAGGTTTTAGGTAAATAATGTTTTCCGACTTGATATAGGCAGTGAATTTTGCGATCTCCTCCGGCCCCAGGGGCATGATGTAGGGATGGTTCAATACCTGCTGGATATCTTTATAGTAAAACCCTTGGGAAATACCTTCTTCCAGTACTTTCAATTGCATTTCCATAATGGAATCGAAAAGACTGAACACCGGGGTTTGCTGCAGCGGATACCCAATGGTAACATTGACCTCCTCTACAGCTTCCGGCAGGGAATTCAACGCCGGAAACAACAAGGTCTCGTCCGGCAGCACTACCGCGACATTTTCCGGGTCAGCCCCGGCCTCATGCAATTCCCACAGCTTAATGCCTAACACTTTGGCCTGGCTCACTTTAGACTGTACACCGATAATATTAATGGTCTTAGGTTCCCACAGCCGGTCCTCCACCCACCTGGGTTCTTTTATTCTTAAATTATCCAGGTTTTGCCTGAAAAAATGCCCCGCCTCCTGGTTCCGGTCCTCCACAAAATAACGGTCCATATCCCAGTAGATCTCCGCTTTCTCAATCTCCAATAGATGCCTAAAAATGGTTTCTTCCGCTTTGGTAAGGGCATTAAAACCACAAAAAATCACCTTATCCCAACGCCGTGCCAGTATGTCCTGGTCTGCCGTGACAATCGTTTCAATATTTTCTGCCACCTCCCGGTAAACCATACCTTCATACGCTTTATTTTTTTCAACCAGTAGCCCCTTAAACGTTTCATAAAGTGTCCCCAGGTCTTCCCAGAACCCGGTATACCGGTTGTAAATCTCAGCCTTCTCCGCTTTGGTGATATCCTCTGCCGCTTTAAATTCCTTCAGGGTTGTAAAAAGTTTATCCGTGTCGATAAGGTATTTGTCAATATCATCAAAGTCCGAAACAATCATCTTACCCCAGGGATAGAAATCTTCAAATTTTTTGGGATAACTCCTGATATGCTCTTGATAAACCGCATAAAGCTCGAAAATTAATTCCAATTGGTCCGCAATGGCCAGTTTCGACAACTGGGCAATAAAATCATTGATGGAAAAAGCCGGAGGCGCCCATACAGCAGTGCCTGGCGATTTTCGCTTTTGCAGGTGTTTGAGAAAATAAAGCCTGGCACGACGAGTCGGAAACACAAAAGCAAATTTATGGATATCATTCCCATATTCCTCAAGAAACCGACCCGCTATTCGTTCTAAAAATGCCACCTTTTCTCCTTTTTATTCATGTCCTTCGTGCTTCTTCGTGTTCTTCGTGCCTTCGTGGTAAAAAAAATAAACCAGAGAGGGCACGGTCCCCCGTGCCCCTACAATTTTTTTATCTCCTTGTCTTCCAGGTAGAAAAGAAATGCGTCAACATCCTGGTATCCCATGGCCTGTACTGCATTCTTGTATTTAACCATCTGCTGTACATGCTGGCTGTTTGGTTTCCCGGTTTTGAAATCAATGAGAGTCACCTGATCATCTACGATCATTACCCGGTCCGGGCGTAGTTCACCCTCATCCGTGATAATCGGCGATTCAATAAACACCTGGTTGGCATATTTCGGGTTAAACCATTCCCTTACCGTTTCGATTTCAAAAATATCTTTGATTTTTTGTTCCAGGGTCTTCTGTTCATGCGTTTCGATATCACCAGCCGCCAGGACAACTTCCAATGCACTGTTTACATCATCCAGGGAGCGGATATTAGACAGCACCTGGTGAATCAAAATTCCCCATGTACGCCGTTCCGCCCGGTAACTCTCATCAAACCGCCAGAATTCCTTTGATTTTCTGCGAATAGTAATCCGCGAATACCAATTATGGGAAATAAATCGCTCCGCTGTTTTATGGATAATCTCTATTTGTTTTTGTTTTTCCTCCTCCTTTTCTTTTTGAACCTGCTTGCCTTCGCGCTCACCAAAGGCGTATGTATCTTTATCTCCTTCCATCAGGGGAACTGCCAGGTCATTCAGCAGTTTGTAATTATCATTTTTTTCTTTTCGCCGGGCAAGGATATAGAGGTTGTCAATGGCCCGGGTAAACGCTACATAAAGAAGGTTGATATTATCGATCAACACTTTTTCTTGTTCCCTGGCGTGTTCTGCTTGAAAATAGGTCTCTTCCAACCGTTTGGTGGAATTCACCGGCATCGGCATATCCAGCGGCGGGTCTGTAGGCAGCACCGGGTCCGGTCTGAGCCAGAGTTGTTTGTCCAGTTTATGCTCCCAGGCAGCATACGGTAAAATCACCACCGGGAACTCAAGACCTTTGGCTTTATGAATAGACATAATCTTTACCGCAGGCCTGGTTTCCGGCACCATCACGCTAAATTCCTCTTTGCCGAATTCCCACCAATCCAGGAAAGAAGCAATATCCACACTGTTTTCCGCCGTGTAACCGGACACCACATCCAGGAATGCCTGAAGATAACCATGAGTTTCAAAATCCAATGACTTTTCCAGTTCAAATATGCGGATAACTTCTTCGATCACCTCATACACCGGCATGCGAATAAGAGAATTCCTGCGATGAAAAAATTCTGTAATTTCACGGGAAAGGTTCCACTGTTTGCCCTTCAGGAAATAATTAGCCGCTGCTGTCGGTTCTAATGGCTTTATTGCTTTATTCAAAGCCAGAAAGAATATAATCGATGCCTCCACGATTTTATCCGCCGGATTGCTGAGATAAACCAATATATCGATCAAAAACCGGATCAACGGAATCCTGGCAAGTATCAACGAATCCGGGGATACAACTTTTATGCCCTGTTTCAGCAGGTACTCTCCCACCTGCTGACCCTGTTTATTTTCCCGTACCAGGACAGCAATATCCCGGTCATTGTATCCCCTGGACCGGCAATCAAAAATAATTTCCTTGACGTGTTCAAAAACAGGCAAATCTACATCTGCATCCATATCTTCATCAGTGCCTGTATCATTGGCTTTGCCCGTTGGGGGCTGCTTAAAAAACCGGAGGGAAACAAACCCACCCGGTTTGGGTTCCGGTTTCTGGGAGATATCAATATAAATTTGCCCCAACTCGATATTCTCCTCTTTGAAATATTCACTGATCTTTTCAAAGAACCGGTTATTAAATGCCACGATATTTTGACGGCTCCTGAAGTTTTGATCCAGGGAGGTGATAGTCAACTGCTCCGGAGAAATCTTCTCTTCGATATCTTTTTGCATGATTCCCCAGTCGCTGCCCCGCCACCGGTATATGGACTGTTTACCGTCCCCCACAGCCATGCTAAAATGATCATAAGCGATGGAATTATCGATTAACGGAAACAAATTCTCCCATTGCAGCCGTGACGTATCCTGGAATTCATCCACCAGGTAATGAATGAATTTTTCACCCAGGATAGCATATATAAATGGAATCGGGGAATTTCGCACAATCTCATTGACCTTTACATTAAATTCCGAAATAGGAATCACATTGTTCTTTTTTTTGTATTCATTGATCAGCATGGTCATGCGGTTGATAATGGCTGACAAATAGATATTATCCAGTATAAAATCCGCGGTTAACGCCTCTCTGTAGTTCGTGTCGTAATGATTAATAATATCCTGGCGAACCTGTGAAAGCCCCTTGACAAGAATATTTTCAATCGCTGCCTTTATTTCACCCGGTGCACTTTTGCTGTACCATTGTTCATTTAATAAACGGCTGCTCATGGAAAACTTTTTAATATCTTCGGCTCTGAGTTCCGCGCATTTAGTAAAAAATCCCGCGGCCCCACTTTTTTTATAAGCAAAGTCATCGATAGTCAGCCCTGCCTCCCGGATAAGACTCAATGCCTGGTTCCCCAGTTCATTCAATCGTTTGGTGAAATTCTCCCGGAGGTCCTTCAACTGCTTTGTATAGTGCTCAAACACCACAGGATCAAAGGTGCTGACCGCCCTTACCCAGTTGATGTTTTTCTCATTAAAAAGCTCATTTTCGAATTTCTTGATATCCCCTTCGATGTTCCAGCTTTTTTCCGCCTGGACCCTGGAAAAAACAAACGTTAAAATAATATCGGTTATATACTTATCTTTTCCCACACTGGCTAACAGTTGTTCGATGACGTATTCCTGGATTTTTTCATAGTTCAAATCGATACCGAAATTGAGGGGAAGTCCGATCTCCAGGGCAAACGCTTTGATCACCCGGTGGATAAAACTATCGATAGTCATAATGGCAAAATCCGAGTAATTGTGCAGCATTGCGGTAAGGACTTCTGAGCTTAATTTATCGATATGCCGCAGGTCCGGGTTTTCTGCCAATAAAATCTTTTCAAGGATTTTATCCTCTCCTTTTGCCAGGTTTTTCAGGGCCTGGAGGATACGGTCTTTCATTTCACCGGCCGCTTTATTGGTAAAGGTAATTGCCAGGATATGTTTAAATATTTCGCTTTCAGGGTTTTCCAATACCAACTTCAGGTATTCTTTTACCAGTGTGTAGGTTTTCCCTGACCCGGCTGATGAACGATACAACATAAAGCCCATAAGTCTTCCTCTTTATTTTTTGCCACTAAGACACAAAGGCACGAAGAGTATTAATCATATTGGATATTATACCTTATCATCCGTTATATTGAAAGCATCATTGAAAAATTATTGTTTTATGATCAATAAAGGTTGAGAAAATTAAAAATGGATGTATAATTATCTTAAGGAAAAAAGAATGAAAGACAGAAAGAAAAAAGGCCAGGTTACTGAGCATAAAATTTCTAAAAGCGTAAAAAAAATTAAGAGAAATGATCATAGATGAGAAAAATGAAAGGAGTAAAAATTGAAAAAACTTAGAATATATCTGGATACGTCGATAATAAATTTTTTATATGCGGATGACACCCCTGACTTAAAAAAAATAACAGAAGAACTGTTTCGGGATTTTATAAGAAAGGAAAGATACCTGTTCTATGTTTCAGATGTAGTCATTAGAGAAATAGAAAAGACAAAAGATGAACTCCACAAAAAAAGATTGCTTAAAGTTATTAAAGATTACCATCTTAGAATTTTCACTATATCCGAAGAAGCTGAAAAACTTTCATTACTTTACATAAAGGATAGGGTAATCCCGGAACGAAAAATTGAGGATGCTCAACATATAGCAATTGCGACTATAAACCAGGTAGATATCTTACTTTCCTGGAACTTTAAGCATCTTGCCAATATTAATAAGCAATTTGCGGTTAAACGCATTAATGAGAGAGAGGGCTATTTTTACCCTCTAATTTTAACCAATCCGATGGAGGTTATGGATGAAAGCGAATAATGATGCGATATCTAAAGCCCTTACCGAGGTCTGGGAATGGAAAGAAGAGGTTTATCTCGATATAAAAGATAAGTCCTTTAATGAAAAAAGAGAGTATTTCCGGGAAGGCCTGGAGGAGGCCATTAAAATAACCGGTGGTAAATTGAAAAAGAATGATGATGGGAGTTATTCGATTATATAATTTTGATAAAAAGTATTGGCCGGAAAATTTTTTGCTTAGCGACATTTTACCTTTTTAATAATTAATAATCAATTGTTAATTATCAATTATTAACGGACAGGTTGGCGCTTATGGGGTTGGGGGAAGGTGAATCGGGGCACCGGGTCCTACCGGGATACCCAACAGCATCCAGACCACCAGGAGCAGCGTCCAGAGAATGAAAAACACGAATGTAAAGGGAAGCATCAGTGCAATCACTGTTCCGATACCTGCCTTTCTATCGTATCGTTCAACGAATGCTACGATTAAGGCAAAATAAGACATCATGGGTGAGATGATATTGGTTGTACTATCACCAATCCGGTAAACCACCTGGACAAATTCCGGGGTATAGCCCAGCAGCATAAACATAGGGACAAATACCGGTGCCATCAGGGCCCATTTAGCCGAGGCACTTCCCATGACCAGGTTAATCAGGGCCGCCACAAAAACAAACATAATCATCAGGGGAACCCCCACCATCCCGGAAGCTTTTAATGCTTCCGCACCTTTAACCGCCGCAATTAGACCGACATTACTCCAATTAAAAAATGCCACGAACTGGGCGGCAAAAAAGACCAGGACAATGTATGTACCCATAGTGCCCATGGATTTTGCCATGCCTTTCATGATATCTTTATCACTTTTAAGTGTTCCTGCGCCAAGGCCATAAGCAATACTTAGCACAAAAGCAATCAAGAATATAAACGCTACAATGCCTTTCAGCAGGGGAGATTTTAATATACCACCGGTACCCGCTTCTCTTAAAAACCCGTTAGCCGGGATAATTCCCCATAATATAACAGCCACAATGATGACCAGGGCAACCAATGTAAATCGCAGTCCCCGCCTTTCCTGTGGTGTCAGGGTGTCCATTGATTCCCCGGATGCTGAATCTTTTTCATTTTTTTCGCCGTCCTCGGGGTTGTATTTTCCCAGCCGGGGTTCGACGATTTTTTCCGTCACCCAGGTGCCGGCAAAGGAGATCAAAAAAGTGGAAACCACCATAAAGAAGTAATTACAGGCAGGGTTGACTGAATAAGCGGGATCGATGATTTGGGCGGCTTCCTGGGATATTCCCGCCAGGAGGGGGTCAATGGTGCCCAGTAAGAGGTTGGCGCTGTACCCCCCGGAGACCCCGGCAAAGGCTGCAGCCAGACCAGCCAATGGATTACGGCCTACCGACCTGAAGATAATCGCAGCAAGCGGAACCAGTAACACATAGCCTATCCCACTGGCAAGATTGGACATCACCCCGGCAAACACAATCACAAAGGTTAATAAATGGGGAGGAGCAGCTAATACCAACTTCTTGAGCGATGCACCAATCAAACCCGTGGTTTCTGCCAAACCGATTCCCAACATAGCCACAAGAACGGTTCCCAGGGGTGCAAAGCCAGTGAAATTCTCTACCATTTTAGTCAAGATCATGTGAAGCCCCTCAATCGAAAGCAGGCTGAAAGGTTTAATGGTTTCTTTTGTGCCGGGATGTATGACTGACAGGTCCAATTGCGCGGTAATTTCAGAGATAACAATTACTAATAACGCAAATATAGCAAATAATGTGCCCGGGTGGGGCAGGATATTTCCTACTTTTTCCACCCCATCCAGGAAGCGGTTCATTAATTTCTTCTTTTCCTTTTTAGTTTTAGTCTTCATTTTCAAATCTACTGTTCTTTGAAAAATGGCTGCCATTTCTCTTTAGCCGGGGGAGAGCAAAGATAGCTCACCAGGATAAGCAATAAAACCGAACTGATTAACGCCGGATAAACTGCCGGTATTCCCCAGGGGTACAGACCAAAAATTTTATTGAATATTTCCCATTCAATGGTAACTAACATTCCTGCTGAAATAGAAATCACACCGGCTTTTGGTGTGGCCCTTTTCCAAAAAAAGGTGGCGATTAAAGCAGGTGTCAGTCCTGCACCGTAAATGGTATAAGCCGCATACGCAGCTCGCAAAATCCTGGGAAAAAATCCAATGAGAAGATAACTCAATACACCTAAAATAACCAGTGCTACTCGGGTGCCAAGAACCATAGCTTTGTCCGATATGTCGGGTTTGATAAACCGCTGCACAATGTCCCGCATCACATTGGTAGCCGGGACAAGAAGAAAACTGTTGGCCGTGGAAACCACAATCGCTATAATGGCAGCCAGCAGCACACAGCCGATGACCACCGGAACGCCTTTATGAGCCACCAGCAAGATAATTTTCCCTGATTCTTCGGTGGGAAGCCCTTTAAAATCACTGATACTACTGCCAATCACGGCTAAACTTTGAATGGCAATACCAAGAAGGATAACTCCCACCACCCAACCGATGACCGATTTTTTTGCTTCTTTTTCATTCTTTGCCGAAAAGAAACGCTGGTACATGTTGGCATTTCCCAGGGCCAGCAGTAGGGTAGGGATGAAATATCCCATGGCTTCGATTAGTGGCATATTGCCCAGGATGGGATGGGCACGCGCCGGTAAATTGGCGGTGATGGCTTCGATACCGCCGCCGCTTTTGATGAGAAACGGTATGGTCAGGAATACACCGCCGATAATAATAATTCCATTGATGATATCCAGGTAGGCCACGGAAAGCATACCGGCGGTCAGGGTGTAGACGATCACAAAGATCGCCATAATAATCATGGCGTTTTCCATAGAGATTTCTTTATCGGAAATCATGTTGATCACCCAGCCCCCTCCCCGGAACTGGTAACTGACAATAGTGATATAAGCGATAATCGTAGTAATGGTAGCCAGTAACCGTGCCCACTTGTTGTACCGTGCTTCCAGGATATCCGGCACAGTGAACTGACCGAATCGTCGCACCTTTCCCGCAATGAAGAAGACAGCAATGATTCCCAACCATCCGCCGGCACTGCCGATCAACGAGGAATAGCCGTGATGATAGGAAAGGTCTGACACACTAAAGATATCGCCGGAGCCGATCCAGGTGGCTAACAGTGTGCCCACCAGTATGGGTGCGGTCAGTTTTCGACCTGCCACCAGGAAATCTTCCTTGCTTTTGATGCGCCTGGCTAAATACACACCCAGGGTCAGTAGAACCACTAAATAACCGATAATCGTTGAAATATAAAAAACCATAGCAATATCCTTTTTTTATTTTTAGCCACAGAGGTCACAGAGGACACTGAGATTTCCATAAACTATCTTCTTTGTGTTCCTTCGTGTACCTTCGTGGCTAACTTTTTCTGGACCTTGCGGCAACGCCGTAAAGGTACCAGCCCAGGCCGACAAAAACCAATCCTGCAACCACCATGCTCATCCATTCCGCGGGGTAAGGAATTTCAAAGAATTTGGGTTTTTGGGCTGTAATCACGGCAATGATGGCAATGGCTACCCCCATGAGCCCTTCGCCGGCGATTAATCCCGATCCCAGTAGTATTCCCTGGTCTTTTCCCCGTTCGACTTTTTCTTTATCCTGTCCATATTTTTTTTCAATAACGTGACGGATCATACCGCCGATAAAAACCGGTGTCATGGTATAGAGGGGGAGATACATACCCACGGCAAAAGGTAAAGGTGGGACCTTAAAAAGTACCACCAATAAGGCAAATACTGCACCGATTCCCACTAAATCCCACCTGAGATCACCACCTAAAACCCCATCCAGCACGGTTTTCATCAATGTGGCTTGTGGAGCCGGCATCTCTTCGGTGCCAAAACCGTAGGCTTTTCCCAGGTAAAAAACCGCTACGCAAACAAAAAAGGCTGAGCCCATTGCCCCGAGTATTTCTCCCATCTGTTGTTTCCTGGGAGTTGCTCCGACAATAAACCCGGCTTTCAGGTCCTGTGAGATATCTCCGGCAATTGATGCCGCAATACAAACAATTGTTCCAATTGTCAAAGCGGTTATTTTCCCGGTTAAGTCGGTCCAGCCCAAAAAATAAAAAATCAGCCCTGTTCCCATCAGGGTGAAGATTGCCATCCCTGAAGTAGGGTTAGAGGAAACACCGATCATACCCACAATCCGGGAGGAAACCGTGACAAAACAAAAGGCAAAAAATACGATGGCCAGGGAACTGAGAAAACGCATCATCGTGGTAGCACTAACAGCAATTTCCAGGTCCGGGAGAGGCAGCCAGGCAGGAAAACTAATAATCATAGTGAAATCACCACCGATAATGCCGGGGAGAAATGTTATCGCCATAATTATCAGGAGGACCCCTATAATTACATACTTGATAGAAAGGTCGCGTTCGGTCCTTAATTTCCCTTTATCCAGGGCCACGGCACTTTCTTTTAATTGGCGTACCCCAACTTTCAGGGAATTAAACATGGTGGGGATGGATTTGATAACGGTAATAATCCCGGCAGCGGCAACTGCACCGGCGCCAATGATCCTGATATATCCTTCCCAGATTTCTTTGGCACTTAGTTCCCCGATGAGTCTAATCGAGGTATCAAATCCTTCTTTGGTTTTGAGGTATTCCAGGGTTTTGGACCAGATTTCAGTGTCGCCGAATTGCCAGGCAATAATAGGGATAATCAATACCCAGGACACCAAACCTCCCGCCACCAGGATGGTGCCGATACGTCTGCCCAGGATATATCCTACTCCCATCAGTGCGGGAGTAGTAGAGATACCGATTACCCCTTTTTTTATAAGGGGAAGGTAAATTTGGACTTTGTCAGTCCATAAATAGAGTAGTGACAAGAATCCTTTGTATAATGCGCCAAGGCCCAATCCCACAAATACATACTTTGCCGTAGACCCTCCTTCGGAAGCAGCGATCAATACTTCTGCGCTGGCGGTTCCTTCGGGGTAGGGAAGAGTTTGATGTTCCTTGACAATAAGAAAATTACGCAAAGGGATCATAAATAGCACCCCCAGGATGCCGCCGCATATGGCCAGCAAGGTCATTTGCAGCAAAGAAGGTACATATCCCCAGATAAACAGGGCAGGGATGGTAAAAATAATTCCTGAAGCCAGGGATGAGCTGGCGGACCCCGTGGTCTGGGAAATATTACATTCCAAAATAGTTGAACGCCCAAAAATAGGTGTCAATAGCCGTAATATAGCTACTGAAATGACGGCCAGCGGGATTGCTGTACTGATGGTCAGTCCGACTTTCAAGCCCAGGTAGGCATTGGCACTGCCGAAGACTGCTCCCAGGAAAATGCCCAGGATAACGGTTTTGACGTTGAAGTCTTTCATGACGGTGGACGCCGGGACATAGGGTTTAAAACCGGAAATGGGGGAACTATTGTTGGTAGAAGAATTTGAAATGCTCATGCTATCATTTTCTCCTTAATTTTTCAATTTTTTTAAACATATAACTTTTGGCTGATAGGACACTTTTAATATAAGGTTATACCAGTTTATCGATTTTTTTGCAACCCCCCGGTGATGTTGTTGACTTAAAAAATCCGTTACTTAAAAAAGACTGGCAGCGAAGGTTTTTTTATCAGCAGTTGAAATTTAAAAGAATTTGTTATATTATAGTTGATGAGTGAGGCATCAAATGGACGCACAAACAGTAAAGCAGATTATGAAAGAAGAATTACCGAAATTGGTAACAAGTGATAAACGTATACGAAAATTTGTGTTAGATACGTATAGAGAAGTAAGCCTGGAGAAAGCAGACAAAAAAGAGACCGAATCCCGTTTCGACCGCATTTTGGAAGAGATAAAACAAGATAGAGAAGAACAGTTCAGGAAATGGAAAGAAAACCAGGAGGAAATCCGGAAACTAAGGGAAGATCAGAACAAGAAATGGGAAGAAAACCTGGCGGAAATCCGGAAATTAAGGGAAGATCAGAACAAGAAATGGGAAGAAAACCAGGAGGAAATCGGGAAACTCAGGGAAGATCAGAACAAGAAATGGGAAACACAGAACAAGAAATGGGAAGAAAACCAGGAGGGAATCCGGAAACTAAGGGAAGATCAGAACAAAAGATGGGAAGCACAGGACAGGAAATGGGAAGATCAGAACAAGAAATGGGAAGAAAACCAGGAGGGAATCCGGAAACTCTTGAAAAAAGTCGATAAGCATGAGACCACCCTGGGCGCCCTGGGGTCAAGATGGGGTATTCGAGCGGAGTCTTCCTTTCGTAATGCCTTGAAATGGATACTGGAAGGAAATTTTGATGTCAAAGTGTTGAATATTAACGAATATGATGACCAGGGAGAAGTATACGGCCGCCCCGACCAGGTGGAATTGGATATCATCATTAGCGATGGCATCTTAATCATCTGTGAAATCAAATCCTCTATAAGTAAAAGCGATATGTATCATTTCCAAAAAAAAGCACAATTTTATGAGAAACGGCATAATCGCACAGCTAAACACTTAATCGCGATTTCCCCGATGGTAGATGAAAACGCACAGAAATTAGCCAGGGAGTTGGGGATAAAAGTTTACAGTTATGCTGATGAAATCTCCCCGGACCTTCTCACTTAACGCCTTTCGCCGAAGGCGATTTAAACTCGCCCGAAGGGCACCTTATCTCTCCTACCGCACGGGCAATCTAAAAAAACTGATGCCCTCCGTGCGGATCTACTAACCGATATTCTTTTCTCCAGGATGGACAGAAATAAGAAAGAACTTAAAAAGCTTTCAACCTGTCCATCCTGAACTCCTATAAAACTCTATCAGAACTTTTTTTGTGCCTCCGGCGGCCCGCTTTTTTGTAAAAAAGCGGGGCAAAAAACTTTTCATACATGGTCAACCATCGTACTTTGCTTCCTCAAATCGTGCCCCATTGGAATCATTGCCTTCTGCTCCACTGACTCTCTTCTCTTCGTGTTCCTTCGTGTCCTTCGTGGCTTCGTGGTAAAAAAACATCCGCAGCTCTACTTCAACCGAATGCCTAACTCATCCAACTGACCCCCCGGGACCTGAGAAGGAGAACCCGTCAATAAACACAAAGACGACGTAGTTTTAGGAAATGCAATGACTTCCCGTATAGAATCCTCTCCAGTCAATAACATAATTATACGATCCAACCCCAACGCAATCCCCAAATGAGGCGGCGCTCCATACTTCAACGCATTAAGAAAAAAACCGAACTTCTCCTCCGCTTCCTCATCCGTAAGCCTGAGAAGCCGAAATATCTTCTTCTGCAAATTAAAATCATTAATCCGGCGACTACCACCACCAATCTCAACCCCATTTAATACCAGATCATAAGCAATGGCTTTCACAGCCGTAGGTTCGATGACCAGTTTATCCATTTCCTCCAACCGCGGAGAAGTAAACGGATGATGATTGGAATCCAACCGCTGTTCCTCTTCATTATAAAAAAACAAAGGAAAATCCACCACCCATAAAAACTCCAGTTTCTCTTTATCCATAAAAGGCTCACCCAATCGCTCCCTTATTTTCCCCGCCAAAAAAAGCGCCTGCTCCAGTGAATCACCAATCAAAAATACAATATCATTAAAATCAATTCCATTCTCTTTATAAAAGGCTTCCATTACTGCAGGCTCGATTTTAAGAGAAGATTTAAACCCATTCTCGGTGTTTTTCATCCATATTACACCCTTACCGCCAATCTCCCGTACGTAATTATTGAGGTTGTCCAGCACTTTCCTGGAATACTTGACAGATTCCGGGAAAACCAGGCCTTTGATTTTGCCATTGTTTTCAATAATACTGTTAAGAATATTGGAATTGAATTTCCGGGCCGCTTCCGTGAAATCATTGATTTCAAAAGGAATACGTAAATCCGGTTTGTCCGAGCCGTATTTGTCCATGGCCTCATGATAAGGCATCACCCGGAAACCGGTTTGCACGACTTTACCGGTGACAGAGAAAATCTCCTTAACAAGTCCTTCTATGATTTCGAAGAGTTCGGCCTGTTCGGCGAAACTCATTTCAATATCGATCTGGGTGAATTCCGGTTGGCGGTCCGCCCGGAGGTCTTCATCCCTGAAACATTTGACGATCTGGTAATATCGCTCAAACCCGGAAATCATAAATAATTGTTTAAATAATTGGGGCGACTGAGGCAAGGCAAACATCCTGCCCTTGTAAATCCTGGAAGGAACCAGGTAATCCCTGGCACCTTCCGGGGTGGACTTGGTCATCATGGGAGTTTCAATATCCAGGAATCCACAACGGTCCAGGTAATTCCTGGCTTTAAGAGTGGCCTGGCTGCGAATCCTGAAATTCCCCTGCATCCGCTGGCTCCTTAAATCAATGTACCGATACTTGAAACGCAGCTCATCAGACACGTCGGTTCGGCTCTCCGGGAAAAAAGGCGGCACCCGGGATTCTGCCAATATCTCAATCTCCTCTGCCACTAATTCTACTTTACCGGTATACATGTCAGGATTGGGATTGGAACGCAGCACCACGTTCCCTGTAACCGACAACACATATTCAATGCCAATTTTTTTGATGATTTGCGGGGCTGCAAAATTTTCATTGATCACCACCTGGAGAATCCCTTCCCTGTCCCTGAGATCAATAAACGTCAGACCACCCAATTCCCTTTTCTTGTTCACCCAACCGTAAACAGTAATCGTGCGGTCAACAAATGCTTCATTTATTTTACCGCAGTAAACGGTTCGTTTTAATAATTTTTTTTCAGTCATTGTCGTCCTCATTCCTTAATATAACTCATTCACAGGTATCCCAGCGATTTTAAAATCTCTTGATGCCGTTTGCAGGCGCTGCCGATTTTTCCTTTGGAAGCCATTATTATCCGGGAAATTTTCAATATGGAATCCACCAGGCCGGCCCTGATTTTCCCCCCTTTTTTCCCATCCGGATTAACATCATCGCTGGGATGCACGCCCAGGGGGTCGCGCTTCAAATTGAAAAATTCCATTTTTTTGACCCTCCTGCCGGGATAAAAGATGACCTGGTAAGGATAATCAATAATGGAAAAGGCATCGAAATTTGCTTCCGGCGAATAGGTCTCCAACAGGAGTTTGACACCAGACAGGGGAATGGGGGTTAATAACGACTTCCCCAGCATAAACCCGGGTTTTTTAATCTCGGAGATGTCCAGGATGGTGGGGGCAATGCCCAGGATGGATACCACATCGTCCCGCCTCCCCCCTGCCGGAATGCCTTTACCTGCAATAATTAACGGTACTTTGACCGATGTCTGGTTTAAAAAATGGATATGACCGAAATGATTGCGGTACTCCCCAAGAACTTCACCGTGATCACCGATAATAATAAAGGCAGATTTTTCATATATGTTTTCCTGCTTTAAAAATTCAAGCAATTTCCCCAAATGGTGATCCATATATTTTACTTCTTCCCTATAAAACAATTTCCGCGCGGCATCATCTACCCGCAAACTGCAAATAAACCCAAGGTTTAAAGGAAGCACCCGTTGAAGTCGATTCCGTACAATGATTTCCGATCTCTTCTCATTCGAATAATAATTGATGCCATTCCGCGTCTTTTTTACGTTCCAGCCGGCGGGGAAAACGATTTCCGGTTCTTCCCTCGGTTCCAGGTTATTTAGCGGCTCCAGGGAAAAATCCCGGTATTTGATGTATTCAACAGTACATCCCGGGTAATTTTTAAAATTGGCGGGAATTTCAAAGTCAAGGATTACCTTGTTTTTCCCGGGTTTTGCCTGGATTTCAACATTGACCACCGGCTGTTCCGTGCTGCGGGAAACAAATACTTCCCGCCCATTGACAAAAATACGAAATTTTCCACCTTCATAGGGCGGGAAATAAGGTTCATGAGGGTCCGAATAATGAATCCAGAAAAAAAACCGTTTCCTTTCATCTTTCTCCCGAGTTAAATCCCGGATCAAGCGGAAGACATCTTGATTGACAGCATCCGCGGGCTTATCCCACAGGTAAGGTTTAAAGTTTTCTATATAGTGGTCAAACCCCTTGTTGAGACCGAAATCAGCCTTCAATACCCCCAAGGAAATAACCGCACCCGTGATATATCCTTCTCTTTTTAGCAGTTGGGTCACCGTGGGGTGAGCGATTTTTTGCACCTGGCCGTTATTGTAAAGCTTTAAACGGTGCGGGGGGAGAGAGTAAAACATGGATGCATGAGAGGGTAATGTAATGGGAATCAATGCATAGGCATTTTCAAAATACTGCCCCTGGGAAGCCAACTGCGCCAGGTTTGGGGTGACATCATTATTGGAAAGCGAATAATCGATATAATCGGCCCGCGTAGTATCCAGCGTAACCAGGAAAATATGGGCCGATTCCCCCCGGTTTAACCGGGAACAGCTCTCGATCACCGGTATTAGTAAAAGCAAAAATAAAGAAAAAAAAATTGCCCTGGAAATGGAACGGCTTGGTTTCATTTTTTAAACTCGTTGAGCAGGATTTCAAAGATTGTTTCGATGCTGTAAGAGAGGACTCGAGTCTTGCCGACAACAGGCATGAAATTGGCGTCACCATCCCAGCGGGGGACAATATGAAGATGAAAGTGGTCTCTTATGCCTGCACCTGCTGCCCGGCCAATGTTCATACCCACGTTAAACCCACTGGGGTGGAACTTGTCTTTTATAATCGCCATGGTGCGATTCATCAATTCCCACATTTCAATGGTTTCCCGGGGTGCGATCTTATCCGGTGTATCCACATGCACATAGGGCACAATCATCACGTGTGCGGTATTATAAGGATATTTATTTAATATAACAAAATAATCCTTCCCCTTGAAGCAGATTAAAGAGTCCTTCTCCGGTAATTTTAAAGCATCGCAAAACACACATCCCTTTTTTTTGATTAACGAGGAGATAAAATCCCATCTCCAGGGGGCTGAGAGAAATTTCATTTCCTATTCTTCTTGTCTATGGCGTTCTCGAATAAATCCCCAATGGTAGTCACAGAGTCGGCGTTGGATTTTGAATACTTATCAATGTCTTCTCGTTCCTTTTTCCGCCTCAGTGCCCTGATACTGAAGTAAATTCGCTTCCTCTCAAAATCGGAACTGACAACCATAGCCTCTACTTCCTGACCGGGTTTATAAAGTTTCTGGATTTCCTCCAATTCATGTTTCCTGTCACCGATTTCATTGGGCCGGATAAATCCTTCAATATCCTTACTGACTTCAACACTGATACCTTTGTCTGTGACTTTTTTGATTTTTACTTTTACCACACGGCCAGGTTTGTTTTCATTGATAAACTGCCTCCATTCAGTGTCAGATAAGTGTTTGATCCCCAATTTCACCTTGTAATTGGAATCCAGGGTCTCACTCAAGATCATGGCATCGATGGTTTGTTTTTCTTTTAGATATTCATGGGGAGAATCGATGCGAAAATACGTAATATCCGATATTTTAACTACCCCTTCAACGCCTTTTTCCAGTTCCACAAAGACGCGGGATTTTAATATTTTTTTCACTACACCGGTGACGATTTCTCTTTGGTGGTGTTTCTGGATATACTTTTCTTCGGGCCGCATTTCCAGTTGTTTGAGGCCCAGTTTGATTTTTCTCTCTTCAGCGTTTAATTCAATCACCTGTACCCACAAACGCTCGCCCACTGCCACAAATTCTTCTACAGACTCGGTCTTGCCTTCCCAGGTGAGATCAGAGATATGCAGCAAACCTTCCACACCTTCTTCCAGCTCGATAAAAGCACCGAAATTGACGATCTTGGTGACCTTGGCAATGAGCTTTTTACCTACCGGGTATTTCTTGGCAATATCGATCCAGGGGTCCGGGTATCTTTGTTTAATGCCCAGAGAGATGCGGTTATGTTTCGGGTCCATATCCAGGATTTTGGCTTCCACTTCGTCGCCTTTCCTCAACTTCTCTTTGGGGTGGTTGACCCGTGCATAAGAGATGTTGTCTTTGTGAATTAGCCCATCCATGCCACCGATATCCACGAAAGCACCGTAATCCGTCAGAGATGTTACCCTGCCTTTAACGATATCACCCACATTCAAGCTATCGAACAATTCTTTGATTTTTGCTACTTTTTCTTCTTCCAGGAGTATCCTGCGTGAAACCACACCGTTCTTTTCCTTGGAATTGATACGGGTGATCCTAAACCGGTATTCGTTCCCTAACATATGTTTTGGGGATTTAATCTTCTTAATGTCCGCCTGGCTCATGGGTAAAAACATCTCTACGCCCATATCCACCTTAAACCCTTTGTTATCATCTATTACACCAACGATTTTGCCGGTAAGAGGCTGCTTTTTTTCATAAGCTCGTCTGACCTTTTGCCAGCCCTCTTCCCTGTCCACTTGCCTTTTGGAAATCGTGATGTATCCTTCCTTGGTGTTGATATTCTTGCAAACCACTGTAATGGTATCCCCGACATTGTATTTTAGACTACCATCCCAGTCGTATAACTCGTCTTTATTTAAAATTCCCTCGGTCTTCTGGCCGATATCAACAATTACTTTATTGTCAATGATATCAATGATTTTTCCCTGGATGCGGCTGTAAGCAGTCGCTGTTTTTAAATCGTAATCTTTCATAAGCTCAGAAAATTCATCCAAGGGTTCTTCATGCTCAACAGCTTCCTCATCCTCAACGGTTTCCTCTTGCTCGATGGGTTCCTCATGCTCGACGGGTACCTCTTGCTCAACGGTTTCTTCATGCTCAGCGGTTTCAGTATCTTTGGTGCTTTCTGTTATTTCAGCGCTGTCAACACTTTCAACAATTTCAGCACTCTCAGCACTCTCAGCACTCTCAGCACTTTCTACACGTGCAGCGCTGTCAATATTCTCATCGCTCTGAGTATCTTCAATGTTTTCAATGCTTTCAATTTTTTCAGTTTTCTCACCGTTCTCACCGTTCTCAGCATTCTCGGTATTTCCTGTATTTTCAGGATTCTCTGTATTCGTATCCGGTGTTTGCATTTCTTTTACTTCCTCCATGGTTCATCTCCTTGTCTGGCGTTAACTTAAATTTATTGAAAAATAGTTTTACTTTTTCGATTTCTTCCGGAGGTGTGGATGCCCCTGCTGTAATTCCAATAGACTGAAGATGTGCTGCTTGCTTTCTGAAATTGGCGTCATCCTGGTACAAATAGAGATCGCTGCTTTTTTCAATATGGATGGTATTCTTGTTTTTTTTCAGAGCGATATTATAGAGTTTTTTGGTGTTGGATGAATTCTTCCCGCCGACAACCACCACAAAATCTACTTTGGAAGCCAACTTTTTGACAGCTTCCTGTCTTTCCTTTGTGGCACTGCAAATGGTATCATATACGTAAAGGTTTTCTTTTTTAGTTTTCTCCTCCAAAATAGCGACCATTTTGTCAAAGAAATTTGAATCCAAAGTGGTCTGGGCCACCACACTAATGCTGCTGCCTTTGGTATCAAAACCACGGGCTTCTTCTTCCGAATTGATAACCTTTGCCTCCGGTGCGTAACTTTTGGCAGCAATAATTTCCGGATGGTTCCTGTCTCCCACGATTACAATCCGGGTATCCTGGGAGTTTAATTCTTCAATTCGTTTTTGGAGTTTTTTCACCAGGGGACAGGTGGTATCCACATATTTGATACCTTTTTCTTTAAGATTATTCTCAACCTCTTTGGGGATACCGTGAGTGCGTATGATAAGGGTCTTACTGGGGTCTAACTGTTCCAATGAATCGATACACTCAATCCCCCTGGCTTTTAAATTTTCCAGAACTGTGGGGTTATGAATGAGCTGGCCATGTATTTGTATTTCATGTCCTTTTTCATATAATTGATCAATAATATCCAACGCTCTTTTTACTCCAAAACAAAATCCTGCTTGTTCAGCAACATATACTTTCATATATTAAGGCATATCATATAATATATATAAGCTTTTGTCAATGTTTTCACAAAATTATGTAATTGCAGCGGATTTTTTCAATTGTTCTTCGGCGTCGATCACGCCGCGGTTAATCAGCTCGATGGCGCTCTCAATTTTATGTTTTAATTCTTTGGAAGCGGGGGTTTCCAGCATTTCCCGCAGCACCTGGATTCCCATCCGGTAATAGCGAATCACTTCTCCCTCATCCACTTGCAGCTGTTCGATGATGGTTTGAAAATCGCTTTGGTTCATCCAATTGAGGAGAGAAGCGGAAAGATCATAATAAAAGGGTTTGCTTAAATAACTTAGCCGCATCTTCTTCTCAAAGCGATGAATACCCCGGACTACTTCTGTGGTAATAGTTTCCAGGGCTTTTACCTCGCCGGTGAGTTTTGGTTTTTTTATGTTGGGCCGGGGCATGAATACCGCAGCCAGAGCCAATACTCCCACCTGGTTAAGAGTCAGTTCTTCCAGGACACCGTAACCAAAAAGCTCAGCCAGGGGCAGCTCATTGCCGTGGATTTTTTTAGCAAAATGCCCTTTTTCCGTCAACTGGTAATCATGGATATACCCCAGTTGTTTCAGGATGTTCAGCCGGGCCTTCATTTGCTCCAACTGACGTGAACCAGACGTGATTTTTTCCTGGAATTTGTAGAACGATAGGGAGTGAATATGGAACAACTCTTCACCATAGGTTTCGTAAAGGTTGAGGATGGTGGCATAAGAAACATTGAACCGGCTGCGAATATCTTCCGGTTTACCTTTAAAAATGGATTTCAATTCTTCATGGGTTACGGCTTTGGGATCGAGGCGGCTGTAGACGTAGCCTTCTTTATCGATGCCCCTCCTGCCGGAGCGTCCGGCCATCTGGTAAAAATCCCGGACTTTTAAGGCCCGGTAGAACCGGCCGTATTTCTTTTTTAATTCATCCAGCGTCACGGTGCGGGCCGGCATGTTAATGCCTAATGCAAATGTCTCTGTGGCAAAAATAATCTTGATCAACTTGCTGGTAAACAACCGTTCCAAGATTTCTTTTAACATGGGATGGATGCCGGCATGGTGATAGGCCACGCCTTTTTTCACCAGGCCCCGGAGGCTTTGGGTACGGTCTTCGTGGCAGATGTCGTATTTCCGGCAGAATTCGTCATAGGTTTCTAACATCTTCGCTCGTTCCTCATCGGTCAGGTAATCCAACTGTGCGGCTTCTTCCGCCAGGATTTCGCAGCGTTTACGGCTAAAAGAAAAATAGATACAGGGCAGCCGGTCTGTATTGGCCAGATGACGAACCAGGGCAAAGGGCTTATTCTCCCGGTAATCCGTCTCCAGCAAATGATTCCCCCTGAATCGACGTGTTTTTCTCTGGCTGTAGGCCTCGTTTTTTACCTCTTTAAGCTCATCGCAAATCCTGCCGTGGCATTGAAACAAAAAATGCAGGGGAACCGGCCGTTTGTCCTCTTTGATAACGGTGATGGGGTGTTGGTGAATCTCTCTGAGCCATGCGGCAAATTGATCGACATTGGGAATGGTGGCAGACAATCCCATAAATCGCATGTGCCTGGGCAGCAGGATCAGGGATTCTTCCCATACCGTTCCTCTCTCGACGTTATCCAGGTAATGAATTTCATCGAAAATAATCCAGTGATGGTTGTCCAGGCTGGATTCACTTTCCAGGACTTTGTTGCGAAATATTTCCGTGGTCATGATCAGCAGCGGCGAGTGGGGTTGGATGTTCACATCGCCGGTGATAATCCCCACCAGACCCGGGAACCGGGCCTGGAATTCGCGAAACTTTTGATTGGAAAGCGCTTTAATGGGAGCGGTATATATCACGCCCCGGTTTTCCGCCATACACTTTCTTACCAGGTGTTCGGCAATCAAGGTTTTTCCCGCGCCGGTGGGGGCGGCCACCAGGACTGAATGATCCTTTTCTACCGCCCCAATGGCTTTCTTTTGAAAATCGTCCAATACAAAACCGTTATTATTGAAATAATTCATCCTATCAACTTTCCCTGAAGCTGCCAACTGGCCGCAGGCGGATTGAATTCCCCTTCCTTTGGACCATCGCACCATTACCGTATAACCGCGGGAATGCAAATAGTCGCTAAAAGCCTCAACCTCCTCTTTACCCGGTGTTTCAAAGGGTAGACCTTCATTCTTATTATAGGGAATCAGGTTAATTTTGCAAGATATTCCCTTAAGAAGCTCCGGGACCTTACGGGCATCGGCAAGGGAATCATTCACTCCTTTCAGCAAAACGTATTCAAAGGTTACCCGGTGTTTTCGTCTTTTCTTTGTGGTCTTGAAATATGTCAGAATGTCGGCCAATTTCTCTTTTTTGGATATGGGCATCAGCTGTTCCCGCAGTGAAGCGTTGGGAGCATTTAATGAAAAGCTGATTTTCACTTTGGGAAAATCCGCTTCAAAGCGTTTTATTTCTTCCAGGAGACCGGCGGTAGACAGGGTGATATTCCGGGGAGAAATGCTCAGCCCTTTTTCTGTGGTAATGATTTCCAGTGCTTTTTTAAGATTGTCATAATTGAGAAGGGATTCACCCATTCCCATCAGGACGACATTAATCTTTCCCATGTACCCGGGAAGCTTTTTTTTAATTATCAGGACCTGGGAAACGATTTCGCCAGCGGTTAGATTTCTCTTAAATCCCATCTTGCCGGTGGCGCAAAAGGCACAATTCAAGGGGCAGCCCACCTGGGTGGAGATACAGAAGGTGTAGTGGTGTTTTTCCGGTATCAAAACTGCTTCGATTTTGTGTTGATCTGCCAGTTGGACCAGGAATTTTTTCGTACCCTCTTGATCTTCAACGATATCCAAGACCGGGTTTAACCGGGTATCAAAGCGTTTGGATAACACATTTCGATTGGTTTTGCTAATGTTTGTCCATTTATCGATATCCTGGACATTTTTATGGTAAATCCATTGAAAGATTTGATCCGCTGTAAACGTCTTGAGTTTGGCAGCGGTTATCTCCCCTTTCAGTTGCTCATAAGATAGATCATAAATCCATTTCATAATCTTAATCCGTCAATAGTGTTAAAACAGCAGCTCGCAAGGAATTTTCCATTTTCATTTTCCCTACAATTAAAACGCTTGTTTTATATTATTATACCACAATATATTAAAAATTATTCCAGGAATTGGCCTATTTTCATTTGTAGAGACGTAAGATTTTGCGTCTCTAACAATATAAAAAATATTCAAATGTGCCTTTGTGGCAAAAAAAATTTCTTTGAAAGAATTGGGGAGGGAAATCTGTTATAATAATACCGTGCAAGAAAATGAACAGGTACTTTCCGATGATAACGTGGTGCAATCAGTCCGCGATGGCAATACCAGGAATTTCGAGATCCTGATCAACCGCTACAGCAAGAAGATTATCAATTTTATCCACAAAATGATAATCGACTACGACGAGGCCCAGAGCCTTGCACAGGATGTTTTTTTAAAAGTCTATGAGACAATTAAAAGATATAAAATGCAGGATAATTTCCAGGCGTTTATCTTTACTATTGCCAAAAATATCACGTTGAACTATATCAAAAAGCAAAAACGAATTCTCTGGCTCTCCGGGCAATCCAACGAAAGTGGGAATAATCAATTCGCTGAGGAACGATATTTTCGCAGTGAAGAAACCCAGCAAGATCTCCTGGAGAAAACGCAGCAAGAGGAAATGATGACAGAGGCATTAAAATCCCTCAAAGAAAACCAGAGAATCGCCCTTATCATGAAAGTTTACCTGGATCTCTCATACAATAAAATCGCAGAAGTCACCGGGTGGTCCGTCCCGAAAATTGAAACCTTGATCTCCAGGGCCAAAAGTAATCTAAAAGAGAAAGTTCGCCTGAAGGAGATGGGAAAAACGGAAATTTTGCAAGAAAACAAAAAAATAAATGTTTTAAAAGTGAATGCGAGGTGAGCTTAATGCGTATTGGTAAAATGAAAAAGATGAAGGAAACAGCGCTGGGATGCGATACTGTCACAGCCTTGTTAAGCCGGTACCAGGACAATGAACTGGACCGGGACATGCAGGTGAAAATCAACACCCATTTACTGGAGTGTGATGCCTGCAGGAAAGAACTGGAGTCCCTGGAACAGGTGACTCACCAGGTAAAGCAGCTGCCGGAAGTGGATACCGCCGTTAATTTTACGGCTGTGGTGATGGAAACAATAATAGAGAAAGAAGAAGAAAAAATCCGGTGGTTTAAATTACCTTCGCTGGCATACTCCTTTGTTTTTATTCTTTTTTTGCTCCTGGGTGTCTGGTTCAACAGCAGCCTGGGTAATATCAACGGCGGTTCGCCTCAAAATCAACCCGAGACGTATATGGCCCAACTGCTGACGGAAAGTCAAAATTTACGCTTGATTAATGTCCAGGAGATCGCAATGGAGCTGCTGGATATCGGGAATGGTAATGGAGCAACTCATGAAAAATAAATGGCTGAAGATTATCCTGGCTGCCTCGCTTGCCTTAAACCTGGCGTTTGTGTCCTCGACAATCTACCGGAAAGTTACTGACCGGCAGAAGGCGGGAAAAACCGGGAACGAACATAAACAGGAAACACCCTTCAAATCCGAATTTAACCTCAAAGAAGACCAAAAAACAGGAATAAAAAAAATTATAAGAGAATTCAAAATGAATCTCCTGAAATACAAGCAGGATATCCTGGATAAACGCATTGACATCATCGAGGCGATGAGCGAGACCGAGTTCAATCCCGATGACATCGATACCAAAACCAAAGAGTTGAACCGATTGGAAAATGAATTGAACGTGCTGTTTGTGGAGGCCCTGATTCAAATCAACGCGCTCCTGGAACCGGAACAGCGGCTCAAATTTCTTTATAGATTGAGCAGGAACTGGTTTTTTATTGAAAAAAAATATAAAACCAGACCAGGAAGAAGAGCCTTTCAACAAGGAGGAACCCATGATTAAATGTAAACATACCAGAGTGTCCGGGAGAATGATCACTCTTTTTCTGATCATTTTGTTTTTTCAACCGGCGCTGACCGTGTCCCCTGGAGATAAGAATAAAAAAGAGAAAGAGGATACCCTCCGACAAGTCAAACATTTGTTGTTCCTGACGAAAAACAACCTGTATGATGGCCGCTTGCTCCTGCAATTAAAGGATAAAATCGGACTGACCGAAGAGCAGGAAAAGAAAATAGAAGATTTGATGCTGGAGCATGAGGCATTTTCCATTCGCACCAGCGCGGAAATAAAAATTAAAGAATTGCAATTTGCTTCTTACCTGAAATCAAAGGCAAAGAAAATAGACCGAAAGCAAATGGAACGCCACATCCGGGAGATCAGCAGCGAAAAAACCAATATGATCGTTCGTTATATGAATTACCTCCTGGACCTGAGGGAACTGTTGACCCGCCAACAGATGGAAACCCTTCGTCATCTGCGCAATCGTAAGTTGCAAGACATCAAAGAAAAATATAAAAAAAGGGAAAAGGAAGATAGAGAAAGAGAAGGGCATCAATCACTAATAATGTGAGGTTCTAAAAGTAGGGAAAAGAAAATTTTTAAGTGATGCTTAGCCTTTATTGACAGCAATCCAGAATAAGAACTACACTCAAAAATGTTGACATTTAAAGCAAATTGCATTACAATAACAGCATGAGTTCATCGGATATTGACACAGCTTCCTGGTTTATTATTAGTACTAAACCGAAGCAGGAATTTATTGCCGAGCAGGCTTTAAAATCCCTGGGTGCAAAGGTGTACTTGCCTCTCTATTTCAAAAAAGTAAAGAAAAACAAAGAAAAAGTCGAGGTGCTTTCTCCGCTTTTCAGCGGTTACCTGTTTGCTCAATTCTCTGTGATTGAATTGTATCACAAAGTCCGGTATACTCGTGGAGTAAAGTCAGTACTGGGTAACAACCAATGCTTGTGGACAATTCACAACAAAAAAATCGAAGACATCAAGTGCCGGGAGCGAGACGGAATCGTAACCATGAAAACGCGGGAAGAAAAGTTTAGATGTGGAGACAGAATACTTATCGACGAAGGTGACTTCGATGGCTGGGAAGGAGTTTTTTATGAAGAACTCCCCGATCATCAACGGGCCATCATCATGCTTACCAACGTAAGTTACACAAGTAAATTGATCGTATTAAAAAAATACCTCAGACGTAAGATGTAGAGGTAGAAGCGGCTTAATCAAAACGAACCGCAGGTTAGTGCGAGTACGTTTAAACCAGGAATCTTTACAAAACTAAAATGTAAATCGGTTGCATCGCGCAGCCTGACGGCGTCCGGGTGTAGAGGAGAGGTTATACGCCGAAGGGGAGGGGACTGCCCGAACCGATTCACCCGACGGGTTTGATGAATCAAACCCCTACGATCGTATTCATCTTACGAAAATGGGCCTATTTTCATGGTGGGGCTTTTCTATTACCAATAAATAAGCTATAATAACAGCTTGATATTATGTAAATCCAAGGAGGTTTAATGGAGAAACAAGAGGTTTACCATAACAGCGACACCATTGACCTGGTTCAGTTGGTGAAAGTCCTGCTCAAACGAAAATGGTTGATTGTCCTGGGAACACTGGCGTTCACACTGGCTGCTCTTCTCATTACCCTGGTGCTTCCAAAAGCTTACCAGAGCGAGGCCTTTATCCGGTTGTCCAGCGGGATGGATATTGACCTGGAAGAAATAAGAGAAATCCAGAAAAAGATAAGAGATGATCTGCAAAATGACATGCTGGATAATAATACGCTGCAGAAAAACCTGTTACTAAATGAAGCTCTCCAGGAAAGCAGTCTGATGATGAAAACAGTATCGATCCCTGACTACAAGAAGTACGAGTCTCAAATTACCAATCCCTACAAATTTCTTCGGTTTATAGAAATCATGCGAAAAGCTGAAGGTAAAAACGAATACGCTAAATACCTGGGGGAGTTAACATTGAACATTCGCACTTCCGAAGATATTGCCCAGTGGCTGGAGCCGGTGTATGCCTATTCAAAGAAGGACATGAGCGACCTGGGACAGATTTCAAAGGACGTGAAGAATTTTGTCGTGGGAGCAAAGGTGCAGGCTGAACAGCGTTCCCCGCAAACGGCCCGGGCCTTTGTATGGGCAATGGGTAATTTTATTAAAGATAGTATTCTCTATGGGAAGTTAAACGACTATATCAACGCCCAATTAAACAAAAGCCACTCAGATGCCAAAACCTATGAAAATTACGTAATACAGGATGAATTTAAGTTAAAGCAGTTGACACGAAAGCTCAATCACATCCAGGACGTGTTAAAGAAATACCCACAGTCCAGGCAAATGGTTAACCGGGAGTTGTTCTCGGAACAGTACAGCGGGTATCGGTATCTGTCGCCAGTGGCCCAGATCGTGGGTATTGAATCCCATATTGCCGATATTGAAGAAAACCTCGCCCAAAACCGGAGAAATCAGGAGATAGAGGAGCTGCGCGCTGAATTCTTCTCCAGGGTCAAAGAAATTCTGGAAAGTAAAACCTTTGGAGTCCCCCTCCTTCACCAATGTATGAAATTAAAAGACAGTTTCTTTGCCAGGAAAAATCAGCCCGGGAAAATCAATGATGATGTCGCCCGACAGCTGGCAAATGAACTGGTCAAAGATTTTGATAATTTCCGCAACCTCAACGAAGAAATGCAGTTTTTATCCGGCCCCTCTCTGCCCAAAAAACCCATCAAACCCAGGAAAATATTAATTACGGTTATTTCCTTTATCCTGGGATTCTTTATTTTCGTATTCCTGGCATTTTTTGTGGAATGGTGGGAGAATAATAAGAATAAAATGTAGTGAAGGAAATGAAGCAGGTATTGATTGAGAAAATCAAAAATCGCAGCGTCCTGGTTGGGATTATTGGACTTGGATATGTGGGCCTACCACTGGCCCGTGAATTTCTGAAACATGATTTTACCATCCTTGGATTTGACCTGGATAATACAAAAATTGAAATGCTTAACAACGGTAAGAGCTATATCCGTCATATTGAGGAAGATTTTTTAAAGAAGTACGTGATCCACAGGAAAACGTTCAGTGCCACATCTGATTTCTCCAGGTTGGGAGAAGTGGATGTGATTTTGATTTGTGTTCCTACCCCCCTGGATGACCATTACAACCCGGACCTTTCCTATGTACTGAACAGCACCAGGGCCATTGCCGGGAAGTTGAAGAAAGGGCATGTGGTGGTGTTGGAGAGCACCACGTTCCCCGGTACCACGGAAGAAGAGATGCTGCCCATCCTTGAGAGTACCGGCTTAAAGGTGGGTAAGGATTTTTATTTGGGGTATTCACCGGAGCGCGAAGACCCGGGTAACAAAGAGTTTGAGACCGGTGACATCCCCAAAGTCGTGAGTGCCGTGACCCGGGATGGCATCGAGGTGCTCACCGCTCTTTACAGCCAGATCGTCAACGTCGTACCGGTCTCTTCACCCAAAATCGCAGAAGCTTCAAAGATATTGGAAAATACCTACCGGGCCATCAATATTGCCCTGGTCAATGAGCTAAAAGTGATTTTCGATCGCATGGGTATTGATGTGTGGGAGGTGATTGAGGCAGCCAGAACCAAACCCTTTGGTTTCCAGGCGTTTTATCCCGGCCCCGGGCTTGGGGGGCACTGCATCCCCATTGATCCGTTTTACCTGACCTGGAAAGCCAAAGAATACGATATTCATACCCATTTTATTGAACTGGCCGGTGAAATCAACAACACCATGCCTTATTATGTCATTGAAAAAATCATGCGGGCATTAAACGCATTGGGCCGTTCACTGGTGGGAGCCAAAATACTGGTAATCGGTGCAGCGTATAAACCAAATGTGGACGACATGAGAGAAAGTCCTGCCTTAAAAATAATCGATCTGTTGATTAAAGAAGATGCCCATGTGGAGTATTACGATCCTTATATCCCCTCCTTACCCAAAACCCGTAAGTTCCAATTCAACTTACAGTCGGTGGACCTGGAAAAAATACAAGACAGTGAATACGATGCAGCCGTTATTGTTACCGATCATTCCAATATCGATTATCAACAGGTTTTAAAGAAAGCAAGAATCGTTATCGACACGCGAAATGCATTAAAACAAGAAGGAATAAAAAGTGAAAAAATCTGGAAAGCCTAGAAGAATGCAGCCGCGAAGGAATTTACAATGCGGAAAAAAGCACGAAGTTACACGAAGAAAAGGATAAAGAATGGAAAATGAAAAAAATATTGCATTAATTGGCGCCGGGTATTGGGGCCAGAATCATTTAAAAAATTTGCTGGAACTGGGTGTGCTGCACTCTGTCCTGGACCCAAATATTGAAAACATCCGGCAGAGAAAGGAAGATTTTCCCCATGTTAATTATGTGAAAGATGAAGGTTCTATTTTAAAGAACCCGGAGGTAAAAGCGGTTGTTATTGCTGCACCTGCTGCACTTCATTTCGAGCTAACCCGGGAATACCTGCTGGCGGGCAAAGACGTCCTGGTGGAAAAACCCCTGGCATTAACTACCGGGGAAGGTTCCCAACTGGTAGAGATTGCCCGAAGCAAGAACCGCATACTGATGGTGGGGCATATTCTTCAGTACCATCCTGCTGTGATCAAGTTGAAGGAGCTCATCGATGCCGGTGAACTGGGGGACATTTGCTATATTTATTCCAACCGCTTGAATATCGGCAAATTACGAGCCGAAGAGAATGTGCTCTGGAGTTTTGCTCCCCATGATATTTCGTTAATATTGATGTTATTAAACGGCCAGGAACCGGTGCATGTGGATGCCCACGGCGGTGCTTATGTAAAATCTGACATTTATGACACCACCCTCACCATACTGGATTTCAAAAACGGGATCAAAAGCCACATTTTTGTCAACTGGCTGCATCCCTTCAAAGAACAAAAACTGGTGGTGGTGGGTAAAGACAAAATGGCAGTTTTCGATGATGTCAACGGGGAAAAACTCTTGATTTATCCCCATAAAATCGATTTTATCGCAGGGGATATTCCCGTAGCCCGAAAAGCCCAATCCTACCCTATCCGCTTTGAAATGAAAGAACCCCTCAGAGAGGAATTGCTGCATTTTATCGATTGCCTGGAGAACAGGGAAACCCCGAAAACCGATGGAGAAGAAGGTTTGAAGGTTTTAAAGGTATTGGAACGAGCAGAAAAACAGTTGAGAATTAGAGGGGATGATGGAGATATAGATGCCTGAGAAGAAATATTTTGTACATGAAAGCAGTTATGTGGATGACAATGTGGAAATTGGTGAAGGCACAAAGGTCTGGTATTTTTCTCATATCCAGAGCGGTGCCAGGATCGGGAAAAAGTGTTCCATCGGACAGAATGTCAATATAGGGAACAATGTGACCATTGGGAATTATGTAAAGATACAGAATAATGTATCTGTATATGAAGGGGTTGAACTGGAGGATTATGTGTTCTGCGGCCCCTCGATGGTGTTTACCAATATTCTTAATCCCCGCAGTGAGTTTCCGCAGCGGGGGACTGAATTTTACCTAAAAACCTTAGTAAAGAAAAGTGCGTCGTTAGGTGCCAACAGCACCATTTTGTGCGGCACGACGATCGGCAAATATGCGTTTGTGGGAGCCGGGGCAGTGGTGACGCGGGATGTGCCGGATTACGGCCTGATGTTGGGAACCCCGGCAAAGCTTTTCGGTTGGATGTGTGCCTGTGCCACCAAACTGGACATGACGCCGGACCCGGAATCCGAAGAAACCGTCGCATGCAAAAAATGCGGCCGGAGATATATAAAAAAAGGCCACAGCGTGACACAAATAGAGAACAAATAACAGGAGAAATAACGGCGAAAAAGTAAGGAGACCGAAAAAAATGGAATTTATCGATCTACATATGCAGCAGGAGCGAATCAGGGATAAGATCGAAGCGAACATTAAGAAGGTATTGGACCATGGCAAATACATCATGGGCCCGGAAATAGAGAAGCTGGAGAAAAAACTGGCCGGTTATGTCGGGATCCGGTATGCCGTGGGAGTGGCCAGCGGCACGGATGCGCTGCTTATGGCTTTAATGACGTATAATATCGGCCCCGGTGATGCGGTATTTACGTCTCCTTTTACGTTTATAGCCACCGCAGAGGTGATTCAACTCCTGGGGGCTACACCGGTGTTTGTGGATATCCAGCCGGATACCTTTAATATCGATCCGGAAAAATTAGAAACCGTGATCAGGGAAACCGCGGGGCAAGGCCAATTAAACACCAAAGGAATTATTCCTGTGGACCTTTTTGGTCAGCCTGCCGATTATGATGAAATCAATGCCGTTGCCAGAAAGTATAATCTTTTTGTGCTGCAGGATGCTGCCCAGAGTTTTGGGGCCTCATATAAAGGCGCAAAAGCGTGTTCTCATGGAGATGTGGCTGCCACCAGCTTTTTCCCTGCCAAACCCCTGGGCTGTTACGGTGATGGTGGTATGGTATTTACCGATAACCCGGGAATCCATGACAAATTGATTTCCATCCGGGTTCACGGCAAAGGTACCAATAAATACGATAATATCCGAGTAGGGATTAATGGCCGGTTGGACACCATCCAGGCAGCGGTTTTACTGGCAAAACTGGAAATATTTGCTGAAGAAATCCAACTGCGGCAGGAAGTGGCCAAACGGTACAGTGATGGCCTAAAAGATTTTGTAACTGTACCTTTAGTGAAAGAATACAATATCTCGGCATGGGCACAGTATTCTATCTTGCACCCCCAGCGGGATGCAGTGATTGCCAGGTTAAAGGAGCAGAATATCCCCACGGCGATTTATTATCCGCTTCCTCTTCACCTACAAGAAGCCTTTACTCACCTGGGGTATAAAAAAGGTGATTTTCCCATAAGCGAGAAAACCGCACAAGAAATTTTCAGTATACCTATGCATCCGTATCTGGATATAGAAGACCAGGAGAAGATTATGGAGATAATCGCTCAGTAGGAAGTAGGAAGTAGGAAGTAGGAAGAAAAGAAGAGGCAAAAATGAATACTCGAAATGTTCAGATTCCTCAAACCAAAACCGTACTGGTTACCGGGGGGGCGGGTTTTATCGGTTCGCACCTGTGTGAGCAGTTGTTAAACCAGGGCAATGAAGTCATATGTATGGACAATTTATTTACCGGTACCAAAGAGAACATCCGCCATTTGCTAAAGGACCCTCACTTTGAATTGATCCGTCATGACATCGTTCATCCCATTTTTGTTGAAGTGGATCAAATATACAACCTGGCCTGTCCGGCTTCTCCCATTCATTACCAGTACAACCCGGTAAAAACCATTAAAACCAATGTAATGGGTTCAGTTAATATGTTAGGGCTCGCTAAGCGGGTAAAGGCCAAAATACTGCAAGCCTCTACCAGTGAAATTTATGGAAACCCTGAAATTCATCCCCAGCCTGAGTCGTACTGGGGCAATGTTAATCCCATTGGACTTCGTTCCTGTTATGATGAAGGGAAGCGGTGTGCAGAAACTCTTTTCTTTGACTATCACAGGCAGAACCAGGTAAAAATAAAAGTCGTCCGTATATTTAATACCTATGGTCCTCGCATGCATCCTAATGACGGCCGGGTAGTGAGTAATTTTATTGTACAGGCTTTAAAAGGCCGGGACATCACTATTTACGGTGACGGTAATCAGACCCGGTCGTTTTGTTATGTGGATGATATGGTGAAGGGGATCATTGCCATGATGAATGCCCCGGATGATTTTATCGGGCCGGTGAACCTGGGTAATCCCGTTGAATTTACCATAATGGAACTGGCCCAAAAGATTATTGAACTCACCCAATCACGATCGAAAATTATTCATAAACCATTACCTGAAGATGACCCGGAGCGAAGGAGGCCGGAAATTACGTTGGCCCGGGAGTGCCTGGGCTGGAATCCCACAGTGTCGCTGGAACAAGGACTGAGAAAAACCATCGAGTATTTTGAAGCCGTTCTCAGTAGGTCAGTAGGTCAGTGAATATTCCATTTAGAACTTGCATTCTGGTCTTGTCTCATTTATAATACATAACTAAATAAATCAATCGAGCCAAAACCAAAAAGGGCTCGACTGAACTCAGGTTAAGGTTAAGGTTAAGGTTAAGGAGGAAAAGCTTCCCCCTCAACCTCAGCCTTAACTTCAACCTTGTTTTAACGAGGTGCTGAATGGAAAAAGACGCGAAAATTTATGTTGCCGGGTATAAAGGACTGGTTGGCTCAGCCATCAAGCGCAAGTTGGAAGAAAAGGGATATACCAACCTTATATTTAGCGATATTGATGATTTTGACCTGCAGCGTCAAACAGAAACCGAAGCATTTTTTGAAAAAGAAAAGCCGGAATATGTGTTTTTGGCCGCAGCCAAAGTAGGGGGCATCTGGGCCAATAAAACCTACCCGGCTGAGTTTATTTACAGCAATTTATCCATTGAAGTCAACGTGATCCATGCCGCTTACAAACATGGAGTAAAAAAGTTTTTATTTCTTGGAAGTTCATGCATTTATCCCAGGCTGGCGCCGCAGCCCATGAAAGAGGCTCATCTTCTTGACTCTCCCCTGGAACCCACCAATGAAGCTTATGCCATTGCCAAAATCGCCGGTCTGAAAATGTGCAGGTATTACAATGAGCAATACGGCACCAATTTTATTTCTGTCATGCCCACGAACCTTTTTGGGCCTAATGACAATTATGACCTGCAAACGTCGCATGTATTACCTGCCTTAATCCGGAAATTCCACGAGGCCAAAATAAACAACAAACCCTTTGTGGAACTCTGGGGCACCGGTTCACCGAAGCGGGAGTTTTTGTATGTGGATGACCTGGCCGATGCTGTGGTTTTCCTGATGGAAAAATATGATTATAAAGACATAGGCGAAATTATCAACATTGGTTGTGGAGAGGATATCTCCATAAAAGAGCTGGCAGAAATGATTAAGTCTATTGTGGGGTATGAAGGGGAGTTGAAGTGGGACACCGATAAACCCGATGGAACGCCGCGGAAATTGCTGGATGTATCGCGGTTAAAGGAGTTGGGTTGGACACCGCAGCATACCTTAAAACAAGGGATACTGAATACATATAAATCTTTTTTAAAAGAGCAAGACCGCTGGAAATCGCGGTAGGTTTTCAGCAAGGGACAAGGTTTTGCCAACCAATTTAAAACACCGGTAATCAAGGAGCACAGATGAGCAAAACAATTGGGATCCTTGGCGGAATGGGCCCGGAAGCCACTATCTATCTTTTTAACCTTATTGTAAAAGGAACAAAAGCAGAAAAGGATCAAGAGCACATCACCTCCATTGTGTTCAACAATCCCAAAATTCCGGACCGAACAGACGCCATTGTTGGGAACGGACCTTCCCCCCTTCCGTACTTAATCGAGGGTGCAAAAATGTTAGAAACCGCAGGCGCCGATTTTATTGTGATGCCTTGCGTAACCGCTCACTATTTTTATGGTGAAATCGTAAAACATGTTTCCATCCCGTTTCTTCACCTATTGGTAGAAGTGCTCCGCTACATAAAGCGAGAATTGGGGAATCTCAAGAAGATTGGGTTGTTGGCCACTGATGGAACCATTCAGTCCAGGTTGTTCCAGGACCTTTTCCATAAAAATGGGATAGAGGTGGCAATACCAAAAGATAATGATCAAAAGTTGCTTATGAAGGCGGTGTACCAAAAGAAAGGGATCAAGGGGGGATATAAAAGACATCCGAAAACGATGATACTGGAGGTGCTCAATGAATTATTACAAGAACAGCAGCCAGAGGGAATTATCGCTGGTTGTACTGAAATCCCCCTGGTACTAAAGCAAGCGGATATGGATGTGCCTTTTGTTGAGCCACTGCGAATCCTGGCAGAAGAAAGCATCCGCAAATCCGGATACCACTCCAGGAATCGATAAAATGTTGGAGGGGAAAAGAAAAATTAAAAAAAAAATGAAGAGAATGTTAATTTTTGTAAAATTCCCGGTTGACATTTTCATCAATAAAGGCTATCCTTAAGAGTTGGTGTTAAATAATTTAACTCAAAACATCAGTAAAGGACAAGGCTAATTTAATATTTTAGAAATACCTAAACCAGCCGAGCCGGGACCCAAAAGGTCTTGGCTAGATCAATAACAAGGAGGAAGGCGTTGAACGACCAGACAACACAATTGTTACTGAAGGAAAACCTGGAAGAACCAGGAAAGATTTGCGTCCTCATTAATTCGGCCTTTTATTTTATCAATTGGGTTTTTATTGTCAGGAGGAATGTGTCTTACCGATTGGTTGTCAATCATAATGGGAAGTTACTCATGGACAAAGACTATAGGACACTTAGAGGCGCAAAGATTGCTTTTTCGAAATTGTTTAAACACCGGAACTGGGAAAAAAATGTGAGGGCAGAATGGAGCCGGTTTTTTGAGCCGGAAAACCAATGGCTAAAGGAAAAAAAAGGCGCTTGAGAATGTGGATGGTGAACCATTCATGGGGACATGTGGTTTTCGTTTTTTTCCCGGTGTAAAATGCCCTCGATATAGTCTTGGTTTTTCATTTTATATTCGAGGAAAAAACCCAGCACCGCATGTTTTACCATCGGCACCTTATCCATGTATACCAGCAGTTCCCGGACTTCGCCGCTGTACGTCCCGAAATCCACTTGTTCTTCTCTTTCCCTTATTCCTTCCCGAAGGTGGTGAAACATCTGGCCCTCATTGGCAATCAACCAATCCAATGAAACATCAAATTCAATTTTCAACCTGTTCAAAATGGCAGCGCCGGGGAAGATTTCTCCTTTCTCAATCCGTGAGTAGTTGGCCCTACCGATATCAAAATAGGAAACCATCTGTTCTTGTGTGTACCCCAGTGTTTTCCTTAACTTCCGCAATCTCATGCCGATTTCTTTCCTTAATTGCTCCTTCATCTTTAAAATTCTCCTTTAAATGGATTATTTTTTTGGGGAAAAAGGTTGACATTTTTAGCATTTCTTACTATTTTAGAAGAATGATTGTTAAAAATAATAGCATAGTGAAGCAGAGCTCGGAGGAGGGGAAAAAACTCTGTCACTTTGCACCTATTGCACATTATCCACATTTTTGTCTCCTTCAATATAACGTAAATCGCAAAGAAATACAAGCCCAAAAGCAAAAAAGAAAAAATTTTTTTGAGAAGAGAGGGGATGTTGAGAAAAATGAACAAAATTCGCTTAAACCCCTTGACTTTTTGAAAAAAATAATATATATTTTAAATAAAATTACAATGAGGTGAATAAGATGAGAAAATTAATGTTTTTAATGAGTTTTTCATTGGTTGTGTGTTTGGTGTGTTGGGTTTGGGTTCCCGGGTTACAGGGTGCATGGGTTGGAAATGATCCACCGATTGACGGGGAAAAGGAGAACGCCGGTGTAATCAATAGTCTAATTGTTGATGGGGCTGCCAATTTCCTGGATTCTTATTCGTATTTTTTACGTTTGTTGAAGGAATCGGAGATCAGCCAGGGGCAAATGGACTATCAAAAGGCGAACAAATTAATTGACGTTCTGGCTCCATACCTGGAAGCCTCGAAAGCAAATTACTCAACTGCATTCTCGCTAATGAAGGGTTTGAATTTAAATCCTGACAAATTGCAAACGTTGGAAACGTTTGATTATGCCGGTTTGGTTGCCAGGAGAAGGCTGCACAGCGATGTAATGAACCAGGTGGCCGCTTTCCTGGTAAAAGGAGATGTTAAAGGACTATATGGGAAAATGATTGACGATCTGGATAGGCTGTTGAAAGGGATTGAAGAGGTCCGGGAAGACATCAAAAATCATATCTCTCCCGGGATAGAAGGCTTGAGAACACTCTATCAACAGTATTCCGACTTGATGCAGTTCGGCTATTATTCCAGCCTGGTTTTTGCTGAAATTAAAAATTAGGAATAAGACGATAGCTGGCTGATAATAGCTGTGAATAGGAAATAACAAAATCAAATCGACAAAAGGAAAAAGGAGAAAGATGCTTCTTATAGGTGCAAAACTCAAACATGAAGTTGCCAAGATTTTTAGATTCTGGGGCAATGTAATCTTCCTCCTCATCTTTACCCTGGTGGGTATATTCTTTGTTTATTCCGGGATTGTTGAATATAAGAACTTCCAGAAGGAGAAGGCGTTATTTATTACCCACGAGAAAAATAAAGTTGACTTATATGTGACCTACAGCCAATACGGAGACTACGGATTTCGTGTACTATATGAGCCGTCGCCATTGAGTCTTTTTTTTAATAACAGCAGCGTTTTTGAAAATTTGTATTCCAATGTCGATATGACAGAAATCTTAAAAGTAAACACGTCTTATAAAGGAAGAAACCTGCTGCAAAAAAAAGGTTTTTTTAAGGACCTGGCAGGTTTATTCTTCCTCTTTGGAAGCCTCTTCATGGTTTACATGGGGATGGCTTCCTTAAAGAGCGAAAAAATTTTTTTCAAATTTGGGAACCTCATCCTTCGTCTGGTCATCCTGGATATCTTCTTCCTGGGGTTGGTATCAGCACTGCAGCGCCTCCCGAAATTATTCGCATTGCAATTTGCCCCGGAGGAGTCGAAAATACTTCTCTATTTTGTCCTTTTTCTCTTGTGTTTTTTAAGCTTTTTCTATGCTGCAGGTTTATTTATTCGCATGGTATCACGGAAAAAGCAGCGCGCTTACATCTACATCTTTATTTTTTGGTTTGTCTCTGTATCCGTTATCCCGGAATGTATGACAATCTTTTTACATAACAAATCGCAATTACTCCAGGCCAATGAAAAATATAATATCATGAAATTGGAAGAGGTCATGAATTTTGAAAAAGAGGTGCAGAAGGCCATCGTTGGAATAAAAACATTGGGAGAAAGAAATAAGATATACCAAAAAATGGTCAAGCATTTTTTGGATACCGGGTACAGGAAAAACACGAAAATAGAGGAGGAAATCAATAACAATATTGAGAAGGTAATGCGGGAGTATGAAAGCGTGATGCAGCTCTATCCCACCAGTTTTTATAATTTTTCCTGCGGGGAATTGTCTTCAAAAGGATACAGCGGATATATTGACCTGGTAAGTTATACGCTTAAGCTGCGGCATGAATTTATACAATACTATCTAAAAAAAAGATATGAGTCCAATGATAAGAAGATCATACCCTTTGTCAAAGGAGAAGAAAACATATTCAAAGCGTCCAGCCGCTTACCCGGATCGTTCTTCGTGGGTGGAGGACTCACACTGGCTCTTACCATTTTTCTTTTCCTCGCCTCATATCTCGTCTTTCTCAGGCGATCAAATCGGATACCCACTGCAAAGAAACCCCAATATAAGTTTAGAAAAGGGAATACCTATTTTGTTTTGTGCAAAAACGATCAATTCAAAAATGACCTGTTTACATATTACAAGGCAGAAAAGGATACGATTTGCATCGACAATGTCAACGCCGATGATATTGATACTGGTGTAGGACTGACACACATGCTCAGTTATTTTTGTAAGATTACAGGGGTTGGAGAAGAAGCCGCATTAAAAAATTTGCGGATGTTGGGAATAGACGACCCAAAGAACCGGAAGTGGAATAAAGAAAAATTACCGGAAGAAATCGTGCAGAAGATGTATTGTGCCATTTCCATGGCCGGTGACCAGCAAATGATTGTGGTAAAAGATTTCTTAAAGGGTAAATCACGAGAGCTGGAACGTCAATTTCTTAACCTGGTAAGCCGGTTGAACAATTCCGGGAAAATCGTTGTCTACCTCAGCACTGAAATATTTTTGACGTCATTGCCCTTTGAAGGAGATATAAAAATCAACAGTTATAAAAGCTTTAAAATAGATCCACAGGCTGTGAGCTTGCGGTAATATCTACCATTTTCCCGTTAATAAGAGGTTTCATTTTCATGTGAAACTCGGTAAAAAAGTACATCCTCAGCGGCGGATACTTGCGCATATAATAGAGAAGCTCTTTATAATCGCTTTCTTCCGGTTCTTTTTTGGTGTAGTTATATATCTTTTCCATGACCACAGCGCTGCCATCCAAAACTTCCGTTTCTTCGATTTGATGGGTCTTGATTGTACCCAAAACATGATGAAGGGAATATTTTGTGAAGTGCAGATCAAATCGTATCCCCCCCACAGATGGCAGCGATAAGTCTGTTATGGTCTCTATTTCCCCGGTAGTGGTATCAAGGGAAACAATGTATTCTATAACTTCTTCGGGAATAATGTCGTAGATATCGTATCCCGGCGGTGGTGACGGTTCGAGCCTGGCGACGTTCCACTGGTTGTCTTTTTCTTGACTCAGTTCGAAATGATAGGTCTGCCCACGTTTATCACCATCAATACTACCATTTCTCCCCACGCTTTTCTCTTTTTCATCTTCTTCATTACTCAACACTTCCATATCACCATAGGCTAATTTTCTGAAGTAGCCTTTAAGTTTCCTGTAATGCTCGATCTCATCCTTTAGATATAACTTTAACTCCTCTATCTTATGAAATATAATTCGTTCAAACTGGGGAATATTCAGGAGTTCCTCCAGTTCACCAAGAATCTCTTGTTTACTCATGCTCATAGGAGTTATCCTTTACTTCTTTGTTTTTATTTTGGCCTCAATTAATGGTATTATTACCATTATTGCCGTTATTGTTCATTTTGGTTGATGGCTCACATTCTTCCAGGGTTCGCTGAATAATTTCTTTATGCTTTGCTTTATATTCCAGGAAATAACCCAAAATCGCATGTTTGACCATGGAAACTTTATCCATGGTCATTAAAAGCTCCCGGACTTCTTTGCCATATTCACCAAAGTTTATTTTCCCTGTTTGCTCTTTTTTTTCTCGCCGAACAAACATCTTCCCACTGTCAGCAATGAGCCAGTCCAATGAGACACCAAATTGGGTGCTTAAGCTGTTTAAAACAGCAGCATTAGGCAGCACTTCCCCTTTTTCGATCCGCGAATAGTTGGCTCTCCCAATATTAAAATAAGATACCATTTTCTCCTGGGTATAGCCAAGGGCTTTTCTAACCTTTCGCATCCGCAGCCCAATTTCTTTCTTTAATTCATCTATCATCTTTCTATCTTCGTCCATGATCCACCTTTAGACCCTAAAACCCTCTTAATGGTAAAATTAACCGGGCCATTTTTATTTTTATTTTCATTTTTCATGCCTAAAAATATAACTCATTTTGCAATGAAATTCAAGATATAAATGGACAATTTCATTGTATTCATGATTTTTTTTATTAATATTCTGTAAAAACGCGCAAAAAAACAACGTTTTCCCGGTTGGTACCCTTCAAATGTCATGAACGACGCCTATAGGGTGGGGTCGCCGCCGACCCCTAAGCGATAACTTAAGGATAATATCAGATTAATAAAGGCTCTTGCTTTTTTTAATAAAAAGTTTTTCAGGGGGTCCAGGGGGGCGGTTTTTCAAAAAAGCCTCCCTGGTCGCCGAAGGCAAAAAAAACTCTTATGAGAGATCAGGATGGGCAGGCTTAACGTTTTTTTAGCTCACAGATACTACTGCCTATCCTGGAGATAAAAATATGGGTAAGTAGATCCGCACGGAGGGCAATAGGGTTTTAATAGTGCCCGTGCGGTACGAGAGATAAGGTGCCCTGCGGGCAATTTTAAATCGCCTGCTGGATAAAGTACCTGGCACCTTCGATTATATCGATATTCTTGAGAGCGGCAGCATGACGTTT
>WVZO01000158.1 GCA_011772425.1 Candidatus Aminicenantota bacterium
AAAAATTTTTGCGGGGTCCAGGGGCGGTTTTTATAAAAAGAGCCCCTGGTCGCCGAAGGCAATTTTTTATCTCTTTAATTTTTTGTACACTACTGGCAGAAAGGCAAAAATGCTTAACAGGATGAAGGCGATCCATATGCCGGGGGAGAGTAAATCTTCCGGGGAATTGATCTGTCCTAATTGACTTCCGGTATAGCAAATCAACAATGTACCGGGGAGAATTCCTACAGCAGTTGTCCATAGGAAGGTGACCATGCTGATATTGGTGAGACCGCAAAAAAGGTTAATCCAGGTAAACGGGAATATGGGAGCAAAACGCAGGGTGAGTAAGTAATAAACGCCGTCTTGTTCAAACTGGCGATTGAAGGTTTGCAGTTTATCTTTGAACCGGTTTTGCACCCAGTCTCCCACTAGGTAGCGGGAGAGGAGGAAGGCAATGGTGGCGCCGATGGTGGCGGCGGTATTGACAATGGCGGTAGTTTGAAAAACACCATAAACAAATCCACCGGCCATTGCTAGGATTGGAGCCCCCGGCATAGACAGGCTTGCTATTAAAATGTAAATCACAAAAAAGCCAATGATAGATACCAGGAAATGCTGGTGAACAAAAACAAAGAGATCCGTCCGGTAAGCTTTTAATTTATCAAAGGAAAGATATTCTTTCATCCCGGAAATGTAAAAAAAAACCACCAAGAGAACCAATAGAACCAAAAAGATCAGTCTTTTCTTATACCTTTTTTCTCCCACTGTGAAAATATCTCCTTTTTGTGTTTCAGTAAAAGCCTCATTGTCCGGGAATCACTGAATTCGTTATTTATATTTCGGTGCATCAAATCTTTCAGGTCATCAAGATCGTCCACATCCCACCATTTTTGGAGTTGTTTAACCTGCACGCCTTCCTGTTGAAAAATTCTCATGGTTTGTTGGAACACTTGGTTTGTGCTCCACTGGATTTCATGGGAGTTAAACACGGCTTCGCAGAAGTGGCTGCGGTGGAATCCGATCAGGTAATAGCCGCCGTCGGTGGTGGGAGCGATGACGGCTTGTGTGTTTTTTTGTTTTAATTGTTCTACTGCATCCAGGGGCACAGAGACCGGCAGGTCGGGAAAGTCTGTGCCCATGAGCGCGGAGGATTGGTATCCCATTTGGAATATTTTTTCAAAAGCATTTTTCATTCGTTCGCCCAGGTCGTGTCCTTCCTGGGGGTGAATCGGAATGGGCAACTCTTTATACTGTCTCAACCATTGGTGCATGGCGGTAATTTGATTGGCCGGGATCAGGGAAATATGGAGATCGCATTTGTTGTTGTCCTGAAGGGATATGAGTTTATCCAGCATGTCCAGGATAAAGCATTCGTAGAGTTTTAGTGTCAGTGTATTGCCGATGGCTTTTGCCAGTCGGGTTTTGATATTTCCTTTTTGCGGAAATTTCAGGAAGAAAACCAGGCCGCATTCACTATTACGCTTCATAGTCCATCATAATGTGTCTTCTTGTGGTTATTTTAGGGTATCGTTTGTATTAATCTGAACCAGTTCACGGTTTTGGAGTTTACAAATTTTGCTAAATCCCTTTTTTTGTAATCCTTTGATTAACTTTTTATCATTCGTCCATAATAGTCCATCCAGTTCAATAGTCAAAGCAACAAAAATTAAAACTTTCTCATCCACATCCTTGACATATTGGAACGCTTTCTTTAAAGTCCTGGCGGTAATCATATTTTCATCAAAGATATCTACGTTTTTAAGTAGTTTATAGAGAAGTTCTAATATCTCATCCTCATTATGTCGACTGGCCTGGAGAATTTTTTCTTTATATTTGAAAAGTTCTATATAAGCGTATTTGGGCATCACAAAGTCAACTTCTTTGTTGAATAAGGCGTCACTAAGAAAGGAATTTTGGCTCACCAGGGATGAAAAGATGATATTCGTATCGACTACTATTTTCATTTAATCTTAGACAGGAATCTTTCTCTATTCTGCTTCCACCAATTAGATTTTAACTCTTTGTCCAGGTTTAGGGCAATTTCTTCTGTTAATTTGCTCTCAAAAATCAGGTGTTTCACCCGTATTCTTTCGATAAAATCCATCAATTCATCATCTTTCATTAATTCTCTACTAAAGACAATATTGACATTATCGCCTTTAACCTGTACATTTAGCATATTTTCCTCCTACTGCTGCTAAATATGCACTAGTTTTTAAAATTTGTCAAGTAAACTATAAGAAAAAGTCCCCAGGAAAAAAATCCTAATCATAGTCTATCATAACAATCAGCGTTTATCAGCGGTTCAGACACTGTTTTGTAATTTGTAATTTTTTTCTCTTCTTCTTTCTTGCCTATTGCCTACTTCTTACTCACATCCGGGTAATATCTTATCAACCGTTCCGGTGAGACACCAAAAAAGTAGAGAATGCGCATCTTATGATTGCGAAGCCATCCATGAATAATGCCTTCTTTCTCGTAGCGGCGTGTCGATGTATTAACCCCATCCTTTAAAATACATATCCTGTCTTTGTTCTTTTTAATCCGTTTCATTAATTCCACATCTTCCATGATAGGAATCTCCGGGTAACGCCCAATCTTTTCAAAGTAATTCTTACGGATAAAAATCGCCTGGTCACCATAAGCAATACGGCTGACACGGGAACGCAAGTAACTGGTATAATAAATAAACCTCAAAAAAAGATTACGCGACTCAATGACATAATTAAACGCCCCTGCCACATATTTCCCGGTTTTCATAACAGCTTTGATTTTTTCCAATCCATTTTCCGGCAGAATCGTATCTGCATGAAGAAAAAGCAAAATATCACCCTTTGCTATTTCCGCACCTTTGTTCATCTGCACAGCCCGGCCTTTAGGTGCAGTCAGTTTGATAACATTGTTATTGTTATTTTCAATACCATTGATGGTGCTGCCGCTGCTGTCACCATCCACCACGATGATCTCCACAGGACTGCCGCTTTCCATTTCTGTCAACTGACGGATAGTGGTGTTGATAACCTCTTCTTCCCTATAAACCGGTATAATCACCGAAATCTTAATGGCCATATCCTCCATATTATACAAGATATCGTGGGATAATAGAAACCCTGGTTTGACTTTTTTTTCATTTTGATTTTAATTTTTTAACCGCGAAGGCACGCTGAGGGCGGCTTCTTTGTAGGTTTTGGGTACGGCGCGGATGGCTTCTTCCGCTGCCCGGATAATGGTGGGTAATACCAGCAGGGCCAGGGTCAGCGAACCCGCCATTTTAAAAACTGCCAGAATATGTATAAAATACCTGACCCCCATTTTCTACTGTTGAAGAAAAAAGTCAATAGCCCGATGACTACTCAGAGATGATAAGATGACTATTCTTTTTCAATAGATGACTATACAAGGATGTATAGATGGCTATTCTTTCTTAATAGAACGACTATACAGTGGAAAGGTGATAACGCAGAGATTTGCTGTTTGCTGACCGCTTTCTGAAGTGCGCCCCTTTCCTACACCTTCCTGACCCTTTTCCTACGGCCCGACAAGCATCTTCCTACGGGTCAACGACCCGTTCCTACGGCTTCCTCACCCCATTCCTACGGCTTGATAACCATCTTCCTACGGCATGACGACCCATTCCTACGGGTTCCTGACCCCGTTCCTACGGCCCTGGAACCATCTTCCCACGCCCTAAAAACCCCTTCCTGCGCAGGTTTTGCTTTTCTCCCGGGTAACGGTTAATAATGGAAGCCAAATCCACCGTCAATTTTAATGAATTATCCCAAAAGACAAATAGATAGGGGATAGGTAGGGGCGAGCCTGGTGTTCGCCCGGTTTAGTTCTTTTAATAAATCGGATAACATTTCTAACCTTATCGACCGATGGATTAAAATTTTAAAAGCAAAATCGAAACCCACAATTCACCCTGATATAGAAAAATTTACCGGCATTATTCCTGCGGATATAGATATTGATAAAGCAATCACAGAGTATATAATGACAAAGCACAGATGAAAGTAATGATCGACAAAATAATCGATCATTTGAATAATAACTAACCGAATGGGACAAGCCGGAGATATTGCTTATTCCCTTAACGATTTTTTTTGTACTTCAATTTAAATTGCTTTACTTCCTCTTCAATTTGCTCGAATTCAGGGTCTTTGTGCACTAATACTGCATTCCTGAACTTTGCTAATCCAGCTATACAAGCATCTGCAAAGGACATTGCTTTGGAGGCTTTTATTTCACCAACTATTCTTATTAATTCCTTACTTAACGGTTCCTGGAACAGGGGAAGGTCTTCAATCAATTTGAGTCGATCTTCCGCAACTGCATTGCCTTGCTCCTTGATGGAAATATAAAGAATTTCAATAGCCGTAACCGTTGAAATATAAATTGTATTTGTATCTTCAAGAGCATTTACTAACAACGTTTCTACTTCTTCTGCCCCTTCCTCGTTTTCGATATATGCCAGTAATGCTGAGGTATCGAGAACATAATCGTTCATCGTAATTTATCTTTCTCACGTTCTTCCAGGAGAGCGGTAACAAGGTTACCGTTTCCTGAACCCCTGAGCTTTTTCATTGCCTCAGTAGCCCTCTTTCTTTTAAATATCTCTATGGCTGATTGGTCATCCGCAAAAGTTATTGATATCCGCGTCTTTGCCGGTAATTTAACGTGGTTTAATAAAGCTTCAAACTCCGATAATGTAATGTTTTCAAGCGTGGTCATATTGAATCCGTGACCTCCTTATATTTGACTCGAAATTGTTAAATAACACAAATGCAAGATAATTTCAAGAGGACAGTAAAAAAAAATCAACAATTCCATCTTCTCCTCTTTTTGTCTCCGACGGCCAGGGGGGCTCTTTTCGAGAAAACCGCCCCCCTGGACCCCCCGCAAAAGCTTTTCATACACGGTCAGCCTGTGTCGCCCGGTGTCAGTCACCGTACCCCATTGGAGTCATTTTCATTTGCTCCATGTTTACCTTTATTTAGTCACTTCTTGTTTGGAATTTGTTTGTAATTTGTAATTTGTGATTTGTGATTTGTAATTTGGAATTTTCTTCTCCCCTCTTTGCGGCTCATTCCGAAAAGTATCTCACTATGATAAAATAATAGATGATGCAAACAAAATCATCACACACCCATGACAATTACGATGTGGCTGTGGCGGGCGCCGGACCCGCCGGTTCCACTGCCGCCTATGTCCTGGGAAAAAAAGGATATAAAGTGGCACTACTGGATAAAGAAACATTTCCCAGGAAAAAACTATGCGGCGGCTGCCTGACTGCCAAAACCCTGAGACTCCTGAACCGCCTTTTCCAGGAACCCGAAGAATCACTAACCCAAAAAAACATCATTAATTTCAAATCCAATCGATTCGAAATCAGGTACAAAACCAAAACACTAATCCACAAACCCTCTGCATTAACTTTTTATTTTGTTGACCGCGCAACCTACGATACCTTTCTACTTCAAAAAGCAAAACAAGCCGGAGCCAATGTGATAGAAGGAGAAAAAGTCAACCAACTGGAACTTAACACAGAAGCAAACACATACAAGATAACTACCTCCCGGAACCGGGTGATCAACGCAAGATTTATTATCGGCGCAGACGGCGCCAACAGCACCATACGAACCAAATACTTTCAGCAAGCTAAACTAAACACCAGGTGGCACCACAACCTGGCCTATTGCCTGGAAGTATTTCCTCCCCGGGAAGGAAACCTCCACAGCCTCGAGTATCCCATTCTCTCATTTGGCTACCTCCGTTACGGTTATGCCTGGCTCTTTCCCAATAAAGACCGATTAGTGGTGGGAATGGGAGGGCTGCACAGAAAAAATAAGGACCTTAAGGCTGCATTCAAGGCTTTTCTCGATGATTATCATATCAGTAATACCGATATGTCGAACCTCAAAGGGCATCCGCTGCCCTATGGGAATTTTTTAAAAAAACCCATACAGGGGAACCTGTTACTGGTAGGTGATGCGGCAGGCCTGGTAGACCCCATGCTGGGGGAGGGGATTTACCAGGCACACAAAAGCGGGGAACTGGCGGCACAAGCTATCATTGAAAAGTTAGAAAATAATACTGACCTGGAAGCCAATTATTTAAATCTACTGTATACCCATTTGCTTTTGGATTTTATCTATGCCCGCAAATGGCGATGGTTTGTATACCACCCGCTGAATTATATACTTAAATTTTGCAGCACCAAAATGGTGAAACCATACGTTGACAAACTGGCGCAATTGGTTCACGGGGACCGTACCTATCGGTGGTTTAAAAAGAAAAAAAATTTTTTTTAATAACATAGTTGACAGCATTGTAATATTGTACTATCATAGTGGTATGCAAATAAAAAAAGACACGAAACCATTAGATATGAAGATAGATGCCCGTTCTGCACTGCCGGTGTACGAGCAGGTGAAACAGGGAATTAAGTTACTGATCGCATCCGGTTACCTGGGAGAGGGTGACCGGTTGGTGCCGATCCGGGAGTTGGCATCTCAACTTCGGATTAATCCCAACACCATTGTAAAGGTTTATTATCAATTGGATGTGGAGGGTTATATCTATTCCCAGCCGGGTTCCGGTTATTTTGTAAAAGGTGGGGCTGCCCAAAAACAAGAAGAAAGAGATGAATTGTTTGCCAGTATCACGGAAGACTATGTTTCCAAAGCCTCGAATTTGGGTTTTTCGCTGGAAGACATGATTTCTCAATTGGAAAAAAAGATAACCCCAACAAAAAGAGAATTCCAGGGAGAATCGTTATGAATGAGAAATGTTTCAGATGGATATTGATTTTAAACGCTTTATATTGTATATTGTATTTTGAAGCTTCGCTTAAATCGATTAAAAGGAGAGTAAGATGTCGTCATTTTTTGAATCTTTATCCCCAGAGATAATATGGATCATTTTAGGTATTATCTTTATCTTTGTCGAGTTTTTCATACCAGGTCTTGTGATTGCGTTTTTCGGGGTTGGTGCCTTGATAACCGCACTGACCACCTGGATAAAACTTACCACTTCATTGACCTCTCAATTGCTGGTGTTCATTCTCTCTTCAGTATTATTTTTGGTTTTTCTGCGGAAATACGTAAAACGTACGTTCCTGGGCAGAACCAAAGGAGATGAGAGTGAACGGAACTTTAATATCGAGATTGGCAAGATCATTCCGGTTGTAGAGTTTATCCAGCCGGGGGAAGTGGGAGGAAAGGTCAGGTACATGGGGACCACCTGGTCGGCCTCTGCCTCAGAACCCATTGCCCCGGGTGACAGCGTAGAGATAATAGGTAACGATGGTCTTACATTGATCGTCGAAAAAGTAAAAAAGGAATAAAAAAATAAAAAATAAAAATAAATCGTAAAAAGGAGGTAAGCGATGGATGCGATAACATTTGTACTGATAATTTTAGCCATTGTTATCATCATAACCATTTTTAGAACAGCCAGGATCGTTCCCAATCAATGGGTGTTTATCATTGAGCGGTTGGGGAAATATTCAAGGACCCTCGAGGCTGGTTTCCACATTCTATTTCCTTTCATAGACAAAGTGGCCTACAAACACTCCTTGAAGGAGTTTGCCATTGATGTCCCACCCCAGACCTGTATTACCAAAGATAATATTACCGTAGAAATCGACGGTGTATTGTACATGCGGGTGGTGGACCCCATTAAAGCCAGTTACGGCATCCGGGACTACCGGTTCGCCATCACCCAGTTATCCCAGACCACCATGCGTTCCGAGATCGGCAAGCTGGACCTTGATGTGACCTTTGAATCCAGGGAAAATATAAACGCATCAATTGTGAGTGCCGTGGATGAAGCCTCGGACCCCTGGGGTATCAAAGTGACCCGCTATGAAATCAAAAACATCGAACCACCGCAAACGATTCGCGATGCCATGGAAAAACAGATGCGGGCGGAACGGGAAAAAAGAGAAGCCATTGCCCTTTCGGAAGGAGATAGACAGGCAAAGATCAACCGCGCTGAAGGTGACAAACAGGAAGCCGTGAAGAAGTCCGAAGGTGAGCGCGTCAAACGGGAAAATGAGGCCAAAGGTAAAGCATATGCCATCCTGGAAGTGGCCCGGGCCACCGCCGAGGGTATCCGGCAGATATCAATGGCCATTAAGGAACCCGGGGGTAAAGAGGCCGTTAGTATGCAAATTGCCCAGGATTGGATCCAATCCTTTGAAAGCCTGGCTAAAACTACCAACTCCATGATCGTTCCCACCAATGTCGCTGACATGGCCAGTGTGACAGGCATACTTGCCAAAGCATTCGATTTCGCCAAGGAAAAAAAATTGTAAATCAGTAACTCAGTCAGTGAGTCAGTAAATCAGGGGGCAGCAGGGTGCTTTAGCTCGTGCCTGCTGCCCTCTGAATGTTTTTATTTCCACTCCCTTCGCTTCATTTTTCACCTCCCCGGATCACAAAAAAAGGATTTCTTTAAAAAAAATTCTGGAATGATATTCTTTTTCAAAATAATTTGATATAATATAAGACTTCCGTCTTTGCTGAACCGAAAAAGGTCTTAGAACAATGTTAAAAAAGATTAAAGATAACCCCGGAGCGGCTGAATGTCTGGCATATCAATGGTAGGAGTGGAATCTCTGTCTCAAGCGCGTAAATCAGAGCGGTTGACGTACGCTGATTATCTGAATGATGCCGTATTGCCCTATATGAGCCGTGATGACTACATCCGCCAGCATCCTGAAGCTGTCAACTTGAGTGGTGAGTCAGACATTCTTGAAAAATTCCTGGAACCTGACAAGTATGGCGGGGTCATGATTTATGGGGACGGCGGTATTGGAAAAACACGCCTCATGTTGGAACTTGGACGACTGGCAGAAAAAAAAGGCTGGATCGTTTATCAAGTGACCCATCAGCTCAAAGGCCTTTCCGATTTAAAATCCTGTTTGCTGCCCGGCAGCAGCTATTTGCTGCTTTTTGATTCCGTTGAAGATCATCCGCTGTTTGCTTCCGATATCATCGAAAAACTGGACCAAATCGCACCCGGAGTTCCAGTAAAAGTGGCAGCCAACTGTCGAAATATTTACAGCTTTGCCTCTGCATTTCCCCAGTCTAAAGAATTTCTAACCGTTGAATTAACATTAAAAGGCAAAGAAGATGAAGTGACATTTAACGATTATGTGGTTGAAAAAGTCCTGATGAGTTGTGAGTCATTGGCAGGTTTTGAAATCAGCAGCGAGTTTTACTTGATGCGGCCCGCGTTTGCTGTTTTTATTCGCTTTCTTTATGAGAGATACAGAAAGGGCGATTCCCAATTTGCGGTGAACACATTTCAATCAGCAGCTCAGTGGTTGAAAGAACGATTGGCTCTAACCCTAAGGAAAAGGGATTTTAACGATCTTTTCTGGGAAAAAGAGCTCCTGTATTTATTTTTTATCATGCCGGCCCCCCCTGAAGCAGCCGAGGCATTATCTGAGAAATACAGCGAACCTATTTTCAATTTAAAACGAGAAGGGTGGCTTGAGGAGGATGAGAATGGGTTGAGGCTTATCCATGATGCCATAGCCGATAAACTATTGATCTTCCACCTGGAAAACCATATGGATGTATTGGAATCTGAGATTTTAAATATATTTCGTTTTGCCGTTGAGTACCATTCGTTTTCCGGTTGTTTCCGGGCATTGGAACGAATATCGGGCCATAAAAATCTAAAAAACAAGAATGTCATATACTATGAGATTTTTTCCAAATATATCCAGGAAAAACCAGAAAGCTGCGGTAGAAGTGATAAATTTATTTCCACCTTGTTAATGGGGGAAGTGTTAAAACTAAAATTAATGGTGGAGCACCTGGGATTTTTCAAAGAGCAGATCGAAACCCTTGATTTTGGCTTGAAGTTAGCGTTTAAAATGAATTATTTTTCCAAAAATGAAATCCCCCCTGAAGTAAGAGAAAACGTAAAGACCCTTTTTAATGTATGGTTTGCCGCAAACCATGATTTTGTTTCTAACAAAATGATTTCGCTGCGGATTATAACTGCGTTTATTGGGTTCTTTGGGGTAGGCAATTACTGGGGAAAGAAGGAAGAAAACGTAGAGAAATACCTGAAGAAATGGCTGAAAAAACATTCGGAAGAAAAAGAAGCAGAGCTTTTGCTTGCTTCCTGGTTGAAAGCCGGTGGTACCTGTGGAGTTGTAGAAAAATATTTAAAAAACTGGCTGCAGGAGTATCCAAAAGAGATAGAAGCGGAATTTTTGATGGTGGCCTGGCTTAAGTCAGGTGGACCCCTGGAAGTGGTGGAAGATGATCTAAAGCGATGGTTGGTCACCTACCCGGAGGAACTTAAAACCGAGTTTGTGATCGCTGAGTGGCTTAAGGCGGGCGGTAGTTGTGAAATCGTGGTAGAAGCTCTGAAGCAATGGCTGGTTAAATATCCCACAGAAATGGAAACCGAGTTTGCGCTGGTGGCCTGGCTGGATGCCGGAGGGGACAGAGAAGTAGTGAAACACTACCTGGAAGGGTGGCTAAAAAAATTCCCGGAAGAAAGAAAGACCCAGTTTGTGATTGTCTCCTGGTTGGATGCCAGTGGCGAAAAGGAAACAGTGAAAGACTACCTGGAACGATGGTTACAGAAATATCCTGAAGAAAAAGAAAGTGAGTTTGTGATTGTCTCCTGGTTGAATGCCGGCGGCGAAAAGGAGGTGGTGGAAGATTACCTCGTCAGATGGTTAAACAAGTACCCTGAAGAAATGGAGGTGAGTTTTGTCATTACTGCCTGGTTGGACGCCGGCGGTGCCCGGGAAATAGTGGAACGGTACCTGGAGAAATGGCTGGAGAAATATCCCTTAAGAATTGAAACCCATTTTGTGATTAAATCCTGGCTGGATGCCGGTGGACCCATTGACACCGTGGAAGAGTACATCAGGCAGTGGTTGGAGAAATACCCTGAGGAGATTGAAGCGCATTTTGTCATTAAAGCCTGGTTGGATGCCGGTGGGCCTAGAGAGGATATCGAAGAGTACCTGGTACGGTGGTTGAAACGTCATCCCAATCGAGTGGAAGCTGATTTCTTGATTGTCGGCTGGTTGAAGGCTGGCGGAGCTAAAGAGACCGTTGAGAAATACATTAAAATCTGGCTGGAGGAATACCCGGAACGCATGGAAGTCAGTTTTGTCATCAAAGCCTGGCTCAGTGGCGGGGGCTCCAGGGACCTGGTGGAAGACTACTTAAAACGGTGGTTGAAAAAATACCCGGAGGAAAAGGATACCCAGTTTATGATCGTTGCCTGGCTGGATGCCGGTGGGGCCAAAGAAGATGTTTATCCTTATATCACCAACTGGTTGAAAAAATACCCGGATGAAAAAGAAACGCAATTTTTAATTGTATCCTGGTTAGATGCCGGTGGTGATCGGGATGTGGTGGCAGGGTACCTGGCCAATTGGTTAAAAAAATACCCGGAAGAAAGGGAAGTCAGTTTTGTGATTAAATCCTGGTTAGATGCCGGTGGTGACAAACGGGTGGTGGAGGAGTTCCTGCTCTGTTGGTTAAATAAGTATCCGGAGGAAAAAGAAGTTAGTTTTGTTGTTTCAGCCTGGTTGGATGCCGGTGGAGCACACCATATCATTGAACCTTACATGATGCGGTGGCTTAAAAAATTCCCCGAAGAAGTAGAGACGGATTTCTTGATTGTGGCCTGGTTAAATGCCGGCGGTTCCAAAGAAGCAGTAGAAGAATATTTGAAAAAATGGTTAAAACGCTATCCCCTGGAGATGGAAGTCAGTTTTGTGATTAAGGGATGGCTGGATGCCGGGGGTGGGCTAGATGTGGTGGAACCCTATGTAAAACGATGGCTGGAAAAATACCCGGTGGAAATGGAAACGCATTTTGTCATTAAATCCTGGCTGGATGCCGGGGGCACCATTGAAACGGTTGAAGAGTCTGTAAAAAGGTGGATGAAACGATTTCCATTGGAAGAAGAACGCACCAGTTTTATTATTAAATCCTGGCTGGAAGCATGTGGATCAATAGAGCTCATTGAACCATATGTGATAGACTGGCTGAAAAAATACCCGGAAGAGATGGAAACCCATTTTGTGCTTAAATCCTGGTTGGATGCTGGTGGTAATATAGAGGTTGTTGGCGAGTATGTCAAAAGATGGTTGGCAAAGTACGCGGAGCGTATTGAAGTTAGCTTTGTTATCACAGCATGGCTCGGGGCAGGTGGAGATAAAAAGGCGGTGGAACCTCCCATGATCCGCTGGTTGAATAAGTACCCGGAAGAAAAGGAGACCGAGTTTGTGATCGTGGCCTGGTTGAAGGCGGGGGGCCCCAGGGAAACCATTGAAGAGTATTTTAAACGTTGGATCAAAAAATATCCTGAAGAACATGAAGCTGAGTTTGCTATTGTGACCTGGCTCAAAACCGGTGGTCCCAGGGAAACAGTGGAAGAGTCCGTGCATCGCTGGCTGAGAAAAAACCTTGACAAAACCGAGGCCAATTTTGTCCTGATTGCCTGGCTGAAATCCGGGGGGGCACCACAGGCAGTTGAAGATTATTTTGTCGATTGGCTTAATCGCAATATAGAAAAAGAGGATACCCATTATGTGATTTCCGCCTGGTTAAATGTGGGGGGGAGCAAACATACCGTTGAACCCTTTGTTAAACAGTGGCTGGAGAAATACCCGGATAAAATGGAATCCAGTTTTTTAATCAAACGATGGCTGGCTGCTGATGGCGATCGCAAAGTGGTGCGAAAGTATATCCGGCCCTGGCTGAAAAAATTCCCCCTGGATGAAGAAAACACCAGTTTCTTGATTAAAGCCTGGTTAAATGCCAGCGGGGAAGTCGACGTGGTGGAGGATTTTGTGAAACAGTGGCTGGATAAGTACCAGGAAAGTTTTGAGGCCAGCTATATTATTAAATCCTGGCTCCATGCCACCAAAGATGCGGAATCCATTAAACAACATGCCCATAACTGGCTGCGCATCTACAAAGGCGATAAAAATGCCGACTTTGTAATTAAACGATTTTGCCGGTTTAAAGATATCCCGGATGATGTACTCAATGATGCCATTTACTGGTGCAAAAAATATTCGGATAATACCGAAGTACTCTATACGCTCTCATATTTAAGCCGAAATCATGTATTTAACAGGCTATTTGCCGACACCTGGCTGACTGATATACTATCCCAGTGGATCGATTACACGAATCTAAGACCACCTGATATTATTAACCTGGAGAGTATTATATGCAATATTTCAAAAAACAAGGAATTTGCCCAAACCGAGGCTTACCTCGAACTCTTGAAGAAATGGCTCCTGTCGGATCACAGCTTTCAACCCTTTATATTGGAGGGTAGATATACGCATCTTCAGCGGTGGTGGTATTTTGAAAAATACGGTAAGTTGTTTATAGAAGAACATATCGACATAACAGCTCATGAAGAAAAGGTAAGAAAACTTTTGGACTGGGCCAACCACTGGACCCCGGAAAATAGAAAGGAATTGCGCATCAATCTCTATAATCTAAAGAAGAAACTCCCTCAATACAGCTACCTGTGGGATGTTGTCATTATTGAAAATGAAAGAAATGAGGAATGATGAATTAATCAATCTTCAAGGGGAACACAGGATTCTGTTGGGCAGACGTCGGCGCACTGGGGCTCATCAAAGTGTTCTTTGCATTCCACACAGACATCCGGGTCAATCTCATAAAACTCGTCGCCCTGGGAAATAGCTTCCACCGGGCAAACGGATTCGCATGCCCCACAAGCAATACACGTGTCATTGATCATATATGCCATTTTTTCCTCCTCTAACAATGAAGGTTCCATTTTAAGGATAAAATGTTTTTTTGTCAACCCTCAACGTGGGCGGTTTGACAGGGACACCTGTGTTGCAAAATATCTATTAAGTTGTTATAATCTACCTTTATTTAAAGGTAACAATGAAAGAAATAATAATAGAGTTATTAGAAGAACAACTAAAGAATTTAAAAGTCTACTTGACGTCTAAAGAGATCAAGGATGTTTTGGTAGTACCCCCTTCTGACGAGATGGGAGATTACACCTTCCCGTGTTTTATTTTATCAAAATTACTGAAGCAAAATCCGGCTCACCTGGCAGGATTATTAGCGGAGCAGATGGAGATTAAAAAAGTTGAAGAAATTGAAAAAATAGAAGTTAAAGGCCCTTACCTTAATTTTTTTGTCAATAAAGGCATACTGGCACAAAACGTTATCCATGACGTTGAACAAAAAAAAGAAAATTTCTGCAAAGGGAATAAAAAAATCGGTAAAATAATGGTCGAATTCCCCTCACCAAATACAAACAAACCTTTACACCTGGGGCATCTCAGGAATATGGCTGTCGGAGAATCGATGTCCAGGATTCTTGAATTTAATAACAACCGGGTAATCAGGGCTAATTTGAATAATGACAGGGGAATTCATATTTGCAAATCAATGCTTGCTTACCAAAAATTCGGCAACAATAAAGAACCCGACAGAAAATCAGATCATTTTGTGGGGGATTTTTATGTTCTTTATAATCAAAAGGTCAGGGAAGATGATTCACTGGAAAATGAAGTGGAAGAGATGCTTAGAAAGTGGGAAGCCGGGGATAAGGAAGTTATCGGGCTGTGGAAGAAAATGAATAAATGGGCGTTGGACGGTTTTGAGAAGACATACAAAACAGTTGGCATTAAGCATGATAAAAATTACTATGAGCACAAAATTTATACCAAAGGGAAAGAAATAGTTGCCGAAGGTCTAAAAAAAGGCATTTTTAAAAAAAGAGACGACGGCGCCATAACAATAAACCTGGAAAAAGAAGGGTTCGACGAAAAAGTTTTAATGAGGGTTGATGGAACTTCTATTTATATAACACAGGATCTCTATTTGGCAAAATTGAAAGATGATGAATATCACCTTGATGGTTCGATATATGTGGTTGGCAATGAACAGGAGTATCACTTTAAGATTTTGTTTTTAATTTTAAAGAAACTGGGGTGCAAATTTGCCGAAAACCTCATCCATCTTTCTTATGGAATGGTGATATTACCCGAAGGCAAGATGAAATCACGGGAAGGAACGGTCGTTGATGCCGATGATTTGCTTGATGAAATAAATTCTCTTGCCAGGAAAGAATTGGAATCCAGGTATAAATTACCGGAAAAAGAATTAAAACGCCGCAGTCACCGGATAACCATGGCTGCGTTAAACTATAATCTATTGAAAGTGGATGTTTTCAAAAATATGATTTTTAACCCCAAAGAATCCATCAACTTCGAAGGCAACACCGGGCCATATATTTTATACGCATACGCCCGGGCCTCATCGATAGTGCGGAAATATAAAAAAACCATCTCTTATGACTCACCGGTAAAACTGGTGGAGGAAGCAGAAATCAGGCTGGTAAAAAAGATTAATGAATTTCCCGGGGTGGTTGAACAGGCTGCTGAAAAATATAATCCCTCTTTGATCGCTCATTATTCATACGACCTGGCCAGGACCTTTAATGAATTTTATCATACCTGCCCGGTTCTCAATTCGGACAATGAAGCCGCCCGGATCAGGTTGATAGAGGCATTCAGGCTAATCCTCAAGAATTCGTTATACCTGCTGGTTATCGAGCCGATTGAAGAGATGTAATTCTACCTATTCTTTGCCCCCACAGGCAGTGGGCTGTATCAAAACGACACACCAGGAGAAATTCATTGGAATCCATGATAATTCAACCTTTCGAGATGTTTAGCAGAACGTAACGAACTCTTGTGTATCAAAATGAGACTCTCCGCTAAGCAATAGAAATGCCCTATATTAAAGCCTCAACGGCATAAATCTTAAAACTGCCTTGCCAAAAGTGTTCCATAACGAGTCACTTCGCCCGCCTTATACCTCTTTTCTGTCAACCGGTTCAAACGCTCTAAATCCTTTTTAGAAGCGGCTTTCGCAAATTCCTGCTGAGATTGGCATAAATATTGCATATGAAAAGCGGAGGTTGTTCATATGGTAATTAAAACGTGGTGCTTTACAGTTTACAGCAAGATCAAAAGCCCACTAATACAAACCATAGAACCTAAAATAAATATGAAATCTAAAAGAGGTGAGTCATGAGGCAAATAAGATTATCATTTTTAAAGGTTTGTTTGGGGACTTTAGTTGTGCTTGCTTTTAACGTGCAAGCGGTGGCCAAAATAGTGATGAACTATTCGGATTCAAGCTTTGAAGAGCAAAGCCGTGGGCAGATGGAGACGTATGTGGTGGAAGCTGCCGGATATTTTTTAAAATCCCATTCCGATATGTTTTTATTTTTAAACAAGGTTGAGATGTCGGATCTTGAGGGTACCGATTTTGCCGGGCTTCAATCCATTATCGATTGCGCTGTGGTGAATATGCAGAATGCACAGGCAAAATACAGCGAGCTTACCGCACTTGCCGACAGCACACCTTATGATCAGACGGTTCTCCAGCAATTGGCTGTTTTTGATTATGCTGCATTTAGAGACAGTAAGGGGTTGAACAGTGTTATATATAGTGACGTGAAAGCTTATTTGCAAAGCGGTGATGTGCGGGGAGTTTATTACAAATTATATTGGGATACGCAGCAAATCCTGGACCTCTTAATCCTACTCAAATCTGCCGTTGATGCGGACACACTGCCTGACATGCCGGATGTTTGGCGGGCAAACCGGATTTATTCCGATACCTTCCTCTTTGGACAGTATACGGCGGAAATCTTTTATGAAATCACTGGAAAGTAAAGGGAAAATGATTTAAAATTAATGTATGAGGATAATCAAAGCAATGTACATACTGGAGTCGAAGCGATTGTTTAATAAGAGGAACATCTTGTTGTACCTGCTGGTGGCGCTCCTGGCCCTTTATTTTGTCCAGATTGGCATCAATGACTATAAACATATCATCAACAATAAGAAAGAATTCCAGGACTTTGAATTATTGAAGGTGAACCAGTACCTCAATTACGGTCAATACGGTTCCTACGGGTTCCGAATCTTATTTATTCCCTCTCCCCTGAATACCTATTTTGTCAATTCCAGTACCATATCGGAACTGACTTCTAATGTGGATGCCGGGGAGCGATTAAAAATATATAATTCCTTTAAAGGCAGAAGGCTATTTGCTGAGAAGTCCGGTGGATTTAAGGATTTTTCCGGGATCATGCTGCTGTTGGGCAGCCTACTGGTTCTCTATTTCGGTTACGAGTCCATGATCAGTAAAGATTACCTGAGATTTATGCATGGGTTTACCAGTGATCGAAGACTATTCTTTTGCGTTGTTTTTTCACGAATGGTGATTATTTTTTTCCTGTTCCTTTTTACGGCGGTAATTTCCTGGCTTTTCCTGGTGTTCAATAATATACGATTAACTCCCAACGATTATACTCACATGGCCATTTACCTGGGGATATTGATGTTGATGCTGGTATTCTTTTTTACCCTGGGGACCATTGCCGGTTCCTTTAAATCCAGGTTTACGGGGTTTGTTATTTTGGTGGTTTCGTGGTTTGTTTTGGTTTTCCTGGTCCCGGGGGTTGTGAGTTCCGTCACCTCCCGGAGAGCCGACAATATGGTATCCAATTACCAATTGGAACTGGAAAAATTAAAAGTATTGATGGATTTTGAAAAACGTGTTTATGCAGAGATGGGATTTACCACCGAAGAAAATATCGAATCGGTGAGAGAAGAGATTGAGAGCTACATGGAGAACGAATTCAAGAAAATCCAGGCATTTGAAAAGAAATTGGAGAGACAAATGGGAAAAAATATTCGCCATTTTCAAACCCTGTCATCCCTTTTTCCTTCCACCTTCTATTTATCTGCCAGCGATGAGATCAGCAGCAAAGGGTATGAGAGCTTTATCGATTTTTTTTCTTATATCCTGGAACTCAAAGAGAAATTTATAAGGTATTACATCAATAAACGGTATTATTCAGATTATTCAAAGGTAGAGTCCTTTATAAAGGATGACCAAAATTTGTTTTATGCCAAAAGCCGGGTTCCCAGGGTTTTTTTTAAGGGTTTACTATTGAACCTGTTTTTTATTGTGGGACTGTTAATCATATCTTATGGTCGCTTTAAACGATCGCTGCGGCTGTGATGTGTGACGTGTGACTCAATGATAAGAATAAAAAATTTATCCCTGGTAAAAAAAATTCCTGAACTTAGCCAGTTAAACCTTCACATCGATAATGGGGAAGCCTTTGTGCTGCTTTCTTCCGGGGATTCTACCCTTAAACACTTGATTAATATTTTTTCGGGGTTGGAAAGGGATTTTAGAGGAACGGTAGAAGTCGACAATGTGAATATACTGTCTAACTGGAATAAGGCGAATCAACAATTGGTCTATTTAGACAGCGCCGGGCTGTGGCCCCGGGATATGAAAGCCGGTCATATTATGTCATTTTTCAAAAAAACAATGAATATTTCCGAAGATGAGTTTGAAGAACTCTATATAAAATTGAATATGGAAGAAATTTCCCAAAAACGAATCGGTGAGATTGAAGAGGTGGAGTGGCGACGAATTCTTTTTTCCCTGGCTAGGCTTAAAGGAAGTAAGAATTACATTATCCGGGACTTTGTTAAAGGTATGCCTCTTGATTATAATCTTGAATTTAAGAAAAGCATTTACCGCCTTAAAAAGGATGGGGGTACTGTTCTATACCTCAGTGATGATGTATTTTTTGCACCGGAGATTGGTGACCGCATCGGTTTTATGAAAAAGGGAAAACTCTTACTGGAATTGAAAGCGGCAAAGATGAAAAATTTAAGTCTCAAGGAACTCTACTTCCAGTTTCTTTCAGAGCGCTAATAAATTACTCGTCTATCTCATCGTCAAAGGAATAGGGAAGTGAGAGCAGGACTTCGGTTCCCCGTTTGCTGCTGTTGATTTTGATGGTGCCCCCCAGGGATTTCATCAGGCCGTAACAGGTATACAATCCCAGACCGGTGCCTTCCTCTTTGGTGGTCTGGAAGGGTTGAAAAAGCTTTTCTTTAAAGGATTCATCAATGCCGGGGCCGTTGTCTTTAATTGAGATATTAAATAACTCTTTAGAGGGCAATTGATCTTGACCGGATACATAGGTAGAAATGACGATTTCTCCTTTTTCTTTATCGATGGCTTCAATAGCATTGAATAATATATTAACCAGCACCTGCTGGAGCTGCTGAAGATCACTTTCAACTGTTAAATCTTCGTCTATTTTTTTTGCCAGTTTGACAGCGGCGGGAATTTTTAAGGCGATGGATTGAAGAGAGGATTCAATGGCTTCGCCAAGACTGAGTTTGACTATTTTCCTTTTTTTAAACCTGGAAAAACTGAGGAATGATTTTACAATTTCATCGATCCGCTGGACGGATTGTTTCATAATTTCTAATTCATCGATAATATCTTCTTTTTTAAAGTCTGGCAATTCGGTGAAATATTTGAGAAACGTGGATATCCCGGACAGGGGATTTTTGATTTCATGGGCAGCGGAGGCGGCCAGTTCTCCCACCATTGCCAACCGGTCCATCCGGTATATCTTGTAATAGTTCCGGTTGCTTTCCTCCTGGATGCGTTCACAAATAACCAGGGGAATGAGGATGTTGGCAAAGATTTTGAAAAAGCCGGTGATATGTTCCAATTCTTTATAGGTTTTGCTGTCGGCTTTTATCACGATGAAACCGTGAAGTTCATTCATAGAAAACAGGGGGATGATGACCTCCACAGTCATCGTTTCAAAAAGATCGGGGTTAGCTTTTTGCAGATAGCGTATTCTCGAGGGTTTTTCATCTTTGACAACGATTGTTTTTTTTGAATTTTTCAAATAGATGATTAGATTTGAGTTCGGTGTCACCGGGTCAAGTTCTAATTGTGTATTTTTGCCTTCATGATAGGCAATGAACTCGGTTTTTTGTCTATTTAACAGGAAAAGAGATAATTCCGAAACCGGGAGATGTTTAACGAAAAAGTCCGGGAACAAATCGAAAAACTGTTCGTAATAATTCAATTTTTCGATTTCAGTCAGACTTTGTTCCAGCAATTTGCTATAGTCTTTTTTAAACATTTTTAGTCAGGTATTAAGGGTTTTCATTTTCTGTTTCTGTTTCGGCTTCGGTTACGCTGTCAAACTCCTTTTCGAGATTTATATCTAAGAGTTTAAGTTTCCTGTACAGCCTGGCTCTTGAGATTTCTAGGATCCTGGCTGTTTTCTTAACGTTATAATTGGTGGCTTCCAGGACCTTTTTGATATACTTGAGTTCATATTCCTGGAGTGTTACAAAAGTTTCTCCAAAATTTTTTTCATCCTTATGAAGAGACATTAGTATATCATTGAGGCTGATGGCGTCGCTGCTTTTTAGTAAAAAAATACTTTTAATGGCATTTTTTAGTTCTCTCACATTTCCTTCCCATGGATATTCCATTAGATACGATTCTGCCTCTTTTTTAATTCGGTTTATCTTTTTGTCGAATAGATCATTGAATACTGAGATGAAATGCCAGACCAGCGGCATGATATCGTCTTTTCTTTCTTTAAGTGGCGGAATGGTTATCATGCTTTCTGTCAGCCTGAAATAGAGGTCTTTTCGAAACAGATCCGCATGGACTTCTTCCCAGAGGTTTTTATTGGTGGCTGCGATTAAGCGGGCATCAACTTTCTGAGGTTGTTTCTTTCCCAATTGATAAATCACTCCATCTTCCAGGACTCGCAGTAGTTTGGCCTGCAAGTGCATTGGAATTTCGCCGATTTCATCCAGGAACAGGGTGCCTTTGTCTGCCTGGAGAAATCGCCCGCTGTAATTTTCAGAAGCACCGGTAAAGGCACCTTTTTTAAATCCAAACAATTCCGATTCAAACAGCTGCTCCGGGATAGAGGAACAGTTGATGGGTAGAAATTCTTTTTCTTTTCGTTTTGAGTTCTTGTGAATGAATTTGGCGATTATTTCCTTCCCTACGCCGGTATTTCCCTGGAGTAAAACCGTATCGTCGGTTTTTGCGAATTCCCTGGCCATGGAAACCACTTCAGCCATTTTCTGGCTTTTGTAGATGATTTCGTCGGATGAATGCTGGGAGATCAATTCATTTTTGAAGGAGAGATTTTTTTGTTTTAATTGGGCGATCTCCACGATCTTTTCGATCTGGATGAACAACAGTTCTTCTTCCAGGGGTTTTTCCAGGTAGTAATAGGCGCCGCTTTTGATGGCATCCACTGCACTGGGGATTGTGGCATGCGCGGTCATAATAATCGTTCGCGCCTGCATTTTCCCGGGGTATTTCTTGAGCAGTTGAAGCCCGTGTCCATCAGGGAGTTTTAAGTCCAACAAGTAAATATCATAATTGTGAGAGCGGATCTGGTTGACGGCAGAAGTGAAATCCGCTGCTTCATCCACCTGGTATCCTCGCAATTGGATTAATTTTTTCAAGGATTTCCGCAACGCGATTTCATCTTCTATGATTAGTATTTTAATAGCCTTTGTATTCATCTTACCTATATTTTAAAATATTTTTGCCCATAACGCAATACAACATACAAAAATTTTTTTACTTCAGACCATGTTATCACGTGATCGTGATTTCTCAGTGACATCTCAATCCTGGCAGTGTGTTAAACCCATTTACCAGGGCAATGAATTGTGCATTACAGTGTGCATTGGTCATATCCGGTTGAGGTGAGGTCATGGATAATCGGCGGCACTTCAGTCCCATTCTTGCCACTGGAATCCGGCTAGTGTAAAAAAATCAGACTCCAGGGTAAATTCCACCAAGTCAAGGTTGAAATTTTTCATATCCACACTTAAAAAATTCTTTTCTACCGGAGAAAAATATTTTTCTACCGGAGATAATTCTTTTTCTAGGGGAGATAACTCCCTTATATCCGGTAGGATATATGGAGGGTAAATAGAGTGGCAGGGGAAAAATCACCGCAGAGACCGCGGAGATCGCGGAGAAAAAATTTTATAACAAAAAACATCTCTGCGTTCTCAGCGTGCTCTGCGGTGAATAATAGCCTTTTTGGTTCCGGCTTGTGGATAGGTAAATTCTTATAGGGCTTAAAAATGCCGCTGTGTACTCTTCGCCGAAGGCGTTAACAAATATGCCCGTAGGGCACCTATTTTGTTTGTAATTTCGGTCATTGTAATTTGGAATTTGTAATTTTTTTCCCTTTACCTTCCTAACTTCTTTTCTAAAACATCGGCTATCTTGTATGCCACCCAATATCCGTTTTTTACTCGCTCCTCCTCAGTCATGCCGCGCTTGAGCATCTCGTATTCGGGGATGCCATCGTAAAAATGGGGGTCCTCTGATTGATAGAGATCGGAGAATTGAGACACATCCAGGGCGTATTCTTTGGTTATTTGCAGGTGTTCTGCGGCTGTTAATCCCAGCAATTTTTGAGGTTCTTTCGATTCCAGCAGCACCTGGCCGCAGAAGAACAATAAAACATAGGCAATCTTTGCCTGATTTTTTTGCCAGTTCGTATTCCTGTTGGGTGATGGATTTGGTTTGTCCTTTGGGCATAAATCCGTACCGGTGGGCATAGATACCGATAAAAATATCGCACTCCTGGACTTCCTTATCACATACCGTTTCAGCGTCTTGCGGTTGACTCATAAAAAATTCCATTGCCACGGGCTGGCAATCGTAGCGATTCACCACCTCGATGGCTCTCTCCCTGTATTCCTTCAAATCCTCATAAGTAGAAGAAATAAATACCTTCATAGTCAACCCCAATTAACAATTGACAATTAATTATTGACAATTACAAGGAATAAAGATACCATAGAGGGAAAGTAAAGTCAAAGATGATTTTGATTGCCTTTGCTGTTGACATAAAGCTGTTTTAATAATATATTTAGAACATGCAAATAAAGGATAAAGAGCTTGCAAAGATTGTAAATGTAATTGTTAGCACTATATTTCCCCAAAAGATATTTCTATTTGGTTCACGGGCAATGAGTAAATCCAATAAAAGAAGCGACTATGATATCTTTGTCCTTGTAAAAAACGGGAAAAATACCAGGGAAATGGAAAAAGAATTGTACTACTTAATGGCAAAAGAGGGTATTGGCATTCCGGTGGATTTGATTGTGGAGACAGAGGAAGAATTTGAACGCCTTAAAGATAACCAATATCTCATTTATAACCAGGTGGATAAATACGGGAAAGCAATTTATGAAAGAGAAACCACTGCACCAACAATGGCTTGAGCGTTCAAGAAGTAATCTCGAACGGGCACGAGTCGATAGCTTTTCGCGCAATATTCATATTTTATATGAAGATATGTGTTTTGACTGCCAGCAGTCAGTAGAGAAAGCTCTTAAAGGGCTTATGGTTTTTAAAAATATTGAATTTGAGTGGACACACGATATCGGCACTTTAATAAAAACATTAGAAGATAATACTATTGAAGTTCCGGATAAAATCAAGAAATCGGCGTCACTTTCAGTATATGCTGTCAGAACAAGGTATCCAGGAAAGGAAGATCCGGTTACCAAAGAGGAATTCCAGGAAGCGTTAAGCCTTGCTGATACTGTATTTGAATGGGTTAAAGATAAATTAGAAGCAGCAGAACCATCTGAACTTCTTGATGAAACAGAAACAGATAAGATGATAAAAAGAGCAGGGGAGGAAACACAAAAGATGGAAGAAAAGAATCAAAGCACAAAAAAAGGAAAGGTGACAGGCAAAAAATAATACTTATAGGGCTTAAAAATGCCGTTGTGTACTCTTCGCCGAAGGCGTTAACAAATATGCCCATAAGGCACCTTTCTTGTTTGTAATTTTGAATTTGGAATTTGGAATTTCTATTCGGCTGGGGGTGCCACTCCCTTTGGGATTTGGAATTTTCTTTCTTTCACTTTTCTAACTTCCTTTGTTCCAAAACATCGGCTATCTTATACGCAACCCAGTAACCATTCTGAACTCTCTCCTCCTGTGTCATTCCGCGCTTGAGCATCTCGTATTCCGGGATGCCATCGTAAAAATGGGGGTCCTTTTGATCGATGAGATTGAGGCGAAAGGCTTCCTGTATATCTTTTGTCCTGCTGCGTTTGATAGAAGAAGCCAACAGCTTTAACATCAATGGGTGAAAGTCGTAGACGTTTCCCGCCTGTTCCAATTCGGCACGGGTCCCTTTCACACCTTCGCTGCGTAAAAACCGCACCGCATCTACCTCTGAAAGCCCTTTCAAAAAGATATGTTTGACACCGGAAAGCTCTTCGAGTGGCGTGGGAAAGAGACGTGTGGTAATCAAAATCCTGGATAGACTTCCTGTTGATGCCAGGTGCTGTAAAAACCGGGCAGCCAATGGATGTACCGGTTCCCTCTGCCGCTTATCCCATTCAGCCTCGGCGATTTTGTCACCTTCGAATCCCTTTTCCTGGATATACATGGCAGACATGTCCGAATAACCCCGCAAAGCCCGTTCCAATCCATCCAGCACCAGCAAGAACTTGCGGTTATGCAGCGCTGCCTGCAATTGGGCCAGGTCCGCGGACAACACGCTTCCATGGCTGTCCTCTTTTTTCAATACGTTTAAATAGCAGGCCAATTGTATAAGAAATGTTTCAAAAGGTGCTTCGTAAAAGGACCACCAGAAGACGCCGTCCAATTCTACAGCCTTTTCATTAATTTCCTTTTGCATCCAGACCCAGGTGAGGGCGGTTTTGCCCATGCCACCGATGGCTTCCATCACCAACACCGGTTTTTTTTCATTATAAAACCAGTTGGAAAGTTCAGCCATTTCCGCTGCCCTGCCGGTGAAATGCTCCGGCAGCGGATAAGGATGCGCAATAAACGGTGTGGGTGCGAAAGGAATACAAATTTCAGGAATCGGTTTCTCCTTCTTTCTCTCCTTTTCTGCCTTTTGCTTTGCCATTAACTTCCCCAGGGAGGTGGAAAGCTTTATCTCAAAATCCGATGTGCTGGTAAAAGTGGAGACAATATTTTGCTCCCTGACATCCTTTAAAAACACCTCCAATTCCTTTCGTTTCTCAAACTCGATAAAAGCAGGTTTCCATGAATGATCTTTGTCAACAATAAAACACAGGCAATCTTTGCCTGATTTTTTTGCCAGTTCGTATTCCTGTTCGGTGATGGATTTGGTTTGTCCTTTGGGCACAAAACCGTACCGGTGGGCATAGATACCCACAAAGATGTCGCATTCTTCGATCTTCTCTTTACAGACTTCAGTCGGCTCTTGCGGTTGACTCATAAAAAATTCCATTGCCACGGGCTGGCAAGCGTAGCGATTCACCACCTCAATGGCTCTCTCCCTGTATTCCTTCAAATCCTCATAAGTGGAAGAAATAAATACCTTCATAGTCAGCCCCAATTAACAATTGACAATTGATTATTGACAATTACAAGGAATAAAGATACCACACCAGGAAGATATTGTCAAAAGGGGTCGGCGACCCCACCCACTTGCACGGCATAGCCACTTTCACACGTTGAAGACGTTTTACCAAAACGTTTTTTTTGCAAACTTTTCCAGGGCATTAGTAAAAGGGGGTAGAGCATAGAGCATAGAGCGTAGAACGTAGAGAAAAAAGAAGAAAAAGTGCCGGGCCAGGATAACACCTGGAAACCTTTGTTATCAAAGACTTATAGAAATTCCTGGACATCAAATTTAGCTCGTGCATGAGCAAAATTAGCTGACGACTGATGTTCTTCACCGCTATTATCGATTCACTGCTCGAAAATGTTCTTTTCCTGGCGATTTTTCCATAAATAGGTTAAAATATAAAGATAGGAAGTGAGTTAAAATATGAGTAAATGAAAAATGGAGAAAGTCGACGTTTCATCAAAAGTGTCTGCCGAGGAAAAAAAAGAGGGGCTTTCTCTTTCCAGTACAGAGGTGATAGAACTGCTTCACACTGTTCATGAGAAAGGGGCAAACTTCCGGTTCAAAGCTGCCGGTTTCAGCATGAAACCTTCCATTCGCAATAATGATGTGATTACCATCTCTCCTTTGAAAGAAATCCCACCCTCTGTGGGCGAAGTGGTGGCTTTTCGCCATCCCCGGTCAAACCAATTGCTGATTCATCGGGTGGTGCGGAAAAAACATGGCACTTTTTTCATCCGGGGAGACAATCTCCGGCAAACAGATTCCCACATTCCCCTGGAAAATATTCTTGGCGTGGTCACCCGGATAGAACGCCAGGGCCGGGTTCTTTTTTGGCCGGACCGCTTCCGCCATCGGTTCCGGGCAAGATTATACTTTCGCGGTTACCTGGCCTATATAAAAATAAGGTTCCGTCTGAGAACCGCTCTCCGTTTTATTGTTACCGCTCTACTGCCCGCAAAAACTTTTATTTAAAAGGGGGTAACATTTTTTGATTTTTTTTTTATTTTTAACTTGAACTTTGCTTGGTTTTGTGTTACGTTTTCTTTTTCTAAACCGAAACTTAACAGGAGAGGTAAGTTAAGATGTTTTATTACCGGTTGATAAACGAAAAAATGCATAAAATATACCGGGATAAAGTGGATAAAAAGGAAGCAGGTAAGAGGGAGGGACAATGGGAAAAGAAAAAGCCAAAACAAGATCACAGCTTATGGACGAATTAAAACTGCTGCGTCAGAGGATTGCAGAGCTGGAACTGGCATTGGAAAGCGCAGGACTTGGTTTGTGGGACCATGATTTTGTCACCGGCAAGGTGATTCGCAATGAACGTTGGGCAGAAATGCTCGGTTATACATTGGATGAGTTGAATTCAGAGGTAGATATCTGGAAAAGTCTCATCCATCCGGATGATTTACCCCTGGTTAATAAAATTGCAAAAGACCATGAAGCCGGGCGGATTCCTTTTTTTAAGGTAGAACATCGTTTAAAGACCAAATCCGGGGAGTGGAAGTGGATTCTTAATTGGGGTAAAGTGGTTGAGCGTGAAAAAGATGGGCGTCCTTTAAGGGCAATGGGAACACATCTCGATATCAGCGAACGTAAGCAGGAAGAAGAAAAGCGATTAAAACTGGAAGCCCAGGTCCAGCAAGCCCAGAAATTTGAAAGCCTTAACGTGATGGCCGGAAGTATCGCTCACCATTTCAATAACCTCCTGATGGTAGTTTTGGGAAACCTGGACCTGGTATTAGACAGTTTACCTGCCGATTCTTCATCAAGACAAAACATCCAAAATGCTGAAAAAGCAGCCAAACATGCGGCAGAGTTAAGCAACCTGATGTTGACTTATGTGGGGCAGAGAAAAATGGATATGCAAGTTACGGACATATCGGAAATAGTCGAAGACATGATGGGAATCCTGGAGTTGGCGCTTTCAAAGAAGGCAGTGCTGCGATTCAATCCCGCTTCAAAACCTGCTTTATTTAAAGGGGATACTTCCCAGATTCGCCAGGTAATTATTAACCTGGTGACCAATGCTGCCGAGGCCGTTGGTGACACCAAAGGCTCTATTATACTATCTACCGGCACCATGTTTTGTGAACGCCACCATTTTCAACCACCCTTTCAAAAAGAGGATTTACCCGATGGAGATTATGTTTATTTCCAGGTGTCTGATACCGGCTGTGGTATGGACAAAAAGACCCTGAACCGGGTTTTTGATCCGTTTTTTACTACCAGGTTTCCAGGGCGTGGACTGGGAATGGCTGTTGTGTTGGGGATCGTCCGTGCTCACAATGGAGCGATTCTTTTGGATAGTCAACCCGGTCAAGGCACCACGGTAAAAGTGTTGTTTCGCGCTCTTGAGAGCCAGGAAAAAATTCAAAAGAAAATCACAGAGCCGGGTTTTGTAGATAAGTGGCAGGGCAGGGGAACCGTTCTTATGGTAGATGATGAAGAAATGGTCCTGGATGTAGGCAAAAAAATGCTGACCCGGCTGGGGTTCAATGCTATTACAACGTCCAATGCCCGGGAAGCAATCGAGATTTGCCGGGAACAGGGACCTGATATCGGCTGCGTTTTCATTGATCTCACCATGCCTCAAATGAATGGTGTGGAATTGTTCCATGAACTGAGACGTATCAAAAAGGATATCCCTATTATTATTTCCAGTGGATATACAGAGGAACAAACCATGAGCCGGTTTAGAGACATCCGGCCGGAAGGATTCATTCAAAAACCTTACCATATGAAGCAGTTGGCAGCCAAAATGCAAATGATTATGAGTTCCATGGCCTAGGTCGTTTTTCGCCTCACCCCAATTCCTGATCTTGCAAAATGAGCCAGTTTATGATAAAAAAGGAGCATGAAAAATTTATTTCACTTTCTCCTGCAAATAACCGGAAAAAGGAAAAGGATAAAGCATGTATGACAATTTTTTCGGATTCAAAGAGCGACCGTTTCAACTGGTTCCTAACCCGAAGTACCTTTTCCTGAGCAGGAGTCACGAGGAGGCGATTGCCCATCTCAATTATGCCATCTCTCACGGCGATGGTTTCGTGGAAATCACCGGGGAGGTGGGAACCGGGAAAACAACCCTTTGTCGGGCATTCCTGGAAGACCTGGATGAAAACTCCGAAGTGGCTTATATTTTCAATCCCCAGCTCAATTCGCTGGAGTTATTACGGGCCATCAACGATGAATTCGGTATTCCTGCGGATGCCGATAATACCAAAGACCTTATCGATACTTTAAATGTTTTTCTAATGGAGAAAAAATCCCAAAAGAAAAATGCCATCCTTCTGATCGATGAGGCTCAAAACTTGAACAAAGAGGTTCTGGAACAATTAAGACTGCTGTCCAATCTGGAAACCAATACCAGCAAACTGCTGCAAATTATCCTGGTGGGCCAGCCCGAATTGCAGAAAATGCTTGATTCCTACGACCTCAGGCAGTTGCGGCAGCGAATAACATTAAGCTGGTACCTGACTCCTCTCAGCCGTAAAGAGACCAGGGAGTACATTCGCCACCGGGTGAATATCGCCTCTAAAAAAACCGAGGATAAGTTTACCGGGTCGGCATATCACTGGATCTATAAATATTCCGGTGGTATCCCCAGGTTAATCAATATCGTTTGCGACCGGGCTCTTCTGACTGCCTTCGGGTTTAACCGGCGTAAGGTTACCGGGAGTATTGCCAGGAGCTCGATAAAGGAATTGAATGCCAGGGGAGGAGACACACACCGCATCTTTACCAAAGGCAGAGTGCTTACCGGCTTTATCGTCTTGTTTTGCCTGGCTCTTATTACCATGGTTTTGTTCAAGCTGCCCCCCGTGTTTAAACCCGGAACGGTGGTTGAGGAAAAATCAGCCGGGGATCAGGTATCTATGACAAAAACTTCCTGGACATTTGAAGATTTCCTGGGGAATTTAACGAGCCGCTCATCCAGGTTTATTGCCGTAAAAACAGCCCTTTCCCTGTGGGAAACAACTCCCAGGCTGAATCAATACCTGAACAATATCGATGAAAACGGAGCTTTTTTCCAGTTTGCCGCTGCCCGGAATAACTTCCAAATCCTGGCGGTTAACAACGATTGGGACCTGATAAAAAAATTAAACCTCCCTGCTGTCCTGGAGTTTTTGCCTCCGGGTGCAATTTCCCCCCGGTTTCTTACTATTATTAAAATGACTGAAAATGAAATTATTCTCAAAGGTGGAGAAAAAAATGAAATCATAAGTGTAAAACCGGCGGAAATGCAATCATATTGGTCCGGGAACGCTTATATCCTCTGGAAAGATTTTTTCAATTACAGGGGAAAAATTCCCATCGATGCCCCAAAAGAATCTGTTTTTACCCTGAAAATGCTGCTGCGGGATATCGGGTTCAAGGAGATAAAATTGGATTACGTGTATGATGACTTCACCAGGGAAACTGTAAAAAAAATCCAGGAAAAGCACGGCATCGTGGTTGACGGCATCGTGGGGGCAAAAACGAAAATTGTCATTTACAATGAAAAAAAAGAATTAAAAATTCCCCATATCCGGTCATTAAACGATTCCCCTGGAGATAAAAAAAAGGAATGAAGGAGTATTGAAAATTGAGTTCTATATTAAGGGCATTAAAAAAACTCGATGAAGACTCCATGTCCCGGGAACAAGAAACCGGTGCAGAGAAAATAAAAATGAGGCGGATCGTTACCCGGAGAGCCAGATCTCCCCGGGGAATTAACCGGTTACTTTTTATCGTATTGACTGTATTGCTGCTGGGTGCTGCCGCGTGGATAGTCATAAACTTAAATAAGCAACCTCCTATGATAGAAAAACAGGATACGTCTCCTAAAAAGCCGGCCTTAACACATATACCTCAACAAGCGCCGACTTTAAAAAAGGAGTTAAAAAAAGATTCGCCCGGGGAAGTGAAACCAGTGGCAGCCGCCGGTGAGCCATCGACGCGTCCGACAAAACCGGTATTTCCGGAAAAAGGGCGGCTGCCGCAGCCCGACAGTAATCGCGTGGAAGAAGGCAGCCAGACAGCCGCTGACAAAAAGCTTGCTGAAAAAACAAACGATCATAAGGAATTAATAAAGGAAACAAAACGCCCTGAGTTTATTCTCAATGGAATTCTCTGGTCTGCTAAAGCTGACCGGCGTGTTGCGTTAATAAACGACCGGTATCTTAAGGAAGGTGACACAATTGAGGGAGTATTGGTGGTCAGGATCGAGAAAGCGGTGGTAATTCTTAAGTCCGGCCAGGAGACGTGGACTTTAAGGGTGAAGAGAAAATAGTATTTTAGCCACAAAGGCACGAAGTCAGTTGGCAGTTGGCAATAGGAAGGAAGAGAGACTAACACACCCCGACCGCTTCGCGGCCACCCCTCTCAAGAGGGGATTTTTTGGACTGAATGGGGCACGATGAATTAAGCCACGTAACCCAGACTGACCGTGTATGAAAAGTTTTGCGGAGCTTTTTCAAAAGCGACCCCCCGGAGGGCCGCCGGAGGCAAAAAAAAAGTTCTGATAGAGTTTTATAGGAGTTTCAGGATGGGCAGGCTTAACGTTTTTTTAGCTCACAGATATTACTGCCCATCCTGGAGATAAAAATATGGTTTAGTAGATCCGCACGGAGGGCAATAGATTTTTCAGAGTGCCCGTGCGGTAGGAGAGTTCAGCTTAAAAAGGGTGCCCTGCGGGCAAGGTTATTAAAAATCTTTCATTAACAATTAATAATTGACAATTGACTATTGACAATTAGAAAGGTGCCCTGCGGGCAAGTTTAAATCGCCTGCGGCGAGAGGTTAGAAAATAAGTGGGTCAGAAATTTTTTGTCTTTTACTTTTTCTTTGACATTTTGACGCACCGTCACCTTTTTTTTACTGCTTGCCGAAGGCTTATTTGAATTTTACTGTTTCGATCTTATCCCATTGAATATGGGGAAAGTATTTTTTCCTGTTTTCTCTTGACGGATAATAATGAAATGAATCCAGGCTGGTTACGTTCACATTGATATAACTCTCTCCTGTTAAGTAGTCCAATGCCTCATCCAGGTGATATGCTTCGAAGGGAACATTGTGTTTAATGAGGTTGACCACCATATCAACAAAAGGTCCGGTTAAGTGAATAAAGGATACGGAAATTCCAAAAAATGGTTTATCCAGACGCGGTGGATAGAGATGAATCCCCAGTTCGATAAAGCTGTACACAATTTCAAACGGATGGGACCCACTCCATTTACCTGAATTGAGCCATTCCATATATTCTTTTTTACTATTGGGATCATCGATATCCAGCATACCGCCGTCTCGTTTATCTGCCCATTTTTTATACATTTCCAGGGGAGTAAGGGCTTTTGTTTTTTCTTTTTCGAAAGCTGCCTGGTAGCATATTGCAGCGGTGTTCAAATATTCGTTCAACGAAATTTCATTGATAGTCAACTTTTTTTCAAGGTGGTTTTTATAGGCTTCTTCGATTTCTCTTCTTTCTTTTTCCGGCATAAGATCGTTTTTTTCCCGGATATATTTCCCTTTGACTTTTCCTCTTCTCAAATCAAGAGGGAAGGTGCGTTCAATGATCTTGTTACCGGCTTCCTTTAATAAGGGGATAAAACGGATGGATTCATCGATAAATAAAAGGTAATCCTCATAATAAAATTTGTCCTTTCCCTTATTTACGGCAATCCAGCTGAAACCGCTGAACCCATGAAACCAAACGTAATACACTGACTTGTAAAGAACAATAGAGAAGGGAAGGCAAATGAGCCTGCCTTTTCGTTTCATAGGCAGGTAGAAATATTCCCATTTGGTATCGGTTTTGTCTTTATAGGAGGGGTAAGCTTTTCCTGTTAATTCTTGTATTTTTGCATAGAAAGTGTCATTGTTAATTTTCAATTCATCGGAGAGGCGAAAGAGGCCTTCTACTTCGACGTACCTGATTTTGGGCGCAAAGGAACGTGTAATTTCAGCGATATTCAATTTCATGTCGAACATGATATTGTTATTGGGATTAAAAGTCAAGGTGTACAAAGTAAAGAAGGTTTCCACTTCTTCTTTTTGTACTTGCCAACTGCCAACTGCCAACTAAAAATGGTGCCCTGCGGGCAAGTTTAAATCGCCTGCGGCGAAAGGTTAGAAAGTCCTTGGGTCAGAGATTTTTTGCCTTTCACTTTTTTCTTTGACGTTTTAGTGCACCTTCACCTTATTTTCGGCTTCTCAAATAGTTGAGGCTTCTTTTCCTTTAGCTCTTTTTCCATCTCAAGGGGTAATCCCTTAACTCCATAGAGAGTTGTGACTTTCAGGAGTTGTTCTACTTTCAAGTTTTTGGCATCGGTGAGGTCGACACCCATGAGGTTTGCATCCATGAGGTCGGCATACCTGAGTTTGGCACCCCTGAGCCCGGCACCCTTGAGCTTGGCACCTATGAGGTTGGTATTCACTAGGTAGGCACCCATGAGCTCGGCACCCATGAGCTCGGCACCAATGAGGCTGGCATCCGTGAGGTTGGCGCCTATGAGGTTGGCACGCCTGAGCTCGGCACCCATGAGCTCGGCACCAATAAGGTCGGCATCCATGAGGTTGGCGCCTATGAGGTTGGCACCTCTCAATTTAACTTTAAGCAAATTAATTCTTGGCAATTTTTCCCAATGCTTTTTGTTATCTATTGTTCTAATCCTACCTAATACTGTCATAGCAATCTGGGTTTCAGGTTTTATTTTATATTTCTCTTTGATCACCTCTTCTTTTTTTTCATTTCCCTCTTTCTTATCTTTGGGCTTTTCTTTATCTCCCTTCGTTCCTTTTTTTTCTTCGGGCTTTTTTGTATCTACATCTATATCATCTACTCCAACATTTCTCACAAAAGCAGATAGCACCTCAATAACAGTTCCTAAATACTCTTCAGGTGATTCTTTAGCTATTTGTTCTAAAGTAAATATGCCTCCTATCTTTTGATCAGAATTACTTTCACCTAAGAATTTGATTGCTTGACTGAATCGTGTTATATGTTGACCTTTTTCGAAATTTCTTTGAGATTGCCTCATTTCTGCCCAGGTGAACAAAAGACTGAGTATTACCACTAACCCACCTAACACCTGGATTAAAGTTCTACGAAATTCGTTTTCTGCTTCCCATCTTTTGGATTTGAAATCTATTATTCTTTTGGTTTGCCATTTGGGAAACCTATAAATAATATAAAAAATAATAAAAATCAATATAAACACGCCGATTATTACATCCCAATTATGTTCTATAAAATGCAAAATAGTTAAGATCATTTTAATTTCCCTCCTTTTCTCAACTCCTCCGGGCCAGCTTGTTTGCCAGGAT
>WVZO01000723.1:0-12017 GCA_011772425.1 Candidatus Aminicenantota bacterium
AGGATTTTGTTAATAAAAATAAGATAAGTTAAGAACAGAGAAAAAATGAAAAAGATATCTATAGACCTGGAGAACACGGAGAACAAAAGGGATGTCATTCCCATTGTAAACAGTTATAATGAATGGGACCCATTGGAAGAGGTTATAGTGGGAGTCATCGAAGGGGCTTCGGTACCCTCCTGGCACATATCTCTTAAGGCAACTCTGCCTGAAAAGCAGTGGAAATTTTATCAAGAGTTCGGAGGAAAACCGTTTCCAAAAGAGCAAGTCGAAGCTGCCAAAAACGATCTCGAAGAATTTGTTCACATCTTGGAATCGGAAGGAGTTATTGTACGCCGGCCGGATGTGATGGATCATAATGTCGCCTATTCAGCCCCGGGATGGCAATCTCCGGGAGGGCTGTATGCGGCAATGCCCAGGGATACGCTCCTGGTAATAGGCGATGAGATCATCGAGGCCCCCATGGCATGGAGAGCACGATATTTTGAGAGTTTTGCCTTCAGGAGATTGATAAAAGATTATTTTAAAAAAGGAGCCAGGTGGACAACAGCACCGAAGCCTCAATTAAGTGATGAACTATATAATTATGATTATGAAGAGCCTGGTGAAAACCAGGAGATGAGCTATGTAATCACAGAGTTTGAACCCACCTTTGATGCGGCGGATTTTATCAAGTGCGGCCGGGATATTTTTGTACAAAAGAGTCATGTCACCAATGAGTTTGGCATCAATTGGTTACGGAGACATCTGGGAGATAAGTATCGGATACATATACTGGAGGTGAATGACCGGCACCCCATGCACATCGATGCCTCATTTATGCCTCTTGCCCCTGGGAAACTCCTGCTAAATGCCCGGAGAGTGTTAAAAATCCCGGGAATGTTTAAATCCTGGGATGTATTATACGCTCCTGAGCCATGTATCCCCCAGAGCCATACTCTTTATATGACCAGTCCCTGGATAAATATGAATGTGTTAATGCTGGATCATGAGAGAGTCATCGTGGAAAAAAACGAGGAGTCCATCACAAAAGCATTAAAGAACTTCGGCTTAAAACCCATCCCCTGCCCTTTTGTCAACTTTAATACCTTTGGCGGTTCTTTCCATTGCGCTTCTTTAGATATAAGAAGAAGAGGAGTGCTTCAATCTTATTTTTAATTTGACCTAAAATCGCCACGGAAGTGGTAAAAACCATAGGAGTGGCTATGAATAAATTAAAAAATATAAATCGCAAGAATATCGAAGATATTATTGCATTAACCCCCACGCAGGAGGGGATGCTTTTCCATTATTTAAAGGACCATGAAACGGATTACTATTTTGAGCAGTTAAGTTTAACCATAACCGGGGAAATCGATTTTAATTGTTTTAAGCAAGCCTGGAATTTTGTGGTGGAGACAAATGAGATGCTGCGGACCATGTTTAGATGGGAGAAGGTGAAAAAACCTGTCCAGGTCATTCTAAAAACGTACAACCTCCAGCCTGTTTTCCACGATTTTTCAAGTAAAGATATAAATGACAGGAGACATTTAGTAGAGGAGATAAAAGAGAATGATAGAAAGGAGAAGTTTAAGTTAAATTCGGTTCCCTTCAGGATCACGCTGTGTAAAATTGCAGCGCACAAGTATGAAATGATCATAAGCAATCATCATATTCTATATGATGGTTGGAGTAATCGCATCATTTTAGAAGAGTTTTTTTCATCTTATCATGCCCTGGTACGGCAAAAATCCCTGGTAAAGCCGGCCAAGCATCGATACAAAGAGTATATAAACTGGATGCAAAGGCAGGATAAGGATAAACAGGAAAAATATTGGAGAAGTTATTTAAAAGGTTTCGAGGATACTCCGGAACTTTCAATCAAAAGGAAAAGAGGAAAGAAAATAAATCGTGTTGGAGCAGGGGATTTTCATTATAAAGTCAGCTTTTCAAAGACAGTGAGAGAAAAATTAGAGATGTTCACAAAGAATCATAAGATAACGATGTCCTGTTTGCTCTACAGTGCCTGGGGTATCCTATTGCAGAGGTACAACAACAGCGAAGATGTCGTTTTCGGCACCACGGTATCCGGCAGGCCGTCGGATGTTAAAGGGATAGAAGATATTGTCGGCCTGTTTATAAATACGATACCATTAAGAGTACGGACAAAAAGCAATGGTCATGAAAGGGTCGAGGACTTTTTGTACAGGTTAAATAAGGAGCTGCGGGAAAGAGAAGAGTATGAGAGTGCTTCGCTGGTGGAGATCAAGGAATATGGGGAAGTGGGATTTGAAAAGGAGCTTTTCGATACGCTTGTTGTTATAGAGAATTATCCGTTGGATAACGTGTTATTGGAGAGAAACAAGAAATCGTTTTTATCTGTTGATTCTTATTCGCTATTTGAAATGACTCATTATGATCTAACTGTCGGCATAACATTCATTGAAGAAATTGAAGTGGAATTTACCACCAATGAAGAACTATTCGAGGAATCCATCATAAAAGAGCTGCCCCGCCATTTCCTGGAAATTGTAGAGGCAATCATCGACAATCCGGGGAAAGAGTTGGCAGCGCTTGAAATATTACCAGAAGCGGAAAAGAAAAAAATATTATATGATTTCAATGACACCAGGGCAGAATATCCCGGGGAGACAACAATCCATGGTTTATTTGCAGAGCAGGCAGCCAGGATTCCGGGAAAAATAGCTGTGGTTGAAGAAACGATTCAATTGACCTACGGGAAATTAAACCAGGAATCCAATCAATTGGCACACATGCTGCGGCAAAAAGGGGTTCAACCTGGTTCTATAGTGGGCATTATGCAAGAACGCTGCGTGGCAATGATTATTGGCATATTAGGGATATTAAAAGCAGGTGGCGCTTATTTGCCCATTGACCCCGATTACCCGCAGGAACGCGTTGATTATATGTTGAAGGACAGCAATGCCAGAGTTTTATTGAGTGAGGTAAGTAAGGTGAGTCAGGTGGGTGCCCCCTGCCCCCTACCCCCTGCAAGCTCGACAAGCCCTGCTAACCTTGCTTATATCATCTATACTTCGGGAACCACCGGGAAACCGAAAGGAGTCATGATCGAACATTCCGCGGTGATGAACCGGTTGTATTGGGTCCGGAACAGATACCGGTTGAATGAGAAGGATGTGATATTACAGGCCACTTCATTTGTCTTCGATGTGTCGGTGTGTGAGATGTTTAGGTGGATACCCGCGGGAGGCAGGTTATGTTTTCTGGCGCCGGGGGGTGAGAAAGACCCGGGACAAATCGTAAGAACCATCGCAAGAAATGGAGTCACCACAGCCGATTTCATTCCCGCCATGTTATCCCTGTTGTTGGACTATGCGGACCGGAAAAACCTGGTGAAGCAGTTAGCCAGTTTAAGGTGGGTATGGACCGGTGTCGAGGTGGTGGGTGTGAGCCTGGTGAAACGATTTAATGAAACTCTGCATCGATTAAACCGGACGCGGTTGATCAATGCCTATGGACCCACCGAGAGCACGGTAGACGTCACCCATTTCGACTGTTCCGCTGTGGAAACCGATGATGTGGTTCCCATCGGCAGACCGATGGCCAATGTCAGTATATATATATTATCAAGAAACGGTAATATCCAACCGGTGGGAGTATACGGCGAGCTGTGTATATCCGGCGAAGGACTGGCAAGGGGTTATTTAAACCAACCGGAATTAACAGCGGAAAAGTTTGTTTTAGCTCATGGCTCATGGCTCATAGCTGATAGGAGGGAGAATAAAGATGGCAGTTCTGAGAAGCTCCCTATGAGCTATGAGCTATCAGCTATGAGCTGTCTTTACAAAACCGGAGATTTAGCCCGTTGGCTGCCGGATGGTAATATCGAGTTCCTAGGCCGAAAGGACTTTCAGGTAAAGATCAGGGGATTTCGTATTGAGTTGGGAGAAATCGAAAGTAAAATATTATCCATCAACAGGGTAAAGGATTGTGTGGTAGTGGTCCGGAAAGATGATAAAAAAGAAAAATACCTCCTTGCTTACGTGGTGGTAGATCAAATCGAAGTGCAAGAGATTAGGAAAGCGATTAGTAATTATTTACCTGCCTACATGATACCAAAATTTATGGTGCTGGACCATTTACCCTTAATGCCCAGTGGAAAAGTGGACAGGGAGCAATTGCCCGAACCCGCTGCACCGGCAAAGAATACGCTGGACAGGGATAAGACAGAAACAGTACCTCGGGATGACGTGGAAGATGCGTTGGCAGGAGTATGGTCCGAGCTGCTGGGAGTTGAAAAAGAGACCTTAAGTGTGGATGATAACTTTTTTGAATTGGGTGGGCATTCGTTAAAAGCCACCACTATGATCGCCAAAATACACCGTAGGTTTAATGTAGAAATAAAGTTGTTGGATATATTTACAAAACCTACCATAAAAGAGATCGCCCGGTATATAAAAGGAGAAACCGAAGTTGACCGCGGTACCGTAACAGCGGTGGAAAAGAAGGAGTATTATCCCCTTTCCTCTGCCCAAAAGCGATTGTATGTGGTGCAGCAAATCGAGGCGCACACCATCAATTACAATATGTTTGAAGCATTTGAACTGGAGGGAGAAGCGGATAAAGAAAAATTTGAACACACCTTCCGGCAGTTGATCCGCAGGCATGAGAGTCTCAGGACTTCGTTTATAACTGTGGAAGAGGTACCGGTCCAGAGGATACATGAAGAAAATTACAAATTCCAAATTACAAATTACAATCAAATTCCAAATTACAAATTACAAATTCCAGGTATAATCAAAAATTTTGTCCAGCCTTTTGACTTATCGAAAGCGCCCCTGCTGCGGGTGGGTTTGCTGAAGATAGAAGATAAAAAACATATCCTGACGGTGGAAATGAATCATATCATTTCCGACGGCACCTCCATCGGGATTTTTATAAAGGATTTTACGGCATTGTACCGGGGGGAGCAGTTACCACTGTTAACTCTTCAATACAAAGATTATGCCCAATGGCAAAACAGTAACCGATACCGGGAAGCCGTAAAAAGCCAGGAAGAGTACTGGATAAGTCAATACCGGGATAAGATACCGGAACTGGGCATGCCCCTGGATTACCCCCGGCCGTCGATACAGAGCTTTGAGGGAGACGCCGTCCCCTTTGAGATCGATGCGGATATCACCGCGGCATTGAAGCGGCTGGCATTGGAAGAAAACGCCACCCTGTATATGGTACTGCTGGCCATCTACACCCTTTTCTTAGCCAAATTAACCCGCCAGCAAGATATTGTCATCGGGACCCCGACAGCCGGACGGAAATATGCTGTCCTGCAGGATATTATCGGTATGTTTGTCAACACCCTGGCCATAAGGAACTTCCCGGTTAGAACCAAAACCTTTAAAGAATTTTTAAACGATGTCAGGGAAAGAACCTTACAAGCGTTTGAAAACCAGGACTATCAATTCGAGGAGTTGGTGGACCGGGTGGCAGCGCAAAGGGATTCTGCCCGTAATCCCATATTCGATCTCCTTTTTGCCTTTCAAAACATGGAAATTCCCGGGGCAGAAATCCCCGGCTTGAAGTTAAAATCCCTGGAATATGAAATGCATATTTCCTCCTTTGATATGTATCTCATGGGCGAAGAGAAACAGGGAAAGCTCCTCTTTAAACTCATGTATTGTACGGCACTCTTTAAAAAGGAAAAGATAAAACGATTTGTGGGTTATTTTAATGAAATCGCCGCCCGGGTGGTAGAGAATAAGGAAATCACCCTGGAGGACGTCAAGATTTCCCACCAGTTGATGGAGAAAAAATTGCTTATTCCCCAAAAAGTACAGGAAGGATTCAATTTTTGATCCAGGAATAAAAGAAACCAGGGAGGAATTTTTATGAGAAAAAGAGAAGAGATAGGCGATAAGCTTGCGATTGCCGCGGATCAACATGTAAAAGAGAGGGATTACTGGTTGGAGGAATTATCCGGTGACCTGGTAAAAACCACCTTTCCTTATGACTTTAAAGAATCGGCACCCGGAGAACTCCAGGAAGGTCAGGGTTCGCTGAGTTTCAGTATAACCGGTGAGATTTTTTCAATGTTAATCAAATTAAGTAATGACGTTGACCATATGCTGCACATGATCCTGGCAGCCGGGTGGGTAGTACTGCTGGATAAATATAATTACAACGGTAACAGGGATATTATTGTCGGGGCCCCCATTTACCGGCAGGAGGATGATGATGTCGGCGAGTTAATCAACAGGATATTGCCCTTGCGGCATCGGCTTAGGGAACACTTAACCTTTAAAGACCTGCTGCTGCAGGTAAAAGAAACCATAATCCGGGCCGCGGAGCATTACCGTTACCCCATGGAAATTTTACCGGAACAATTGGGCCTGGCATCATCGTCCCCGGGTATGGGTTTTCCTTTGTTCGATGTGGCCGTATTAGTAGAAAACATTCATGATAAAAGTTATTTAGAGCATATCCGCATCGGGATGACCGTCTCCTTCCTGAAAACTGGAGATAGAATCGACGGGAAACTGGAATACAACACCGCGCTTTACAAGAAAAGTTCGGTAGAACTAATCATCAAGCATTTTACCCGGCTAATGGCCGAAGCGCTTTCCCATGTGCACCTGGAGATCCGCCGGTTAAGTATTCTCATGGAAGAGGAGAAAAATCAAATATTATATGATTTTAATAATACGTCCCGCGATTATCCCGGCAGCGGCGATTACCCGGTGCACCACTTATTCGAGCAGCAGGTGGAGCGGACACCGGATAAAACCGCATTGATCTTCGAAGATCGGCAGGTAACTTACAGGGAACTTAATCAAAGAGCCAACACCTGGGCTTATTTTTTGAGAGCCAGGGGAGTCAAACCCAACACCATTGCGGCCATAATGGTGGAATCTTCCCCGGAGATGGTTATCGGTATCCTGGGAATCTTGAAAGCTGGCGGGGCTTACCTGCCCATAGACCCGGGGTACCCGGAGAGCCGGGTATGGCAAATCCTTAACGATGGTTCAGCTTCCCTGCTGCTGACAAAAGGTAACCTATTAAATACGTTTGCCATTACATCGTTTAAGCAGTTGAGCGCCAGGGAAGTGGAACCTGTGTTTACCGGGCCCCGGGAGCAGGTAAAGGATTTTGACCGGCTTCCCATACCTGACCGGACCCTGGTGAACAATGAAGCATATCACCAATTTATCGGGATTGCCATGGGGAAACGTACGGTATCCCTCCAGACCAGCCGTGGTTGTCCGTTTAATTGTGCCTATTGTCATAAATTATGGCCAAAAACGCATGTAGCCCGAAGTGCGGAGAATATTTTTACCGAGATCAGCCGGTGTTTTGAAGCCGGTATCAGGAGATTTGTCTTTATCGATGATATTTTTAACCTGGAGAGAAAGAACAGCACCCGTTTACTGGAAATGATTATAAAGCAGGACATGGGATTGCAGTTATTTTTCCCCAATGGACTGCGGGGCGATATCCTGGCAAAGGAGTTTATCGATCTCATGGTCAGCGCAGGAACAGTCAATACGGCCCTGGCCCTCGAGTCTGTTTCTCCCCGGATACAACGATTGATTCATAAAAATCTAAACCTGGAAAAATTCCAGGAAAATGTCGGTTATTTCACGCAAAAATATCCGCAGGTTATATTGGAAATGGAATTGATGCTGGGATTCCCCACGGAAACAGAAGAAGAAACACGGCAAACCCTGGATTTTGTAAAAAAATACCAATGGATTCATTTTCCCAATGTGCACGTATTGAAAATTTACCCCAATACCGATATGTACCGGATTGCCCTGGAAAACGGGATTTCAGAAGCCGCCATTCATTCCTCGGTGAACCTGGCCTACCATGAATTACCCGAAACCTTACCCTATCCTAAAGCCTTTGTCAGGCAGGAACAAACCCGGGTTATGAATGAATACATTCTCTCGAAAGAACGGTTGCTCCACGTATTGCCGCAGCAAATGAAAACCCTGACCGAAGAAGAATTAATCCAGAAATATGACAGTTATTTGCCCGCAAGCATCAAAAGTTTTGACGATATATTGAAGCTGGCGGGAATCTCCAGGCAGGAATTGGGAAATCCCGTTTTATTAAAGGATGCCGATATGGAGGTGCCGGGTTTCCGGGAAAAAATGCGGGCCTTTTTCCCCCGGGAAGAAAAAGCTGCGGATGCCATGCGTATATTGTTCCTGGACCTGTCGCAGTTTTTTACCCGGGACAGCCGGGGAATGCTTTACGATATGGTGGAAGAACCCCTGGGTTTAATGTACCTGCTGACTTATCTCAATGAAAAATTCCCGCAGCAAGTTGAGGGAAAAATAGCTAAATCCCGCATCGATTTTGACAGCTATAAAGAGCTCAACGCTTTAATAACAGGATTTAAACCTCATTTGATCGGCATACGGTCGTTATCTTTTTATAAAGAGTTTTTTCACCGTACGGTATCGTTGATTCGCCAGTGGGGAATCGATGTGCCCATTATTTCCGGGGGTCCTTATGCCACCAGCGATTATATCTCCATGCTCCGGGACCCCAATATCGACCTGGCCGTATTGGGAGAAGGCGAATTAATCATAGAAGAACTGGTAGGAAAAATGATCCGCAGCGGGAAGAAACTGCCGGACGAAGAAATATTAAAAGAAATCAAAGGCATTGCCTATTTATCGCGAAAAGATAAAAACCGGTTAAAGGAAATGAACCGTGAGATCGTATTCCTGGATAATGCGGCGGAAGCGCCGGCAGCCCATCCCATGGATAATCCCGTTCATGTGAACCAAACCAACGACTTACTTTATTTGATTTCCACCTCCGGTTCCACCGGCGGACCTAAGAGTGTCATGTTGGAGCATCGGAACCTGGTGAATTTGTTGAATTTCCAGTTTTTAGAGACCGGCATCGATTACAATACCGATATTCTCCAGTTTTCCTCCATCGGGTTTGATGTGTCTGCCCAGGAAATCTTTTCCGCTCTTTTATCCGGTGGGAAGTTGTGTTTGATGGACCGGGATTTGAAAGGAGACGTATTCGGGTTACTGGATTTTATCAGGAGGAATAAAATAGGTATTGTGTTCTGGCCGCCGGCGTTTTTAAAACTTATTTTTTCGGAACCGGGATACGCGGAAATGTTTCCCGGGTCTGTCAGGCATATCATTGCCGCCGGGGAGCAATTGTTCGTACCGCCGCTGCTTAAAAAACATTTAACCGAGAACCGGGTGTATTTAACCAATAATTACGGTCCTTCGGAGACGCATGTGGTAACGACGTTAACCCTTGAGCCGGCCGGAGAAATCCCGGCAAGGCCGTCCATCGGTAAGCCCATAACCAACACGGCAATATATATATTGGATGAAGAGAAAAATCTTCAACCCATCGGTGTTATTGGTGAGTTGTATATTGCCGGTGCCAATGTCGGGCGTGGGTATTACAACCGGGAAGACCTTACCAGGGAAAGATACTCCCCTGACCCGTTTTTTCCCGGCGGGCCAATGTACCGGACAGGTGACCTGGCCCGCTGGCTGCCCGATGGAAATATCGAGTTTATAGGCCGAAATGACAGCCAGGTGCAGATCAGGGGATTCCGGGTGGAATTGGGTGAAATCGAAAACCGGTTAAGGGAAATCGAATATATCAAAGAAGCGCTGGTAATAGAGAGGATGGGGAAAGGAGAAAGAAATTACCTGTGCGGGTACATCGTATCGGAAACAGCCATCGACTCATCAGGATTGCGGGCCGTATTATCTAAGAGCTTACCTGACTTTATGATCCCCTCCTATATTATGCAAATTGAAAAAATACCGTTAACCCCCAATGGCAAGGTGGACCGGAGGGTGCTGCCGGACCCGGAAACCGTACTCGTAGGAAAAACCCGCGTGGCACCGGGAAATGAAATCGAAGAGAAGCTTATAAACTTATGGGCCGACGTCCTGGAAATAGGAAAGAAAACCATAAGTGTCACGGACAATTTCTTTGAATTGGGGGGGCACTCGTTAAAAGCCACCATCCTGGTCACCCGGGTTCACAAAGTTTTTAATGTCAGGATGACCCTGGGTGAGATGTTCAAGCAGCCCACCATACGGCAGTTGGCGGAATTTATCACAGGAGCAGCGGAAGAAAGATATGCTGCCATCCAACCGGCAGAAGAAAAGGAATATTACGACGTATCCCCTGCTCAGAAGCGGATGTACCTTATCCACCGGATGGAGGAAAAAAGCACCAGGTATAACACGGCAGCGGTAAGGCTGCTGGAAGGCCACCTGGAAACGGAAAGGCTGGAAAGGGTTTTCCGTGAACTAATTCACAGGCATGAAAGTTTGCGTACTTCCTTTGAGTTAATTGAAGACAAACCCGTGCAGGAGGTCCATGATGTTGTGGAATTTGAGATCGAGTATTTAGCCGCCAGGAACGCGAAGGACCGCGAAGATATAATTAGAAATTTTATAAGGCCCTTTAATTTATCAAAAGCACCTTTGCTGCGGCTGGGGTTGATAAAGGAGACGGAACAATCACATATCCTCATGCTGGACATGCATCATATTATCTCTGACGGTATCTCCATAGGTAATATTGCCAGGGAATTTATGGCATGGTATGCCGGGGAGAAGTTAAAACCGTTAAAACTCCAGTATAAAGATTATTCGGAATGGCAGCAAGGAATCAGGGGAAAAGAGAGGCAAGCCCTGCTGAACCGGGAAAGGTACTGGTTAAAACAATTTGAATCGGAAATACCGGTGCTGGAATTGCCCACGGATTATGCCAGGCCGGATACCCAGAGTTTTGAAGGTTGTTCCAGCGAATCCAGGGTAGGAGAAGAGGATACCAAAGCCTTAAAAAAATTGGCATTGGACAGCGAGGTTACTCTTTTTACATTATTATTTACTGCTTACAATGTTTTCCTGTGGAAACTCACCGGCCAGGAGGATATCGTGGTGGGAACACCGGTGGCGGGCAGGCGGCACGCAGACCTTCAACCCATCATCGGCGTTTTTGTCAATACGCTTGCACTGCTGAGCCATCCCCGGGGTGATCAAACCTTTGGGGAATTCTTACTGGAAGTAAAAGAAAACACTGTTGCAGCCTTTGAAAACCAGGACTTCCCTTTCGAAGACCTGGTGGAAAAATTGGCAATAAGAAGGGATATGAGTCGCAGCCCGATTTTCGATGTTATGTTTACCTTACAGAACCTGGACATACCGGGATTAAAAATACCGGGATTAAGTCTATTGCCCTATAATTATGAGAACAAAACATCCAAGTTCGATTTAACCTTACACGCCGTGGAATCGGAAGGCAGCCTGGTATTTACTTTCGAGTACAGTACCAGTTTGTTCCGGGAAGAGACCATACAGCGATTTACCGGGTATTTCGAACGTATAATAACCGGTATTTTGGAAGATAAAGGGAGAAAATTGTGGGAAATCGAGATCATCCCGGAGGAAGAGAAAAAACAGGTATTGTTTGATTTTAATGATACATATAAGGAATATCCTGCATACAAGACCCTTCATGAATTGTTTGCAGAACAGGTGCAAAGGACGCCTGACAGCGCTGCTGTGGTCGGGCATGGATGCATGAATGCATGGTTGCATGAGGAGATACTTATAACGTATCGTGAATTGAATAAAAGATCGAAGCGATTGGCTCATTTATTGAAAGAAAAAGGTGTCCTGGCGGACAGTATTGTAGGAATTAAGGTTGAGCGTTCGGTGGAAATGATTATCGGCATATTGGGTATATTAAAAGCCGGTGGTGCCTATTTGCCCATTGATCCGGAATATCCGCAGGAAAGGATTGATTATATGTTAAAGGACAGCAAAGCGAAGGTCTTGCTGGCTGCGCCAGCAGCTCAGGTTAAGGTTAAGGCTGAGGTTAAGGAGGAAAATATCGAAATAATCGATATCTCAAGAGGTTTCTCCTTCTCAACCTCAACCTTAACCTCAACCTTAAGCCAGGTTAGCCCGGCTAACCTGGCTTATATCATCTACACCTCCGGTTCCACGGGCAGGCCCAAAGGTGTACTGACCATGCATTCCAATGTG
>WVZO01000723.1:12050-12676 GCA_011772425.1 Candidatus Aminicenantota bacterium
TCTAATTATGCCTTTGACGGTTCGGTATTTGACATTTACGGAGCACTATTGAACGGTGCAGCCCTGGTGCTGATGCCGGGGGAGAGAGCGGCAGACATGGACAGCCTGGCAGAAACCGTTGAAAAAGAACAGGTCACTGTTTTTTTTGTCACTACCGCCCTGTTTAACCTGCTGGTGGATGAGAGGCCGGGCATTTTCAGGGATATTCGGAAAGTACTGTTCGGTGGAGAACAGGTATCGGTGGAACACAGTCGTCAGGCCCTGGCTTATGCAGGCAAAGATAAGATCATCCATGTATACGGTCCCACAGAAACCACGGTGTATGCGACCTATTACGATATCGACCGAATCGACCCCACGGCTCGCACCGTTCCTATAGGTCGCCCTATTTCCCATACCGGGTTATACATACTGGGCAGTGGTTTAAAACCTGTGCCCATAGGAATAGCGGGAGAGATATACATTGGAGGGGATGGTACAGCGAGGGGATATCTGAATCGCCCGGAATTGACCGCAGAGAAATTTGACCGTGATTTATGGGATTACCAGGATTACCATGATGAAAATCAAAAGCTTTTGCGGGGGGTCCAGGGGGGCAGTTTTCTCGAAAAGAGCCCCCCTGGCCG
>WVZO01000723.1:12790-12952 GCA_011772425.1 Candidatus Aminicenantota bacterium
AAAATCCGGGGATTCCGCATAGAGCCTGGAGAAATAGAAAACCGGTTGATGGCTTTGCCGGACGTTAAAGAGGCAGTGGTCCTGGACCGGGAGGATGCGGTTCGAGGGAAGTATTTGTGCGCCTATGTGGTATCCACGGAAGATGAGGAAGTGGATGTATCG
>WVZO01000237.1:0-20065 GCA_011772425.1 Candidatus Aminicenantota bacterium
CGTGTGGGAAATGTATGGGGCGCTGTTGTACGGGGGGAGATTGGTGGTGATTCCCCGGATGACCGCCAGGGACTCCCAGGAATTCCTGGAAGTATTGACTATTCAGGAGGTTACGGTGCTCAACCAGACCCCCGCCGCTTTTTATAATTTGTCTAACCTGGAGATGCAGCGGCCGGGAAGAACCTTGAAAGTCAGGTACGTCATTTTCGGTGGAGATGTATTAAATCCTTTTCAATTGAAGCCATGGAAAGAAAAGTATCCGGAAACCCGGTTGGTCAATATGTACGGTATAACTGAAACCACGGTGCATGTGACTTACAAAGAATTAAAAGAAAATGATATCGAATCCGGTGTCAGCAATATTGGGCGGCCGATTCCTACTTTGAGCACGTATATTTTTGACAGGCATTTGCAGTTGGTGCCTGTTGGAGTGGCAGGCGAGATATGTGTGGGGGGTGAAGGTGTTTGTCAGGGGTATTTGAATCGACCGGAATTAACTGGGGAGAAATTCGTGGAAACTCCCTACATAAAGGGTGAGCGGTTTTACCGCTCCGGTGATTTGGGCCGGTATTTAGGCAATGGCGATATCGAATACCTGGGACGCATGGATCAGCAGGTGCAGATCAGGGGTTACCGGGTTGAGCCGGGGGAAATAGAGACACGCCTGGTGGAATCTGGTATGATCAGTGAGGCTGTGGTCATTCCCCTGGAGGATAATAGGAGCCTGTGTGCTTATATTGTCCCGTTTTCTTCGGATTCTACGGATACGGACACGTTGGCGGAGTCGGATTCTGGGTCAACGTCATTGGTTTCTCGATTGAAAGAATGGCTGCTGCTTCGTTTACCGGAATATATGATACCGGCATATTTTGTCCGGTTGGATCGTATTCCCTTAACCCCCAATGGCAAAGTGGACCGCAAGGCTTTGCCGGAGCCAGAGGCATCCATTTCTACTGCCGGTTATGTCCCACCGCGCAATGAACAGGAAGAGAAACTGGCTGCTGTATGGTCTGAAGTTTTGAATATAGAAAGAGAGAAGATCGGTATTGATGATGATTTTTTTGAATTGGGTGGTCATTCATTAAAAGCAACGATCCTGGTGGCCCGGATACACCAGGAAATGGAAGTGAACGTGCCGCTGACCCAGGTATTTATAAAACCCACTATAAGAGGATTAACGCACTATATAGAAGGCTCGACCGCAGAGCGATATACCTCCATTGATTCGGTCGAATTAAAAGAGTATTATCCATTGTCTTCTGCACAAAAGCGACTCTATGTGCTGCAGCAAATGGAACCTGAAAATACAAGTTATAACATGCCTGACATGATTCCTATGGGTGAAGATGTGGATAGAGAGAGGCTGAAGAAGGTATTTGAGAAATTGATTGCCAGGCACGAAATTTTAAGAACCTCATTTGAAGTGGTCAACGAAGAACCGGTTCAGAGGATACACCAGGAGTTAAAGTTTGAAATTGAATATTATGAAGCCGGGGATACTATTTCAGACTTCAGACGCCCTTTTGATTTTTCCAGGGCTCCGCTTTTCCGGGTGGGTTTGATACACACCCTGGCCCTGAGGGGCCACCCCTCTCAAGAGGGGATTTCTGGAGAAAATTATATACTTTTGTTGGACATGCATCATGTGATCACCGATGGCTCATCGCAAGGTATATTGGCGAAGGAATTTGCTGTTCTGTATACCAACCCGGAAGAGGAATTGCCATCCCTCCGGCTGCAGTACAAAGATTTTTCTGAATGGCAAAACAGCCGGGAGCAAAGAGAGTTGGTAAGTGGTCAGAAAGCTTACTGGACGAAGGAGTTTTCCGATGAGCTGCCAGTTCTTGACCTGCCTACAGATGTTCCCAGGCCGCTGGTTCAGAGTAGTGAAGGGAATGTGGTACGTTTTACACTGAATAGGGAAGAAACGAAGATTTTAAAGGATATCATTAAAGAGTATGATATTACCCTTTTTATGGTGCTGCTGGTGGTATTTAATGTTTTATTCTCAAAACTCAGCGGCCAGGAAGATATTGTATTGGGGACCCCCATTGCAGCCCGACGTCATACGGATTTGCAGCAGATCGTGGGTATGCTGGTCAATACCCTTGCCTTGCGGAATTACCCCTCACCCGATAAAACCTTTGTGGAATTCTTAAAAGAAATCAAACAGCGCACTCTGGAAGCCTATGAAAACCAGGAATACCATTTTGAAGACCTGGTGGATCACTTAGCCATCAACCGTGATACCAGCCGTAATCCTGTATTTGATGTTATGCTGAACCTATTGAACCAGTGGGAATACACCGGCGAGATCCCTGAGATAGATGAGCAATCAGGGCAAATACCGTACGTATCTGGACATAAAAAAGGAACCTCACGGTTTGATATGGCATGGAGTGCCGTGGATTTCGAGCAATTCATTCATTTTACTCTCGAATATTCCACGAAGCTTTTTACTTCAACTACCATTGAAAAGTTTATACACTATTTGAAAAATATTATTCTTCATTTACGGTTACCGGAGAATAGGCAGCAGAAGTTATGTGATATTCCACTGCTTGCAGCAGAAGAGAGAGAGGAAATACTGAAGTTATCCAATGGAGTGGAAGAGATAGCAGAGGACCCCCAAACACTTCAACAATTATTTGAAGGACGGGTGGGAAAGGCCCCGGACAATACAGCCCTTGTTTTTGAAAGTCAGCATATGAGTTACTGCGAACTCAATCAGCGGGCCAATCAACTGGCAAGGCTTTTGAGAGAGAAAGGCGTTCGTTCCGACACCGTGGTGGGGTTGATGGTGGAGAGATCTATTGAAATGGTTATAGGAATCCTGGCAATAATCAAAGCTGGCGGCGCTTATTTGCCAATAGATCCCGAATATCCGCAACAAAGAATTTTATCTATGCTTATGGACAGTGGTGTGTCTCTGTTACTCACCAAAAGCAATCTATTGGGGCATTTCTCCATCACCGCTTTCAAAAATATGAAAACCTGTGATGATTATCTAGTCATCACGCCTCCCCAGAGGCAAATCAAGGATTTTGACAACATTCCCATCCCGGACCGGACATTGATCGATTATAATAAATACCACCGATATATCGGAGAAGCTCCTGCCAAAAATACCATTACTATGCAGGCCACCCGTGGTTGCCCTTACAATTGCCTTTATTGCCATAAAATATGGCCCAAAACTCATGTGGTCCGAAGTGCAGAGAATGTTCTAAAAGAAATTTTATATGCTTACGATGCTGGGCTCCGACGATTTGTTTTTATCGATGATATCTTTAACCTGGATCAGAAAAACGCCAGTCAATTATTGGAGATTATCATAAAAAAGAACCTGGATATCCAGTTGTTTTTTCCCAATGGCTTCCGGGCAGATATCCTGACCAAAGACTTCATCGATCTGATGATGGAAGCGGGTACGGTTAACCTGGATGTGGCATTGGAGTCTGCGTCTCCCAGGATTCAGCGATTAATCAAAAAAAACCTGAACCTGGAGAAATTTAAAGAGTATGTCCAGTATATCACGGAAACGTATCCACATGTGATATTGGAAATGGAGATGATGCACGGCTTTCCTACTGAGACGGAAGAAGAAGCCGTGATGACACTTGATTTCTTGAAGGAATTAAAATGGGTGCATTTCCCCAATTTGCATGTATTGAAGATTTTTCCCAATACGGACATCTGCAGGCTGGCTGTAGAGAATGGAATATCCCAGGAGTTAATCGAGCAGTCCGCAGATCTGGCGTTTCATGAGTTACCAGATACACTGCCTTTCCCCAAGGGCTTCACTCGTCAATTCCAGGCCAGGTTTATGGGGGAATATTTTCTTTTAAAGGAACGTTTACTGGATGTCCTGCCGCACCAGATGAACGTTCTGACAGAGGATGAACTGGTTCAGAAATACGACAGCTACTTGTCCTTTGAAGTCAAAAGTTTCGACGGTATTCTTCAATATATGGGAATTTCCCGGGAGGAATTGGGAGACGTTGAACTCAAGCAGGAAGAAACGTACCAGGTACCGGAGTTTCGTGAAAAGATTTCAAAATACTTCCCGGTGACGAAACCTGCAAAGGATGCCTTCCGAATTTTACTTTTGGACCTGTCCCAATTATTTACAGAGGAACATGAGCATATGCTGCACCACCAGATCGAAGAACCCCTGGGTTTGCTTTACCTGATGTCCTATCTCAATGAGAAATTCAAAGACCGAATTATCGGGAAGGTGTTCAAATCCAAAATTGATTTTGACAGTTATGATGAACTGAAGAATATAATCATCGAATTCAAGCCGCATTTGATTGGTATTCGCACATTGTCTTTTTACAAGGAATTTTTCCACAAGGCTGTATTGATGATCCGGCAGTGGGGAATGGATGTGCCTGTCGTGGCAGGTGGTCCTTATGCCACCAGTGATTATCGGTTGATACTTCAGGACCCCCATGTGGACGTGGTGGTAATGGGTGAAGGTGAATTGACCCTGGGGCAACTGGTGGAGAAGATGATGGAAAATGGGAACAAGTTGCCGGACAAGGAGGTATTGCAGCAGATTCGTGGTATTGTCTTTTTAGAGAACCAATATAGAGCATTGAGAAGGGAGCAAACCCGGGAGGTTATTCTCCTGGATGAAGTCGCCGGGGAATTAAGCGACTATGCGCATGAGAACCTGGAACCTATAAACACCCAGCATGATTTACTTTATGTGATTTATACCTCCGGGTCCACGGGGAAACCCAAAGGCATTATGTTGGAACATAGGAATCTCGCCAATCTCATTCGCTATCAATATAAATATACCAATATTGATTTCAGCCGGGTACTGCAGTTTACCACCATCAGTTTTGACGTATCCGCCCAGGAAATTTTTTCTACCCTGTTGGCAGGGGGGGAGTTGACCTTAGTCAGTAAGGAAACCCTCAGTGATGTACCGGAATTGTTCAAGGTGATCGAAAAGAAAATGCTTAAAACATTGTTTGTGCCTGCCTCATTTTTGAAATTTGTGATCAATGAGGAAGATTATGCCAGGTTAATTCCAGGAGATTTACACCATATTGTCACGGCGGGTGAGCAGTTGATTGTGAATCAGTCCCTTAAGGAGTATTTGCAGGAGAATAAGGTTTATCTTCACAATCATTATGGCCCTGCGGAGACGCATGTGGTTACCACTTTGACGTTAGACCCGAATGAAGATATCCCGGAGCTTCCTTCTATTGGTAAACCGATTATGAATACCGCGATTTATATATTGGATAGAGGTAAAAGTCCGGTACCGGTGGGTGTACCTGGAGAATTAGTAATTGGTGGTATCCAGGTGGGCCGAGGTTATTTTGGAAAGAAACAATTAACAGCAGAGAGATTCATATCCAGTCCATTTTCATCCGGGGAGCGGTTGTACTGGACTGGTGATTTAGCGCGTTGGCTGAAGGATGGAAATATTGAATTTTTAGGTAGAATAGACTACCAGGTGAAGATTCGTGGGTTCCGAATAGAACCTGGAGAGGTAGAGAACCAGTTGATGGCTCTGCCGGGGATAAAAGAGGCAGTGGTGCTGGACAGGGAAGATGCGGTTAAAGGGAAGTATTTGTGTGCCTATCTGGTATCCACTCAAGATGAGGAAGTGGATGGCTTGGAATTGAGAGAAAAGCTTTCACGGAATTTACCAGACTATATGGTGCCGTCTTATTTTGTTAAGATGGAGAAGATCCCTTTAACCCCTAATCGCAAAGTGGACCGGAGGGCCTTACCAGAACCAGTCATTACTGTGGATGAGCATTTTGCCGCGCCGGGGACTGAGGAGGAGGAGAAACTGGCTGAACTGTGGTGGGAGATTCTTGGGATTGAGAAAGATAAGATCAGTATCCATGATAACTTTTTTGAACTGGGCGGCCACTCGTTAAAAGCCACCATCCTGACCTCCAAAGTCCATAAGGCCTTTGATATTAAATTACCTCTTTTGGAGATATTTAAGACCCCAACGATAAAGAAGCTGGCCCGCTATATCAAAGAGGCCAAACAAGATGTATTTATCTCCATAGAACCGGTAGAAAAGAGGGAGTACTATCTTATGTCCTCCTCTCAGAGGCGTTTGTATGTGCTTCAGCAAATGGAATCCCATGTGACCGCCTATAACATGCTGCAAATAACGACGCTGCAAGCAGACCTGGATAAAGAGAAATTGGAACAGGTGTTACAGCAGTTGATCCAAAGACATGAAACCCTTCGTACGTCTTTCCATATGATAGGGGAAGAAGCGGTGCAGAGGGTTCATGATGAGGTGGAATTCGAGATCGAGTATTTTAATTTAACCGCGAAGACACGCGAAGACACGCGAATAAAAGAGGAAAATCATCATTCATCATTTATCATTCATCATTTCGTACGCGCTTTTGATTTATCAAAAGCGCCCTTGCTGCGGGTGGGGATGATCAAAACAGATGAAAACCAGTATATCCTGGTAAAGGACCTTCATCATATTATTACTGATGGAATGTCTGAGGGCATATTTTTGAATGAATTGATGGCCCTTTACCAGGGAAGTGCACTTCCGGCACTGTTGATTCAATACAAAGATTATGCTGTATGGCAGCAGAGTGAGACCCAGAAAGAACGAATCAAACAACAAGAAGCCTATTGGGTCAGGGAATTTGAGGGAGAAATACCGGTATTATCGCTTCCTACTGATTTTACCCGACCTGCTGTCCAAAGTTTTGAAGGACGTGAAATGAGTACGGTCCTGGAAGAGTCGATTTTCAGCAGGGTAAAGCAAGTGGCTGATGAACGTGATGTCACGCTCTTCATGGTGCTGCTGTCGCTGGTTACACTTTTCCTTTCTAAGCTCAGCGGACAGGAAGACATTGTGGTGGGAACATCGGCAGCGGGTAGGGAACATGCGGATTTACAACCCCTTATGGGAATGTTTGTCAACACCCTGGCCTTGAGAAATCGCCCCACCGGGGAAAAAACATTTAGCGGTTTCTTAAAGGAAGTGAGGGAACGGACATTATTGGTCTTTGCCAACCAGGAATATCTTTTTGAAGACCTGGTGGAGGAGGTGGACGTTGAGAGAGATACCGGCAGGAATCCGCTTTTCGATGTGATGTTGACACTTCCTAATATGGATACCCCGGAAACATCGCAAATCCGTTCAGCCGTTTTAAACCTCAAACCTTACAGCGGTTATGAGTCCAGGATAGCCAAGTTTGATATGAGCCTGGTTTTTATAGACATGGGGAACCGGATGCGTTTTACCATTGAATACTGTACACGCCTTTTTGAAGAAAGTACTATCGAACGGTTTCTCGGGTATTTTGATAACCTGGTCTTGAATGTTCTGGATAATCCGGGTCAGAAAATAAAGGACATTGAAATGATCGCTGTAAAGGATAAAGAGCAGATTTTATATGAATTTAACAATACCGAGGCGGATTATCCCCAGTATAAAACCATCCACCGATTGTTTGCGGAGCAGGTGGAGATGAGGCCTGACACCGTTGCTGTAGTTGGAAGCTGGCAGGGGGTGGCACTGGTACACCCGGCCGATAAGGGGGCAATTGGCAAAGAAGATAGTACCGGGGATACGGTGCAGCTATCCTATAAGGAATTAGATGATAGGTCCAATCAATTGGCACACATGTTACGGCAAAAAGGCGTTCAACCTGGTTCTATTGTAGGCATTATGACGGAACGATGCGTGGAAATGATCATTGACATATTGGGTATATTAAAAGCAGGCAGCGCCTATTTACCCATTGACCCGGATTATCCCCGGGAACGCATCGATTTCATATTGCAAGACAGCAATGCAAAGGTCTTGGAGAGTGAGGTGAGTGAGGTGAGTAAGGTAAGTGAGGGAACCCCTTGCCCCCTGCCCCCTGCAAGCCCGGCAAGTCCTTCAAACCTGGCTTACATTATCTTCACATCGGGAACCACCGGTCGCCCCAAGGGTGCCCTGGTGGAACACCGGAGTGTGATTAACCTGGTTTTTGGACTGCACCGGAACATTTACAGTCAATACCCGGGTAACCTGAAGGTTGCATTAGTCGCTCCGTATGTATTTGATGCTTCTGTGAAGCAGATATTCGCGGCGTTGTTATTGGGGCACTGTTTAACCATTGTTCCCGAAGACATCCGGGGTGACGGTAAGCGTTTATCGGTATTTTACCGGGAGCATGGCGTTGATGTCTCTGATGGCGTGCCCATGACACTTCGTTTGCTGGTAGAAAATGGGGGTGAAAATGTAAAGGACCTGCGAATTAGGCATTTCATTATTGGTGGGGAGGCCCTGCCGCAGGGGTTGGTGGAGGATTTTCTAAACGCATTTGGCGGATGGGCACCAAAAATTACCAATGTTTATGGCCCCGCTGAATGCTGTGTTGATTCTACATGGTATGAAATTTTACCAGGAGCCGTTGAAAATATTGGGGCCCCTGTTATTCCTATCGGTAAACCCATGCCCAATGTGCGGATATATATTTTAAACAGGGAAGAAATGCTGCAGCCGCCGGGAATTGCCGGGGAGATTTTTATCGGTGGTGATGGCGTTGGCAGAGGTTACCTGAACCGCCCGGAATTAACAGCAGAAAAGTTTGACCATGATTTATGGGATTTCCAGGATTACCAGGATGAGAAAGAAAAGGGGGTAGGCGAAAATAAGCAAAAGCTTTTGCGGGGGGTCCAGGGGGGCGGTTTTCTCGAAAAGAGCCCCCCTGGTCGCCGAAGGCTTTACAAAACAGGTGATTTAGCGCGGTGGTTGGTGGATGGGAATATTGAATTCTTGGGGCGGATCGATCAGCAGGTCAAAATTCGAGGATACCGGATTGAATTGGGTGAAATCGAGTATCACCTGTTACAGCATAAAGAAATCAAAGAAGCTGTTGTGGTGATTCATACCGATAAGAACAACCAGCGCGATTTGTGTGCTTATGTGGTGACCCGCGCGCCTCTTACAGACCAGGGCTTGGGGAAGCTTAAACTGAAGGAGTACTTATCCCGACAAATGCCCACATATATGGTGCCCACGTGGATCGTGCCGTTGGAGCGTATCCCCCTTACTCCCAACGGTAAGATAGACCGGAAGGCGCTGCCGGGCCCCCGGTTAATGCGGGGAGATCAGTATGCGGCCCCTCGTACGCAAACAGAAAGAGAACTGGCAGATATATGGGCGGACATTTTGGATGTGAAACCGGAAGTTGTCGGTATCGATGATGGTTTTTTTGAATTGGGCGGCCATTCTCTAAAGGCCACCATCATGATCGGGCGAATCCATAAAGCGTTTCAGGTTCGCTTGACCCTTGCGGAAGTGTTTCAGAACATTACGATTCGGCAGTTGGCCCGGTGCATTAAAGGGAAGGAAATGGAAACGTACTTCTCTATCGAACCCGCTCCCAGGAAGGATTACTATGAGGTCTCTTCCGCTCAAAAACGGTTGTACATTCTTCAGCAAATTAACCCTGACAGTATTGACTACAATATGCCCTTATACACATTTATCCAGGGGGATATAGACAGAGAACGCCTTAAAGATGCACTGCACCGATTAATCCTTCGGTATGAAGTGCTGCGAACATCCATCCAGATGAAGGATGGCCAACCCGTCCAGGTCATCTATCCCGACTGTACATCGGACGTTGAATATATTAATACGGATACGGATACGATGGAGGAACCCCTGAGCTTGACAGTGTTGGTGCGGGATTTTGTCCGTCCTTTTGATATGGCCAAACCACCGTTGTTCCGGGTTCGGTTAAAAAAAGTCTCGGATTCTACCCATTTCTTGATAGTAGACATGCATCATATCATTACCGATGGTGTCAGCCTGCGGATATTCATAAAGGAATTTATGGCCCTCTACGCCGGCCAGGAACTACCACCGGTGAAGCTCCAGTATAAGGATTTCTCCCAGTGGCAGAACAATCTTATTCGCAGCGGTGATATTAAAAAGCAAGAGAACTACTGGCTCCGGCAGTTCGAAGATGACATTCCCCAAATGGAGCTGCCCCTGGATTATCCACGTCCCCCTGCACACCTTCATAATTCCGAATGCGAGGTCATTTATATTAAAATTCCTGCCGAGCTTACCTCGAAAGTAAGAACATTTACCCTGGAAACAGAAACCACCCCTTACATGGTGCTGCTGGCTGTTTACAACATTTTATTATCGAGGTATTCCAACCAGGAGGATATTGTGGTGGGGTCTGCCGTGGCTGGCCGCAGGCATGCGGACCTGGAAAACATCATGGGAATGTTTGTCAATATGCTGGTCATGAGAAACCACCTCCATGAGTACCTTACCTTCATGGAATTTTTACAACAGGTCAAAATCACAGCCCTTAATGCCTATGAAAACCAGGATTACCAGTTCGATGAATTGGTGAACAAGTTGGGAATTGAATTCCAGGTGGGTAGAAACCCGTTATTTGACACCCAGTTTAGCTTTCAAAACGCAGGAGATTTGGCAAAAGAGAATGAGGCCGTTAATTCCGGGAACTCCGCAGCGAGTCCTGTTTCCTCCTGGCATACTAAACAGGCTTTTGATTTAGGGGTGAATGTTGCGGAAAAGGAAGACACGTACGGGATGTTAATCGGATACTTAACTGCCCTGTTTAAACGCTCCACCATTGAAAATATGGCAAAACATTACGTGGAGATCCTGGAACAATGTATGAAGAATATAAATATTAAAATCAAGGATATTGCTATATCTTTGGACCTTGTGACCGGTAAGACGGAGTTGACCGAGGAGGATGTCAGTGATTTCGGATTTTAGAGGAATTTAGAGATTAAAGGAGATAATGAGGTAATTCATGAGTGAAAAAATAGTGTTGGCTTTACTGCCTTATTGGAGCCCATTGATACCGCCCATGGGCATTACCTGCCTTAAAAGTTACCTGGTCCGCAGCGCTTACCCGGTCAAAACCGTGGACGCCAATGTGGAACCACGTTTCCAGGAGGTCATTGACCGGTATTATGATTATTTAAGAGAGTACATTCCCCCGGGAAAGCAAGGCAATATTTATAACATTGGCAACGACGTACTGCGTCATCATATGATGGCTCATCTTCATTACCAGGATGAGAACCAATACATTCAGTTGGTGAAGCAGCTGGTGTGGGAAACGTTTTTTACCACTCTAACGCATGACCAGGTGATCCTGTTGAACCAGCAGCTGGATACCTTTTTTACCCGACTTAGGGAGTATATACTGGATTTATTGGAAAAAGAAACCCCCACCGTATTGGGATTATCCGCTTATACGGTTACCCTTCCCGCCTCTCTTTTTGCCTTCCGGCTGGCCAAAGAGACCAACCCCGGAATTAAAACGGTGATGGGTGGTGGGATTTTTTCAGGGGAGTTGGATACTGCTTCCCCTAATTTCCGGTATTTCCTGGAACAGACTCCTTATATCGATAAAATTATAGTTGGTGAGGGAGAACAATTATTGCTTAAATTTCTAAAAGGGGAACTCCCTGATTCGAAGCGGGTCTATACCCTGGAGGACATCGGCGGCCAGACAATGGACTTATCGCAGGCCCCGGTGCCTGATTTTTCTGACCTGGATATCCGTTATTATCCCATGCTGTCTACCTACAGCTCCCGCAGTTGTCCCTTTAATTGTTCCTTTTGTTCGGAAAAAGTCATGTGGGGGAGGTTTCGGAAAAAGAAGGCCCATTATATTGCAGAGGAATTAGCTCAACTGTCCCGTGAATATAAGACCCAGTTATTTTTGCTGAGCGATTCCCTTTTGAATCCTGTGGTGAAGGACCTTGCCAATGCACTCATCGATGCGGGTCATTCCATTTACTGGGACGGCTACCTGCGGGTGGACCCATCGGCCTGTAACCGGGACAATACCTTCCAGTGGCGGCGGGGTGGGTTTTACCGGGCACGACTGGGATTGGAAAGCGGTTCCCCCCGCATCCTGGAACGGATGGGCAAAAAAATATCCCCGGAACAAATCAAGGAAGCAGTAAGCAGCCTTGCCTATGCCGGTATCAAAACTACCACCTACTGGGTCATCGGCTACCCCGGAGAAACAGAAGAGGATTTCCAGCTCACCCTGGACCTGGTTGAGGAAATGAAGGATGACATTTATGAAGCCGACTGTAATCCCTTTATCTATTTTTTAACCGGCCAGGTGGAATCCCTTCAATGGGCTGGGGAAAATAAACGGCGGCTTTATGCGCCGGAGTTTCGACAGATGCTGATGCTTGAGACCTGGGTCCTGGACACACCTCCTTCCCGGGAACAGACCTACAAACGCCTCAATCGTTTTGTGGACCACTGTAAGAAACTGGGTATCCCTAACCCCTATGCGCTGCGGGAAATTTACGACGCAGATGAACGGTGGAAAAAACTCCATACCAATGCAGTACCTTCGCTGATGGATTTTTTGCAAGCCAAAAACAGCGGCATCATTTCCATCGCTGAAAATAAACAGGTAAAACCGATTGTCTATGGTCAAAATATCCCCCAAATCCAAGGCGATTGGAGATTTTAAGGAGATTTAAATGGAAAATATGAGTATGAATCAATCAAAAGAGCGAACCTTGGCCGCGGGTCAAAATATCAAGGAGAGGGATTATTGGCTGGAAAAATTGTCCGGCCAGTTGGTGAAAACCACGTTTCCCTACGATTCCAGGAAAGCGGGTGAAAAAGACATGGTCTCCCTCACCTTCAAATTCATTGATCCTGTTTATTCCAACCTGTTAAGGATCAGCAACAAGTCTGATGTGCGGCTGCATATTATCCTGGCAGCCGGTTGGTTGATGCTGCTGCATCGATACACCGGTGCCGACGATATTATTGTGGGTATCCCCACCTACCGGCAGGAAGTTGAAGGCCAGTTGATCAACACGGCACTGGCCCTGAGAAATAGGGTAACCGGTGAAATGACCGTTAAAGAGCTGCTGCTCCAGGTGGGACAGACCGTATTGAAAGCCAATGAAAACCAGAATTATCCCATTGAAACCCTTATTTATAAATTGAACTTGCCGGAGTCAGAAGGTGATTTTCCTCTTTTTGATATTTCTGTTTTGTTGGAGGAATTACATGATAAAAGCTACCTGGATCATATCCGGCAGAACCTGGTGGTTTCTTTTCGCAAATCTACTGCATCCCTTGAAGGTGTAATGGAGTACAATGCCAATTTATACAGTGAAGCCGCCATGCAGCGTATTGTCAGGCATTTTTGTCAACTGGTGGAACATGCACTAATGGACGTAAACGTTCCCATCTCACAGCTTGAAATGCTGTCGCAGCAGGAACGAAAACAATTATTAAAGAATTTTAATGACAATGCCGCTGATTTTCCCCGGGATAAAAGTATTTACCGGTTTGTTGAAGACCAGGCCCGGAGAACACCCGGTGCTGCTGCCGTATCTTTTGAAGGTAGTTCCCGCACTTATGAACAATTGAACCGAAGTGCCAATCGATTGGCACGGGTATTGATGGCAAACGGTGTCCGCACTGATCACACCGTTGGGATTTTAATGGATCGCAGTCCCACCATGGTGGAGAGTATCCTGGCGGTATGGAAAGCCGGGGGGGCATATATCCCCCTTGATATGGATTATCCCTCGCAGCGTTTAATGGGGATATTAAATGATTCGGATACGGGTGTTCTTTTTGCGGATACCCATGCCCTGGACCCTCAACTGTACAAGAAATTAAAAGAAAGTTACAGCGGCATCATTGTTGAGGTTACCACCAATAACTCCTCTTCCGGTAACTTTGAGGAGGGTAGGGGAGAGCCAGGTTACGAGAACCCGGACCTGGACATCCCCATGTACAGCCTGGCTTACGTCATTTATACTTCCGGGTCCACGGGTAAACCCAAAGGCGCGATGGTGGAACATATCGGTATGATGAACCATATCCAGTCCAAAATCGATCTTCTTGGCATCACAGAAAAGAGCGTCGTTGCTCAAAATGCTTCCCAGACGTTTGATATTTCGGTGTGGCAGTTTTTTGTTGCCCTGACGCAAGGTGGGAAAACCGTTATTTATCCCGATGCCCTGATCCTGGACCCGGTGAAATTCATTCATCGCCTGAATGAGGACCGTGTCAGCATCCTGGAAGTTGTACCGTCGTATCTGGCTGTCATGTTGGATGCTGAAGCGGCACAGGATGCCGTTTCTTTAGCTGTGCCCATTGAGTACTTGTTGGTCACTGGTGAAGAAATCAAACCCCACCTGGTTGCCCGTTGGTTTGAAATGTATCCCGGTATTCCCATGGTTAATGCTTATGGGCCCACTGAAGCTTCTGACGACATCACCCATCATGTGATGGACTGTGCCCCCAACGTGGAGCGTATACCCATCGGCAAACCTGTCCGGAACTTGAACATTTATATCGTGGATCAGTATATGAAGCTGTGTCCCATCGGTGCAGCCGGAGAGATCTGGGTGTCCGGTGTGGGAGTGGGCAGGGGATATTTAAAGGATGAGGAACGTACGGCCCGGGCGTTTATGGATGACTCCTTTGCCGACGAAGCCGGGATACGTCTCTATAAAACCGGTGACCTTGGCCGTTGGTTAGCAGACGGTACCATTGAATTCCTGGGACGGATGGATTACCAGGTTAAAATAAGAGGTTTTCGCATCGAATTGGAGGAAATAGAAAACTGCCTGGTGCGTCACTCCCTGGTTAAAGAGGCTGTGGTAACGGACAGGGAGGATGCGGAAGGTAATAAGTACCTGTGTGCTTATATTGTGGGAACCGACGCATTTAAGAAAGATTATGACATCGAGACATTAAAAGGGTACTTGAGCCAGATACTGCCGGATTATATGGTCCCTGCCCATTTTGTGGTGTTGGAACAGTTTCCCCTGACTTCTAACGGCAAGATCGATCGAAAAGCCTTACCGGCCCCGGAAATTCACGTTAGTGACATCCCTTATATCTCGGAGGAGGCGTTAAAACAGTGGCAAGAGGAATATGAAGTTCACGGCTTCCAGGGACCCGCTGCGGTTGATCAAGCAGGGAAAAAACCTCGCCGCCGTATTGATCCGGCCGAAGAGGTGCAGGAGATGTATAAAAAACTGGAGCAGTATCCGAAACCCCCGGGAAAAACCTATTACCCCTTGAGTCATTCGCAAAAAATGCTCTATTTTAATGAAAAGATACTCCCGGGAAAAGCCTTTAACAACTTATTCTTTACCGTACAATATCCCGGGACCCTGGATCCAGGATTGCTGCAGCAAACCATTAATAAAGTACTGCTTAAAAACCCTGGGCTGCGTCTGCGCATTGTGGAATTGGACCTGGGCTCCTCCATCGAACCGGCCCAGTATGTGAGCGAATATGAAGAATACCTCCTGGAGTCCGTCGACTTTTCTTCCGCTAATAACGGCAGCCTGGAAACGTGGTTGTGGGAACAAATCGATAAATCCTTTGAACTCATTGACAGCGACCTGTTTTATTTCACCTATATAAAATATAACTCGCAGGAAAGCGGTTACTGTGTCAAACTTCATCACATGTTGTCTGATAGTTGGACACATGAGATGCTTATTGATGAAATCCATCATATATACCAGCGGTTAAAAAAAGGCGGATCCCCGGATGAGACATTGAATCCTTCCTTTATTCAATACCTCCTTGATGAGAGGGATTACTTGATCTCCCCGCAATTTAAAGAAGACCGGGCATTCTGGCATGAGACTATGGTCCCCCTGCCGCGGGAAGCGGATATCTCGCTGCAACAAGGGAATCCCTTTGACATTGAAATTAATGTGAATCGATTAATGGTTCCCGGTAACGTGTGCCGCCGGATGCAAGAATACAGTAAAAAACATGGTACCTCTATTTTTAGGCTAATCCTCTCGGCACTTTCGATATATGTATTCAAAGCAGCCGGTATGGAGGATTTTGTCATCGGCAGTGTCAAACACCGTCGTTCCACACCAGCCAAACGCCAAATGGCTGGTATGTTGATTGATTTCTTTCCCTTACGGATAAAAATCGATCCGGGAATGGAATTCGGAGATTTTGTAGAAAAAAACGGACAGGATTTTCGCTATTTGATAAAAAACCATGGACAATATCCCTTTTATATCTTGCTCACTGAACTTAAAGAAATCACTGGCGTGGACCCTGCATATTTGAATAACATTAACATCGTGGACCGTTCCCCCAGGGAAAGGGAGGGAGAATATACCTACCAGCACCATTCCAACCACTATTCTTTCGATCCCCTCACCCTTCATGTTTTTTATATCAGTGAAAAGGAAAAGGAGTTGGAAATCGAACTGCTGTGGGAGTACCAGGCGGCACGTTTTTGCCATACTCATATCGCAAGTATTCACCGCAGTTTGGTGAGCATATTGTCAGATGCGCTGGAAAACCCTGGGAAACCGTTATCAGCAATAGATATACTCTCGGAAGAAGATAAGCGTTTGATTCTTCATACCTTTAATAATACCACCGCAGAGTTTCCTGGGGATAAAACCCTTTATCAACTGTTTGAAGAACAAGTCACCCGGACACCTACGAATACAGCCGTCAGAGTGGAAGATCATCCCGGTTCCCTTACTTACGAAGAGTTAAATCAGAAGGCCAACCAACTGGCCCGTCATTTGCGGTCCAGGGGTGTTACCACCGACAATATCGCGGCCATGTTGGTGAAGCGCTCGTTTGAGATGATCATCGGCATCCTGGCAGTTATGAAAGCTGGCGGTGCCTACTTGCCGATTGGTCTGACCGACCCGGAGAATCGCATCGCTTACATGTGCCGCGACTGTGGAGTGGAGTTAATCCTGATCGATAAAACCCGGGAATTGCCGGATAAAGCTGCTATTTCAATGATGTTGGACGTAACGGATGAGAGCCTTTACCAGGGAGAAGATATCAACCTGCCGTTGGTCAATACATCGCGGGACCCGGCCGCTGTTTTTTACACCTCCGGCAGCACCGGGAAACCCAAAGGCGTGGTAGTGGAACACCGGGGCCTGGTCAATCGCTTGTGGTGGCTGAACAAATTATTTCAACTAGAAGAAACCCATATCTTCCTGCAGCTGACCCCGGTGACCTTTGACGTCTCCGTATGGGAATTGTTGGGATGGTCATTCCGGGGGGCATCGGTTTATTTCCTGGCCCCCACCAGGGGAGTTAAAACCGGGAACATTGTCGAGGCGGCAATAAAAGGTAAAGTGACGTACATGCACATTCCCCCGGCATTCCAGTTAGCTGCCCTGGATTATATTGAAACCCGGGGCAAGTTGAAAGACGTGGGGCAGTTGAAACAGGTAATTGCCAGCGGTGAGGCCCTGCTGCCTGCCCATGTCAACGCCTTTAACTGCTTGCTCTACCGCAGCAGCGGCACCCGGTTGTTCAACCTCTACGGCCCTACTGAAGCCTCTATTGAAGTCTCTTACTTTGACTGCTCCTCGGATGAGGACGTGCAGAAAGTACCCATTGGCAAGCCCATCGATAACGTTCATTTATATATTGTGGATGATGACCTGAACCTGGTCCCTATGGGGGTTCCCGGTCATTTATGCATTGCCGGTACGGCTGTTGCCAGGGGTTATGTGAACCAACCCCTATTGACCCGGGAAGCCTTCGGGCAAGACCCTTATGTACCGGGTGATCGGATGTACTTTACCGGCGACCTGGCCAGGTGGCTGCCGGAGGGCAATATCGAATTCCTGGGCCGCATCGACCACCAGGTGCAATTGGATGGGATCCGCATCGAACCGGGAGAGATCGAAAGCCTCCTGCTGAAACAAAAACATGTAAAAGAAGCCGCCGTGGTTCCCTGGAAAGATGATAAGAATGGCCGTCTAACGCTTTGTGCTTTCCTGGTGGCTCAACGTGATCTCAGCCAATCCGATTTAAGAATGGTCCTGGTGAGTGAATTACCGCGATTCATGATTCCTTCCCGCTTCATTGAACTGGACCGGATGCCGGTGAGTTCCAGTGGTAAAATCGACCGTAAGGTCCTGGAAGAATTAGTTCCTGTCTGCCGGCCGAGAACAATGAATATCGTCGATGAGTTAATGAAACAGGTGAAAATGAAAGGGGTACCGCAAAAACGGTTAATAGACAAAATGTCTGTTGATATGGAAGAACAAGAATGGATAAGTGAAGAGAGCGGTGAACATGAGATCATATTGTCAGAGGAAGACAAGCAAAAGATATTATATACCTTCAATGATACGGAAGTGGAATACCCGGGAGATAAGACCATTTATCAATTGTTTGAAGAGCAGGCGGCCAGGACGCCTGACGGCGTCGCTGTAGTTGGCAGTTGGCAGGGGGTGGCACTGGTACACCCGGCCGATAAGGGGGCAGTTGTCAAGGAGAAATACGGGGAACCGGTACGGTTAACTTACAGGGATTTGAACCAAAAATCAAATCAATTGGCGCGGGTATTACGGGCCAGGGGGGTTAGTGCCAACAGCATTGTGGGCATCATGGTGGAACGAACCATTGAAATGATGATTGGTATGATGGCCATCATAAAAGCCGGGGGGGCGTACCTGGCAATTTCCCTGACCTACCCGGATAAACGTATTGAATTTATGTGCAGGGACAGCGGCATGCAATTGATATTAACGGATAACACCCGCTCCCTGCCTGACCGGGTGGGACCGTCAATGGATATTATAAATGAAGAATATCATCGGGAAGATCCTGGTAACCTGGAGTTGGTGAATACCTCCAGGGACGCGGCTGCTGTGTTCTATACTTCCGGCAGCACCGGTACTCCCAAGGGCGTCCTGGTGGAGCACCAGGGCATGGTGAACCGGATGCACTGGATGCATCGCCGCTATCCCATCGATGAAACCGACGTGATCCTGCAAAAAACCGCGGTGGTATTCGATGTATCCGTGTGGGAGTTATTCTGGTGGTCCTTTTATGGAGCATCGGTTTACCTTTTGCCTCCCGGGCAGGGGGACAAGCCTCAGGATATTGTGGATGCCGTTAAAAATGGAGGCGTTACCCAGATGCATTTCATCCCTACCCCCATGGCTGCGTTCCTGCACCATGTGGAAGAAACCGGGCAGGTGAAAGAACTGGCTTCGTTGAAGCGGGTTTTTGCCAGCGGTGAAGCACTAGCTCCGGCATTGGTCAACCATTTTAACCGGCTGCTCTACCAGGACAATGGCACCCGATTGTACAACCTGTACGGCCCCACCGAAGCCTCCATTGATGTTTCTTATTTTGATTGTCCCGGTGATACGCAGCAGGAGAAGATTCCCATCGGTAAACCCATTGATAATATCCAGCTCTATATTGTGGGCCGCAGCCTGGAACTGCTGCCCATTGGCACTGCCGGTGAACTCTGCATCGCCGGTGTCGGCCTGGCCAGGGGGTACCTGAACCGGCCGGAATTAACCGCTGAAAAGTTTGACCAGGATTTATTGGATTACCAGGATTACCGGGATGAGAAAAAAAAGGAAAATTATCAAAAGTTTTTGCGGGGGTCCAGGGGGCAGTTTTTTCAAAAAGAGCTCCCTGGTCGCCGAAGGCTTTACAAAACCGGAGATTTAGCCCGTTGGTTGCCGGATGGCAATATCGAATTCCTGGGGCGTATTGATCACCAGGTGCAGATCAACGGTATACGCATCGAATTGGAGGAAATAGAACGTGCCCTTTTGGCGCATAAGGACATTAAAGAAGCGGTTGTGGTCGCCAGCAGTGATGAAAGCGGCGAACCATACCTCTGCGCCTTTGTGAAGGCTGCCCATGATCTTGCTCAATCGGATTTCAGACAGGCCCTGGCCAGGGAATTGCCTCACTATATGGTTCCTGCCCGGTTCATAGAATTGGAAAAACTTCCCCTAACACCCACCGGTAAAGTCGATCGAAAACTGCTAAAACTCATCGACCTGGAAATGAAAAAGGAACGGCAGGTGGAATACGTGGCTCCCAAAACCGAACTGGAGACCCAAATTGCCGACATCTGGAAAGAGGTACTTAATACCGATAAAGTGGGAATCCATGACAATTTTTTTGACCTGGGAGGTAATTCGCTGGGCATCATCCAGGTGAATTTCAAATTGAAAGCCGCTTTTAAGCGGGAAATTCCCGCTCTTATCATGTTTGAAT
>WVZO01000237.1:20090-32324 GCA_011772425.1 Candidatus Aminicenantota bacterium
CGTGTTGAGGTAAAAACCAGGGGCAGGAACAAGATGCAGCAGCGGAGAACAAAAATAAAGAAAGACCGTGGACAGGAGGAATAAAATGAACAGCAATATAAAAGCAAAAAAAAATGACCATGAAACCGGGCTTGAGGTAGCAGTCATTGGCATGGCTGGGAGGTTCCCCAAGGCTTGGAGTATCGAGGAATTATGGGAGAATCTCAAGAATGGCAGGGATTGTATTTCGTTTTTTACGGACGACGAGTTGATAGAAGAATCAGGGATTGATCCCCGGGTGGTGAAGAATCCCAATTATGTCAAAGCCAAGGGGATAATCGAAGATGGTGAATATTTCGATGCTGCCTTTTTTGGATACAGTATAGGGGAAGCGCGGTTGATGGACCCCCAGACGCGGGTATTTCATGAGGTGGTCTGGCATGCCCTGGAAGATGCGGGTTATGATCCGTTTGCCTATAACGGCCGTATCGGCATATATGCCGGGTCCAGGCCTTCTCTCGAGTGGCAGGCCATGACTTTTATGGCTCCCAATGATGGGACCGTGGATTTTATGAGTATGACATTATTAAGCTCGAAGGATCATATCTGTACACGAATTTCTTATGCGTTGAACCTCAGGGGGCCCAGTTATTCGTTTTATACCGCCTGTTCCACATCGCTGGTGGCCGTTCACCTTGCTTCACAGGCACTGCTGAGCGGTGAGTGCGACATGGCCCTGGCCGGTGGTATCACCATTAAATTCCCCAAGAAACAGGGATATCTCCACCAGGAAGATATGGTGCTTTCACCGGATGGTCACACCCGTTCTTTTGACGCCAAAGCCGGGGGCCTAGTGGGAGGCAACGGCGCGGGAGTCGTGCTGCTGAAAGTGCTGGAAGATGCGCGGCGGGACCGGGACCATATCTACGCGGTTATAAAAGGAACCGGTATTAATAACGATGGAAACCGGAAAATCGGTTATACCGCCCCCAGTATAATAGGACAGGAAGAGTTAATGCGGGACGTTTACAGCGCCGCTGAAGTGGATACCAAAAGTATTACCTTTGTCGAATGCCACGGGTCGGCTACCACCCTGGGAGACCCGGTAGAAGTGGAAGCGTTAAGACGCGCCTTTCATAAAACCAATGGGGACTGCTGCGCCATAGGGGCGATTAAAACCAATATGGGCCACACCGACTGTGCCGCCGGTATCGCCAGTTTTATCAAAGTTGTCCTGGCCCTGGTACACCGCCAGATACCACCCTCTCTCTACTTTGACACACCCAATCCCAAAATCGACTTTGAAAACAGTCCCTTTTATGTCATTACCGAACTGGAAGAATGGCACAATGATGAGTACTTCTTGCGCGCCGCTGTCAATTCGCTGGGCCTGGGCGGTACCAATGCCCACGTGGTTCTCCAGGAAGCCCCCCCGGAACTGGAAGACCACGTTTCGGAAATCACCAGGGAGTATAAATTACTTCCCCTCTCAGCCAAAAGTCCCACGGCCCTGGCCAAAATAACCGAAAACCTGGCAACATATTTAAAAGAAAATCATGGTAATCCTGAAAATCCTGTAAATCCTGGTCTAATGCTTGCCGACGCGGCTTACACACTGCAGATGGGAAGAGGCCACTTTGCAATTCGCCAGGCCTTTGTTTGTTCCGATACCAAAGAAGCGGTCAACCTGCTTTCCAACCCTGATACCGCACCGGTTCAGCCCTTCCATGCCAGTAGAAAAGACGCTCCCCTGGTGTTCATGTATTCCGGGCAGGGCTCCGAGTATATCAACATGGGACTGGACCTCTACAAAAAAGAAGAATGCTTCCGGCAGGATATCGATCACTGCTTCGAGTATTTGACCTCTCTTATCGGCGAAAATATCAAATTCGTCCTCTATCCCCAGGATGAGCAGCATATGAAAGAAGCGGAAAAGAGAATCCACCGGCTTTATTACACTCAGCCGGTGAAGTTCATTTTTGAGTACGCCTATTCCCGTCTTTTGATGCGCTGGGGACTCAAACCCCATGCCCTGATGGGCTACAGCTTCGGCGAGTATATTGTGGCCTGTTTAGCCGGGGTGTTTTCCATGGAAGATGGCCTGAAAGTGCTGTTAAAACGCGGTGAAATAATGGAAAAAGGTTTCCACGGCGGCATGATGACCGTATCACTCCCGGAAGCGGAACTGATCCCCTTACTCCCCCCCGACAGCTTTATCGGCGGCGTCAATACCGATGAACTCTGTCTTGTCTCCGGGGACGCCCAGGCCATCGATGCCCTGGAAAAAGAATTGGAGAAAAGAAAGGTGGACATGCTCAGGTACCGCCCCACCTTCCCCGGGCATTGCCCTTTGGTGGAACCCATGCTGGATGAATTACTCCAGGAACTGGAAAAAATCACCTTTAACAAACCCGTAATTCCTATCGTATGTGGACTCACCGGCACCTGGATGACGGTCGAGGATGCCACAGACCCATCCTATTTTACCCGCCAGCTCCGGGAACCGGTGCGCTTTGCCGATATGCTTAGAACCCTGTTTGAAAACCCCGATACCATCTTTTTGGAAGTGGGACCTGGTACCACTCTGGTCAACTTTGTCAGGTATTATAAAGAAAGCGGCAAGCAGCCGGATATCCAGTATGCCACCATGGTGCGTCACCATAAAGACCCGGCTGCGGATGATTATTTCCTGTTGAACCGGCTGGCCCAGTTGTGGAGTTATGGAATAGAGATCGACTGGGAAGCCTTTTACGGTGATGAGAAACGCCGGCGGGTATCCCTGCCAGGATATCCCTTTGAACGGCAAAAATACTGGATCGATTTTGATCCTTTCAAGGAGGCTGCCCAGGGTATAGGAAGACGCCGCGGCAAAAGCCCCTTTGTCAAAGACTGGTTTTATGTACCCTCATGGAAAAACTCCCTGTTGTCAGCCCCGGTACCGGATGCGCAAGACCTGGAAAAATCCTGGTTGGTCTTTATGGACGCGGAGAACCAGGGTGATGCCCTGGTGAAAGAGCTTCAAAAAGACGGCCGGCCGATTATCACTGTACAGCAGGGTGAAACATTTGAAAAAGTAGGGGACAGCCAATATTGCCTGAATCTCCGGGAGGGCAGCCAGTACAACGATCTGTTCAAGGACTTAAAATCTTCCAGGAATGTACCGGTTACCATCATTCACCTGGGCAACCTCTCCCACAAAGCCCCGGGGCAGTCCCTGCTGGAATGGGGCGAGACCGTCCGGGATACCGGTTATCACAGTCTCCTTTATATTGCCCGGGCCATTGGTGAGCAAGGTATTTCCGTTGATATCCAGGTGGAAGTGGTTACCAACGGCATGCAGAGCACATCCGGAGAACCGTTGGACTACCCGGAAAAAGCCGCAGTCCTGGGACCTGTCAAAAACATTCCCCAGGAGTACCCCAACATCAAATGCCGCAGCGTGGATGTGCAATTGCCTGAACCAGGCAGCGAAAACGAAAAATTACTGGTGCGCCAGTTGAAGTCGGAATTCTTAATCCCTCAAACCCGGGACCAGGTGATCGCTTTCCGGGGGCCCCACCGGCTGGTGCAGGATTTTGAACCTGCCCCGCTGGAAGAGTTCAACGACGCTGCCCCTATTTTCAGGGAGAATGGGGTTTATCTTATCGTGGGCGGACTGGGCGGCGTGGGACGTGCCATGGCACAAGCCCTGGCAAAAACCAGGAAAGCCAAACTAATCCTCACCTCCAGGTATGGCCTGCCTCCCAAAGACCAATGGGAAGACTACCTGCAAAAGGCCGACAGCGAAGATAAAACCGCGAAACGCATCCGCGATGTCATGGAGATGGAGGACCAGGGGGGCGAAGTCATGGTGGCGGCGGTGGATGTCTCCGATGCCGCTGCCATGGAAGAAGCCGTGGAAAAAGCAAAAAAACGCTTCGGTCCTATCAATGGCGTGATTAACAGCGCCTTTGTAGCAGATGGGACGGTCATCCCCCGGCGCACCAAAGAGATTAGTGAAACAGTATTTGCTCCCAAAATCAACGGCACGATTATCCTCCATAACATTTTTGAAAAACAGGAACCCCTGGATTTCTTTGTTATTTGCTCTTCAATGGCCGGTATCTTCGGACCGGTGGGCCAGGTGGCCTATACAGCGGCCAGTGCCTTCCAGGATGCCTTTGCCTACTACCGCAGGACCCGCACATCCGCGTCCACCTATAATGTGTCCATCAACTGGTGCGGCTGGGCGGAAACCGAAGCCCTGCTGGATTCCCTCAAAAACCTCAGCAGTGACGTGGAAGTGAATATTGATCAACAACTTCAAAACGCTATGAGCAACCAGGAAGGGTTGGATGCCTTTAATCGTATCATGACCACCCATGCCCCCCAGGTATTGGTGAGTACATTGGAGATATCCGCCCTGTTGGAGCATCTGAATACCTCGGAAACGTCGCTGCGTTTCCAGGAAAAACTGGCAATGGAAGCCAAAACAAGTAAGGTTTTGTTAAAACGGCCCCAATTAAAATCCGACTATGTAGAGCCGCATAATGAGACCGAAGAAACCATTGCCCACATCTGGCAAGAGCTTTTCGGTTTTGAAACCGTCGGTGTCCAGGATGACTTCTTTGAACTGGGCGGTGACTCTCTCAAAGCTATGACTGTGAGTTCAAAAATTCAAAAGGAGTTGAGTGTCAAAATTCCTATTGCTGTATTTTTCAGCAGTCCCACCATCGAGGAATTGGCACAGCACATTACAGGAAAAGAACACGAGGTGGAAGAAACAGTGAAACAAGCCCAGGCGGTTATCCCTTTTGCCGGAGAAAAACCGTATTATCCTATTGCCCCCGGGCAAAAGACCATGTTCTTTCGCCAGCGAAAAAACCCTGAAAATACTTATTTTAATGTCCCCGCTCCATTTGGACTGGAAGGCCCCGTGGACAGGAAGACATTGGAAACCGTTTTCAAAATGATGATCAAGCGTCATGAGATATATAGGACCTCATTTCACCTGGAGGATGGTCAACCCATACAAAAAATCCATCCTGAATCCGACGTGGATTTCCGGGTTAACACCTGTGAGTCTTTGCCTTCCGAAGAGGACATTCAAAATACGATACGGAGCCTGATCATTCCTTTTGACCTGGAACAGGCACCCCTTTTCCGGGCCAACCTTATTAAGATCGATGAAAAGAGAAGTATATTACTGATGGATACGCATCAGCTTATTATAGACGGTACCTCTGCTGGGGTATTTAACAGCGAGTTCATCACGCTTTTAATGGGTAAAGAACTTCCTCCCCTGTCTCTTCAATATAAGGATTATGCCCAGTGGCAGCATGACCGACTCTATTCCGGCGATATGAAGAAAGCGGAGGAGTACTGGCTTCAGCAATTGAAAGACCCGCCGCTTCCGGTGAAGTTTCCCACTGATTTTCCCAGGCCTGCTGCCCCCACTTTTGACAGCTTTCCCGTATGGTTCGGTATCGATGAAGACCTGCTGCGGCGATTAAGAGACCTGGTCCGGGAGACCGGTGCTACCATGTTTATGGTATGGATGGCCGCCTACATGGTGCTGCTTCACAAGTACTCCAGCCAGGAAGATATTATCGTGGGAAATCGCATTGCCAATCGTCCCCATACCGACTTAGAGCGGATGGTAGGCAAGTTTTCCAGTGAAGTACCGTTTCGCGGCCGTCCCCAACCCCATCAGACCTTCAGGGAATTCCTGGAGCACATCAAAGAAGTGGCTTTGGGGGCCTTTAAGCACCAGGAATACCCCTGTGAACAGTTGGAAGAACGATTTTATCAGGGAACGGAAATAGACAGCCAGGACACCCCGGTCTATGACCGCAGCCCGTTTTATAACACCATTTTTGTCTACAATAATATGAGTCCCCCTGAAAAAGGGACTGGCGATTTCAGGGTATCTTATTTCGGGTACAAGAAAGTGAAAAAACTCTATGATATCCTGCTCCAGGGCACAGAAATCGGCGACCGCATAAGCGGACTGATCCAATGTTCCACCGAGCTTTTCAAACTGGAAACCATTACGCGCCTGAAACAAGGTTTCCTGGATATCCTGGAATGCATCGCAGCAACCCCGGATATTCCACTAGCACAGATTGATATTGAAGCGAATGCAGAGGCTGTCAAAGACCCCGGACCCGGGGAGGAAGAAAAATTTGTGCAAAGCGTTTTATAAAGGAAAATAAAGGAGAGTTAGGATGTATAAAGAAAACCGTCGAAGCGGGCAAGAAACCCACGAAACAGCACGGCAGCGCTTGCTTGAAACGGAGAAGCAGGCAGAATTAGGCGGTGGGCAGGAACGCATCGAACACCAGCACGCCGCAGGAAAACTTACGGCCAGGGAACGCCTTCAATTAATCCTGGACCCCGATACCTTTGTCGAGCTGGATAAATTTAAAAAACATCGCTGCGTTGAATTTGGAATCCAGTCCAAACGGTATCCCTGCGATGGTGTGGTCACCGGGTATGGTAAAATTGAAAACCGTTCGGTTTTTATATTTGCCCAGGATTTTACTTTCCTGGGCGGCTCTTTGGGTGGTGCCCATGCGGAAAAAATTTGCAAAATCATGGACCTGGCCATTGAAAACGGTGCACCGTTGATCGGTCTGAAGGATTCCGGCGGTGCCAGGCTCCAGGAAGGGGTTGTCAGTTCCGCCGGCTATGCGGATATCTTCTTACGAAATACCATGGCTTCCGGTGTAATTCCTCAAATTTCCGTTATTATGGGACCTTGTGCAGGTGGTGCCTCCTATTCTCCTGCCATTACGGATTTCATTATGATGATTGAAAACACCTCTTATATGTTTCTGACAGGACCGGATGTGATTCGTGAAGTGACGCACGAGAATGTGACAAAGGAAGAATTGGGCGGGCCCAAAGCCCATGCTGCCAAAAGCGGTGTGTGTCATTTATTGGCAAAGAATGACAAAGAGGGAATCCAGTTGGTGCGGGAATTATTAAGTTTTTTCCCCTCCAATAATATGGAGGACCCACCCTTTTATCCTACCAGTGACCCGGTTGACCGGAAAGAAAAAGCATTAAAAACAATAGTCCCGGTGGATCCCAATAAACCTTATGATATCAAACCGCTTATCTATCTGGTGGTGGATGACCGCTACTTCTTTGAAATCCATAAGGATTATGCTCCCAATATTGTCGTGGGATTTGCCCGGATGGGGGGAAGAGCTGTTGGTATTGTTGCTAATCAGCCCAATCGTTCGGCTGGATGCCTGGACATTGCTGCGTCCAAAAAAGGGGCCCGTTTCGTGCGGTTTTGCGATGCGTTTAATATTCCCCTGGTGGTATTTCATGATTCCCCGGGTTTCCTTCCGGGTGTTGACCAGGAGTACGGCGGTATCATCAGTGAGGGTGCCAAACTGTTATATGCTTTTTGTGAAGCCACGGTTCCCAGGGTTACCATAATAACTCGAAAAGCCTATGGCGGCGCTTATGTGGTGATGTCATCCAAGCATATCCGCGGTGATATCAACCTTGCTTATCCATTGGCTGAAATTGCCATAATGGGGGCTAAAGGCGCGGCAAATATCATTTTTCGAAAGGAGATCGCCGACGCCAAAGACCCGGAGAAAAAACGGCGGGAATTGGTTGAAAAATACAGGAAAACCCATTCAAACGCATACAGGGCTGCGGAGCTGGGATATATCGATGGTATTATTTTTCCGGAAGATACGCGCAAGCATATTATCCAGTCGCTTGAAATGTTGAAGAACAAACGCCAGAGTAATCCACCTAAAAAGCACGGGAATATCCCGTTATAAAAAATTACAAATTACAAATTCCAAATTACAAACAAATTCCAAATCCAAAATTACAAATTACAAACCCTTCTTTAAGAACAGAGTACAAATTATTACAATGGGGTAGGGTGTCTGAAACGTCTTAACACAGACTGACCGTGTATAAAAAATTTTTGCGGGGTCCAGGGGCGGTTTTTATAAAAAGAGCCCCTGGCCGCCGGAGGCAATAGGTGTTTTCTATGATTCTGTAATTTCCTGGTTTTTCTTTTTATCTCTATACTTGTAGAAATTTAGCAGTACTTCGTGTCGCAGGAGGGGGTCTTTTGCCATGTGTTCTAATAGTTCTTTCACTTCCGGCATTGTTTCTTCCAGTGGCGGGGGCTTTTCTTCTTCCGTTTTCTCCGGTTTTTTTTCTTGGTAATACATGGGTTCCTTGTTGAAAATCAGCCAATCCATTGAAATGCCAAATTCCTGCTGCAGCAAGTCCAGGGAGACCAAACTGGGGAATGTCTCACCATTTTCGTTTTTGTAATAGGTGTTGGTTTCAATGCGCATCTTTGCGGCCATTTCTTTGGGGGGATAATTTCGCTCTTCACGCATTTTTTTCAACCTTCTTCCTACTTCCTGCAGTATCGATTTTCTATCTCTTTGCATTTTTTAGCTCCTTTATACTTTTAAAGATATATTATACGAAATTTTTTTACAAAAGTTTCGTTTTTGCTGGAAAAAAATAAAAAAAGTCTCATATTATGAGATATTTTCTTCTGAATAAGAGGTGTTTGCTTCAATATATGAGGTGTTCACTTTCATGTATGCGGTGTTCACTTCAAATGGAGGGGCGTTTGCTTTAGATTATGAGATTATTATGTTAATATATGAGGAAATTGATTCAAAATATGAGATAATAATCTACAAATGCGAGGTAATCATTTCTATGCATGAGGTATTTGTATCTATATGTGAGGTATAATTCTCAAAATATGAGATGATTATCTCAATATGAGGGGGGATCACTTTCATATATGCGGTTAAAATCTCACATGAAGTGTTGTTTGTATTAGGATGAGGGGTGTTTACATCAAAATATGAGACGTTTACCTCATAATATGAGACATTTGTCTCCAAATGTGAGGTTTTTGTCTCTTAACAAGAAAAAATCCTGTGCCAGGGCTGTCTTATTTTATTTGCATCGTTAGTTATTAATAATAATAGCGGCATTGTAAGAAATCGATGCGATCGCTGCTTACCGTATAAACGATACGATGCTCCTGGGTCAGGCGCCTGGACCATGCACCGGAAAGCATAGATTTGAGCGGCTCCGGCTTACCAATTCCTTCAAAGGGATTCCTCATAATGACTTCAATCAATTCAAATACTCGAAGGGCAATTTTTCGGTTTGTTTTCACCCAGTACCGCAAGTCTTCTCGAAATTGCGGTTGAAAGATCGACTCTCTTTGCTGATCTCTTTTTAACGCATCTTTTGTCTTTTTCTTACTCAAAACCTACCTCTTTTTTCAATTCTTCTAAAGATTGAGGCTTCCCCTGTTTTTTAATGGCACGTTCAAAGGCAGCCAATAGACGTTCGGCATTTTTGGGTGACCGTAACAGGTGGCTTGTTTCCAGCAGCCCAACTAATTCGGAAGCTGAGATGAGGGCTACATCTTCGGCCCCTCTTCTTTTTATGATAACCACTTCTTGATTGTTTGTTACCTCATCCCAGAGGTGGGCAAATTGTGCCCTAGCATTGGTATAGTTTGTCTGGATCGGCATAGATACCTCCAATTATTTTCCAGATTCCGTACAGGTATATTGTACATGTTTAGACCTCTTTCGTCAACATTTGAGATGAGATTTTTCAAGTGCCCTCCTTTTTCTCCTTTATTCTCTGTTAGTATAAAAAACGGTAAAAAGTGCCTGGGAAGATGGTTCCAGGGTTTCCTCAAAAAGTTGAAATCAAAAAATGTTATGTAGAAAGATCAGACCCTGTGACCTCAAGAAGATGATAATAGTCGAGCTAGAATATACCATCGGCAGTACTCCGGTCATCGATAAAGGTTACGTGTATTTAACGCTTGAATATGAAGACGGTGAAATTACGCTGAATAAATACGAGATCACGCTTCCTGAAAAGTGATATAAACCGAAACCGTGTTTGTAAAGCTTAAAAGCTTAAAAGCTGGCCTGGCCCCTTAGATACCTTAGACCTTGAAGAACTCTCCGCTCCGATGTTAAAGAGATCGGCCTATCTCCCACCAGGCATGTATATCGCTGAAATCGACAGCGGCGGTTATCTTGGCCAGGTTCTTTACAAGGTGAAGAAAAAAGCGTAAATATCCCTTTATATAACTCTTTATAGTTCATTTTTTTTCGCCTGTCCCCCTTTTCTTTTTTCTTTTAGATGGAATAACCTTTTTTCCAGACGCGCTCGAACTCGCAGGAGAACGCTGCAAAGAGGACACCGCCTTTCTTGAGGATCAGCATTGGCATACTGTGTGATCGTTGTGTCATGGCGTACGGGGTGACATATAATGTATGGTTGTCGATTATTGTCATTCCCATTGTAGGGATCAAGTCGTGAAGCCGAATTTCGATCTGCCTTTCATGTACTTCAAATGACTGATGAATCCATCTAATAAACCCTTCACATTCGTTCTTGAGGTCAGGATTTTCTTGGGATGTTCTTATTTTCATGATTTTGGACTTTGGGTCAAGAAGCAAGAACTGGAATCTACAGCCCATATTAAGTAATTGTGAGAGCAACTCATTGCCTTTGTCTTTCAGCCATGCGAGTGATTGCCCCATCATTTGCACCATCTTCGGGGATTCCCCACCAGTCACATCCTTGAAAAGAGCTTCTGTGATTGGCGATGCATCTTTGCGTTGTCGGAAAATTCTCTTAATGCCCAGTGTTCTCAATTCTTCTGCTTGCGGGAGCAGAGGAGTTGGCCAGATCTCCCTAGAAGATTCCAAAACTCTCGCAGCTGACTTGATGTTCTCAGTAAGTTTGCTCTCCCATCCTGGCAAAGTATAGTCGTATGTAATCATGCGAAGGTGTCTCAAGTCAAAGGGAATATTCTCCTTCTTTTGAGACAAAAGAATCACAGGTTTACCAACGGCGTGTGCCAAACCAAGCTCGTAAAGAACGTTCGGATTTTCTTCGCTAATGTCGCACAGAAGCAAGTCAGATTGAATTATAGCGTCTGTAATATCCTGTATTATTGGACGTTGTGGCACAGAAAATTCATCACCGCGAGTAACGGAGTATCCAAAAGCTTCGAGAGACGGTTTGAAGATACAAGAGTAGTAAGAATCGTAGCGGTCGCCGAAAGGCATAAGTACAAAAGCACTTTTTCTTCCTGTCATTTTCTGGTCTCCTTTTCGTCTACCGAACTATTTTGCTCTATAGTATATTTTATAATAAATAGAATTTTTTTTATATATGCACACTTCCTGTATTTTTTGTTTTTCGACTGCCCCCCTTTATCCCCTTTATTATAGTATTATAGTACGTTTTTCTTAAGTCAACAGAAGTGCCCCTTGACCCCCAAAAGCTTTTGAAGAAGGGGACCGAAGAAGGAGACCGGTGCCTGACTTTCTTACTTTTTCAGATTTTTAGTGTTATTACAGACGATTTTGTTTCAGAAAATGGTCTAAAATACAGGAAATAAAGTAGTCATTGGATACTTTATATCCTGTTTTTTCCCTTAACTGTCTATATACAGCCCAAATAGCAGGATATGCTTTGATGCTGGTTTCGATTATTTTACTGTTAATACAATCGATATAGTATCCATTTTAATGGTTATATGATCTCATGAAATAATGTAAGTATTATCTTCTGGAATAACAGAGAGGAGCAGAGCAAGGGAAATCCAGTCTGCCTCTTTTTTTATGTTGAAGATGAGGGTCTGATGTCGCTCGCGGCGTTAAGAGGCATCCTATCAGGGATGCGTCAAAGTCTTCATAAACCTTTGACGCATCTAAATTATGAATGATGAGTGATGAATGATGAAATAAACTTTCATGAACCCTGGTATTTCGCTATTGAAGTCACTTTTCATCATTCAGCATTCATAATTCATCATTTAACTTTGACGTAGTCCTGGGTATCCTATTATGCAGTTGTATCTTCTGCACTGCGTATCATTTTTAGCCAATTTGGAGATTCCCTTTCCCATAACGAGCACAAATCGTCTGTCCCGGTCTCTTCTATTACGATCTTAGCGTATTTGGGGTGTTTTCTCAGGGCAAGAAGAGAAGTGCATAGAGTGTCACCGGCAGTGTAGGCACGCTTCGTGTACTGTACTTAGCACTGTGCCCAGTATTTCCATCTTCCATCTCTCTAACTTTTTATCTTTCTGTTATGCAACTTTAATTTGTAATGCAAGACCATTAACTGGTGTGCTTTTAACGCTTTCATCGCATACGTTTGACCTTCATCGTCACTGAATTCTACCTCATAAACGTCGGGTGCTAATATTTCAACAAC
>WVZO01000710.1 GCA_011772425.1 Candidatus Aminicenantota bacterium
GTTTGTTATTTGGGATTTGGGATTTGGAATTTGCCCGATAAGGGCCACATGGTCCGGTGTTTTTTCCACTTGTTCTGCAAATAGTTCATGGATGGTCTTTCCTTCCGGGTAACCGGCTTCGGTACGGTTAAAATCAATCAATAGTCGCTGTTTCTCTTCCCGGGAAAGGATTTCAATATCACAGATTTTAATGGGTTTCTTGAGATTCGCAGCCAGAATGGAAATAATGGTTTTAAAATAGTTTATAAATCGTTGAATCGTGGTTTTTTTAAATAATGCGGTACAGTATTCAACAATAAAATGGAGTCCCTCCTGTTTTTCTTCGCCATTCAGGGTCAAATCAAATTTTGAAGTGGGATTCTCATATTTCCAGGGTTTCAATTTTAGACCGGGTATTTCAATATCTTTTATTTCGAAGTTTTGAAATACAAACATGACATCAAATAGGGGATTGCGGCTGGTATCCCTGGTTAATCCTGCTTGTTCCACCAGTTCTTCAAAGGGATAATCCTGGTTTTCAAAGGCTGCCAATGTTCGTTCATTGACTAGTTCCAGGAATTCATGGAAATGCATCTGGTTTTGGGGAAAGTTGATTAATCCCAGGGTATTGACAAACATCCCGATAATGGGTTCCAGGTCGGCATGCCGGCGGGCCGCCACCACTGTTCCCACGATAATGGATTCCTGGTTGGTAATTTTTGCTAAAAACAGGTTAAAGGCTGCCAGCAGGACCATGTATAAGGTGGTGCCTTGTTCATGAGCACAGATTTTTAATGCGCGGGTATCTTTAAGGTTGATTTCAAACTCTAACGAGTTCCCGGCAAAACTCTGGACCACAGGTCTCACATAATCGGTGGGCAAGTTTAAAACCGGAGTTTCTCCTTTAAATTGGTTTTGCCAGTACTCTTGCTGGGGTTTTAAGGATTCTTTTACTTGCCGGCTGTTTTGCCACTCTGCGAAATCTTTATACTGTATCCCCATGGCAGGCAGCTCTTCACCTTTATGAAGAGACATAAATTCGCTTACCAATACGCCCATTGAGGTACCGTCCGAAATAATGTGATGCATGTCCACCATAAGGATATACTTGTTCTCTGGTGTGTGTAGAAGTTCTATTAATCCCACCCGCAGCAGCGGTGCCCGGCTCAAATCAAAGGGATGCACAAAATTCTGTATAATTGTTTTCATTGATTTTTCTTCACCAATGACCAACTCCACTTCCTTATGTATCTTTTGAATTGGTTCATTGTTCACCAAATGGAATGATGTCCTTAGACTTTCATGTCTATGGATCACTTGGTTGAAGGTTTCTTTCAATTTTTCTTTATTCACATCACCTTCCAGTGTCCACACAGCCGGTATGTTGTACACCGTTCCCATTCCCGCATCATGATCGTCCATCTGCTGCAAAAGGTATAATCGTTTTTGTGCGGAGGATAAAACGTAATACTCTTTCAATTCCGATGGTTTTATCGAACTATATTCATTTTTTGCTGCTTCTTTTAAATATGTGGATAATCCTCGGATAGTGGGGGCAGCGAATATTTGGGTTAAGGGTACGCTGACATTAAATGCTTTATGAATTTTTGCTAAAAGTAAGGTCGCTTTAAGTGAATGCCCGCCCATTTCAAAGAAATCAGCATCAATACTTATGTCTGGATCAGGTAAAGCACTCGATGCTTCTTTACCCAATAATACCTCTCCCCATATGGCAGCCAATTTTTTTTCTATTTTATTTCTGGGGGCCGCGTAATTTTCTTCGGTTTCTATTTTCGGTGTTGGCAAAACCCGCCAATTGATCTTTCCATTAGGATTTAAGGGTATCTTTTCTATAGGTACAAAATAGGAAGGAATCATGTAACCGGGTAAATCCTTTGATAAAAATTCTTTCAATTCCGATGCCTGTAGTTCTTTGTCGGCAGCGATATAAGCANNTTGATGTGATGATGATTCAAAAGCAGGTTTTCAATCTCCCCGGGTTCGATGCGGAATCCCCTGATTTTTACCTGTTGATCGATGCGGTGCAAAAACTCGATATTACCCCCTGGCAGCCACCTGCCCAGGTCACCGGTTTTGTAGATTTTTTTAGAAGGAATATAGGTCCTATTGGTCCTATAGGACCTATAGCAAACTAAGAACTTCTCTGTTGTTAATTCTGGGCTGTTTAAATATCCCCTGGCCAGGCCTTCTCCGCCAACGTATATTTCACCTGCAACCCCAATAGGTACGAGGTGCAGATTCTTATCCAGCACGTAAATCGTGGTGTTGGCTAAAGGTTTTCCGATGGGGATTGTACCAATGTCTCCCGGGATTTCATCTATGTCGTAATAGGTGGCATATACAGTGGTTTCTGTGGGGCCATACATGTGGATGATCCGGTTCTTTCCCATATATTGAAAGGCTTTTTTTACATGTTCCACGGATACCCGTTCTCCCCCGAAAAGCACTTTCCGTACATGTCTTAAACACTCAATACCAATATCTACCAGGGTATTGAACATTGCCGTGGTCACGAAGAATACGCTGATATGTTCTCTTTTGATCACCTCTAACAGGTGGTCTATCATCAAGATGGTCTCCCGCTTTATCATTACCAACTCCGCACCATTGAGCAGGGCACCGTAAATATCAAATACCGAACCATCAAACGCATAATTAGATAATTGTAAAACCCTATCTTTTCCTGTTAAATCGATATAGTTGGTATTCTTGACTACCCGTACGGCATTGGTATGGGTGGTGAAGATTCCTTTGGGTTTGCCGGTAGAACCAGAGGTGAAGATAACATAAGCCAGGCTGGCAGGATTATTCACAGGTTCTAATTTTTTACCCGCTTCTCCAGCCCCTGGTAAATCATCTTGAAGATCAAGGGCATCTAACATCAAGATTTCGACTCCCCTGGGAGTGGTTTGATGTGATGGGGTTTCCCGGGGAATAAAGGCAATCCCGGCAATTTCCCTTAAGACTCCTGGATCAGGGAGTTTTCCGTTATTAGCGATCATGCTGCGGATGATTTCGGCAAAGGTGATTTCCCCTTCGCCCAGTACTGCTGTATCAATATTACCATCCTGTAAAAGAGTGCAGGTATCGGTGGTGGCATAGGGGCCACCGGCAATAATAGGACAATCAAACCCCCAATGGCGAATCATGACCGCGGTCTTATGAAAGAAGTCTTTATAAATAGTGAGGGTACGCAGACCAATTACATGCGGCTGGAATTCTTTTAAGAGTTCCTTTAATTCAGCGTAGTTGTCGAAATCAATCCGGGATTTGGCAATTTTACCGGAAATAGAATCGCCAAATTGTTGGCTCAAATAAGCCATCAAGTACATCAGACCCAACGGCTGCTCCACCACATCATACAACTCCTGGTTGCTGCTGCTGAACAACTGGGAAAGGTCCAGGAGTAAAACCCTCAGCGCATTTTCAGCAGGTTCTTTTGCAGGAAAATGTTTTCTTATTTCCCGGTTTAAACCGGGAACAGTAAGAATCTCCTCTTGTAAACAGTTATCGACTCCCAATTCACTGGAGGAAATCCCGGTAAATTCCAGCAAATCTTCAAGGCTGGTAATATTAACGGGCAAATAACTGTTGTATTTCTGTACGATTTCATCTTCGGTTAGAATTTTCATCTGGTAGGGCAGGACCTGGACCAGTCGCTGCCGGGACAGGAAATAATTATTAAGAAAATCAGCCTGGTATCGTAATGTAAAGCTTTTGTCAAAGGGGAGTGTTTCAGGGAGTTGGTGATAGGCCAGGTTCTCTGAGCGGGTAATAGCCTCCGCGGGTATACCGTTATCAATGGCCAGTTTCTCCATCGCGGTATGGGAAAATATTTTTAATATATGAATGTAAGGAAAATGAATGGCTTTGAGGCTTTTGATGAAATCCAATGTTTTCATTGCTTCTTCTTCTGTTTCAGTGGGAAACCCGTGCATGGTGTGGAGTTCCAAAATCACCTGGGGATGCTTCTCAATAATATACACCATGTTTTCCCGGAGTTTTTCGATATCCAGGTTTTTCCCGATCAGTTCCTGCAGGCGGGGAGAAGCAGTTTCCAGGGCCAACGGAAAACTGATCGTCCCGGCTTCTACCATCAGGTCGATGTATTCTTTGGTTAATATATCTCCCCTTAAACCACTGGGAAAAAGGAGTTGAACCGTTAAACCGTTTTCAATAATTAATTGAAAAAATTCTTTGCTGTTGGGGATATTCAAGTTAAAAATATCATCGATGAATACAAATCTTCGGATGCCCAAATTGTAATAAAGCCGTACTTCTTCAAAAATATGTCGAGCGGAGCGAGTGACATATTTCCTGGGCCAGACGCGGCAGCAGTAAGTACAAAGATATGGACATCCGCGAGTGGCTTGTAGGGTAATACTATTCTTCACCATGCCCTGTCCTATGTATTGGGTGTATTTTTCATAATTGACCATAGACCGGTCCGGCAGAGGTAACCCATCAAAATCCGTAACCTGGGACCGGCGAGAGGTAAATTCCGGCTCTACTTTTACCGGTTGGAGATTTTGCAGGTCTGTAAAGGCATATTTTTCCACCTCTCGGGTTCGGGTCACCAGTACAGTGGCACGGCAGTCTTCCAGCATAAAAGCTGCCCGTTCCCCAGGAAATACCAGGTCAATGGGCAAATAAGCACCACCTGCCTTTAATATTCCCATTATTCCTATCATCATTTCCAGGGAACGCTCTATCAACAATCCGACAATGCTGTCTGCACCAACTCCTTTTTTGATCAATATCCTGGCTAATCCATCGGATCGCCGGTTTAATTCTTTATAGGTCAGGGTAGTATCTTCAAATACCAGCGCTGCCTTATCCGGGGTCTTTACCACCTGCTCTGCAAACAATTGCGGGATGGTTTTATCCCTGGGATACCCGGTTTGAGTATCATTAAATACCTCCAGCAGCAAGGTTTTTTCTTCTTCGGTTAATACGTCTATGCATGCCAATCGAAGATCAATATTGGAAATAGCGATTTCCAATAGATGGCTCAAATGCTTCATGATTTGGTCAATAGAAGCCTTATCATAAAGTAAACCGTTATATTCCACTGAGGCTTCTACTCCCCGGGCTGTGCGCAAAAAACAAAAGATGATGTTAAAAGAGAAATGGCTAATGTCTCTCTTATGGTGTATATTTTCCAATAAGACCGCCGCATCAAACAAAGGAAAATCATCCTCCAGGGTCGTTCTATTCTCCGTCACCAGGAGTTGCCGGACTAATATTTGCAAGGGATAATTTGCATGTTCATCGGCTTCTATAACGGTTTGTCGAGTTTGCAGCAGTAATTCTTTAAATGTGGTATGTTCCCGGAGTACAAGTCGTAATGCCAGTACCGTATTTATAAAATCACCATCACTTCCTTTATTGTATATCGGCGCCCCAACAATAATATCTTTATTGCCCGTATATTTATTAAGGAGTACGACTATCCCGGCCACCAGGATTATGTGCAGTAAATCATCCGATTCCTTGCTTAGATGCATCAAGGTCTCGTACATCCTGGCGGGGAAGGCGTATCTTAGTGTATCTCGACGAAACTCACCCGGTTTTGTTTTTTTATTGTCAAAAGGAAAACAGCTTTTTTGCCATTCGCCGGACAGCCCGGATAATTTGTTTAACCAGTAATTCCTTTCTTTTACCCTCTGCCCGGCAGCCGCTACTAATTCTTCCGAATAACTATCGATTCCAGGCTTCGTTATCACCATTTTTTTCTCCTAAAAATCAAACTGGTCAAATGTTGTTTTTGACTCCAGGGATAACAATCGATGCGATATGTTGATATCCTTCAATTTGACATGTTTATTGATGGTAACCGCCGTTGCAATTTCGTTGAAATACCTGGCATATCGTTTTATTGTTTCCTCTTTAAAGAGTTTTGTACAATATTGGAATAAAAGACGCAGTTTTCTATCCTTTTCCATTGCCACCAGGGCCAGGTCAAATTTTGATGTGATGAAATCAGACTCATAAGGCGTTAAAGTCAAACCCTCCAGGGTGAGTTCCGATTTCACCACATCCTGTAGGGCAAACATGACATCAAATATAGGATGGCGATCGACCCTCCTGTTTTTAACTACCTGGTTTACCAGTTCTTCAAAGGGATAGTCCTGGTTGTCAAATGCTTCCAGTGTCCTGTTTTTTACCTCCTTTAGATAGAGAATGAAGGTCTTGTCATCTGCAGGATAGTTAATCAATGCCAACGTGTTGATGAATATCCCGATAATCGGTTCCAGGTCTGCATGTCTGCGGCCAGCCACTGCCGTGCCGGTTACCACCACTTCCTTACCGCTTATTTTTGATAACATTATGGTGCATATGGCAAGTAGTACCATGTATAACGTGGTACCTTGTTCTAAAGCCATTTTTTTTAATGCCCGGGTTTCGTCGCTGGTCATTTCAAAACAAGTCACTTTGCCCTCGTAGTTCTGGATGGCGGGCCTGGGATAATCGGTACGCAAATCCAACAACGGGATTCCTTCTTTAAACTGGTCCAACCAGTAGGACTCCTGTTTTTTTATTTTCTTTCTTTGCTCATCGTTTGCGGCCTGTTTCTTCTCCCATCGGGAGTAATCTTTGTACTGGATTCTCAATGCCGGTAATTCCTCACCTTCATAAAGGAGGGTAAATTCTTTCACAAATATATTGACAGAAACTCCATCCGATATGATGTGATGCATGTCCACCAACAAGAAATATGAAGCCGGTAATTTTATCAAACCTACCCGCAGCAGAGGCGCCTGGGATAGGTCAAAAGGACGGATGAAAGAATTTTGAATTATGAATTTTGAATTATGAATTATTTCTTCTTTTCTCTCTGTGTCCTCTGTGGCTAACTCATAATACTCTATCTCAAATTCCACTTTATCATGAATGCACTGTACCACTTCTTCTCCTACTCCTATCACCTTAAAAGAGGTCCTTAAACTTTCCTGCCGTGAGATTAGTTTCTTAAAGGTGCTTTCCAGTCTATTTATATCAACTGTTCCTTCCAATGCCCAGGCAGATGGCATATTATAGAGTACTGCCTTTCTATCCATTCGGTGTGAAAAATATATCCGCTGCTGCGACGAGGATAACGCATAGTATTCAGTCTCTTCTGCCGGATATATTGATACATATTTCTCTTCTGTCAATCCCATTATATACACGGACAACTTCTTTATTGTAGGTAACTTAAATATCTCTTCCAGGTGGACCTTCACCTTTAGGACCTTTTGTATCCTCGATATCAACAAGGTGGCTTTTAAGGAATGACCTCCCAACTCAAAGAAATCATCAACAATTCCTATTCGTTGGTTATCGATTCCCAGGACATCGGCCCAAATATTCACCAATTCTTTTTCCGTGTCATTACGGGGTGGAATATATTCTTTTAATGAGGTTACCTCCGGTTCAGGTAAGGCTTTGATATCTACTTTACCGTTGGGATTCAGGGGTATCTGTTCCAACAAGACAATATTAGCGGGTATCATATAATCGGGTAATTTACCGGACAAATACTCCTTTAAGAAGTTAGGTGAGTGGGGTAAGTGTGGATTCATAACCACGTAAGCACAAAGATATTTTTCACCGGTTTCATATTCCCTGGCGATTACCAATGCTTCTTTAATGGCTTCGTGTTCCGACAACTGCTTTTCGATCTCTCCGGGTTCTATCCTGAAGCCCCTGATCTTTACCTGGAAATCCTTTCGGCCCAGGAACTCGATATTTCCATCCGGCAGCCAACGAGCCAGGTCACCGGTTTTGTAGATTTTTTTAGAAGGAATATAGGTCCTATTGGTCCTATAGTACCAGCGATTGTTGTGAATCTGGAATTTCTGCGCAGTCAATTCCGGGTTGTTCAGGTATCCCCGGGCCACACCTGGTCCGGCAATGCACAACTCACCGGGAATACCAATGGGATTTAAATTACCGTGGAGGGACAGGATATAGATGCGAGTGTTGGCAATGGGTTTGCCGATGGGGATAAGCGGTTTTTCCCGGACATTCCTGCAAATGGTTGCCACTACTGTATTTTCTGTGGCACCGTACTCATTGATGATCTCTATCCCCGGGTTGAGTGCCTTACTTTTTTTTACCAACGCAGGTTTCACCGGTTCACCCGCCAGTGTCACCACCCGTATACCAGCCAGGTCCCCGGAGGAACATAAGTCCAGCAGTGATGCGTATAAAGACGGCACACATATAAAATGGGTAACCTTCTCTTTAATTGCAGTGTCTTTGATCCGGAACACATCCCCCTGTTGGCCCTCTGCCAATAGTACCACCCGGGAACCGGATAAGATAGGGGTAAAGAAACTGGTAACAAACCCGTCAAAGGAAAAAGAAAATAACTGAAGCACAGCATCGTCTGTACCCAGTCGGTATTCGTTTGTGCGCCAATACAGTGTATTGACTACACCCCCATGTTCCACTAATACACCCCGGGGACTGCCGGTGGAACCAGAAGTGTAAATGACATAGGCCAGATTGCCTGAATGATGAGTGATGAACGATGAATGATGAATATGGTGTCCTTCGGACAAATTTGTTAACAAAATCTTCGCACCGCTGTCGGCCATTATGAATTTGATCCTCTCCGCCGGGTACTCCAGGTCAATGGGCAAATAGGCGCCGCCGGCCTTTAATATCCCTAATATTCCAATTATCATTTCTATCGACCGCTCCACCATAATTCCGACAATATCGTCCGCCAGGACACCTCTTTCCTGCAATAAATATGCCAATTGATTTGATTTTTGGTTCAATTCCCTGTAAGTAATGGAAATATTTCCATGCATCCATGCATCCATGCATCCATGCC
>WVZO01000657.1 GCA_011772425.1 Candidatus Aminicenantota bacterium
CTTTTTATAAAAACCGCCCCTGGACCCCGCAAAAATTTTTTATACACGGTCAGCCATTGTACCACGCTTCTCAGCGGTATCTCCCAGGGGTATCATTCTCTTTCTTCTCTTCTTCGCTTCCTACTTCCTACTTCCTACTTCCTACTGCTTACTTAGCTGTGCGGTTCAATGATGACTTTCATTGAATCTTCTGGCTCGGCCACCAGTTGGAAGCCCAGGCCGATTTTATCCAGCGGCAGCTTGTGGGTAATCATTTTTTCCAGCATTGGTATCCGTTTGCAGCGGAGCAATTCGATGGCGATAGCAGCATCCTGGGGAGCACAGCCGTAGGAAGGCAGTAATTTGATTTCATTGCGCCAGAATTTATTCATGGGTACAGAGACAGTTTCATGCGGTTCTGTAGTGGCAAAACACAACACCGTACCGCCGCGGTCCACGGATTTCAATGCCTGGTCAAAAGCACTTAACGCCCCGGCACAAACGATCACAAGGTCAACCAGCCGGTTATCGTTTTTTTCCCGTACACGGGCAGGGATATCCTCGCTGGCATGCCAGGCTGCATCGGCTCCCATGTCCATTGCAGCTTTCAGGCGGTATTCGTTGATATCCGTTGCCATGATTCGGCCAGCACCCATGGTACGGGCGGTTAACAGGTGAAGCAGCCCGGAAATACCGGCCCCCAGGATCAACACACTGTCTCCCGGCTGAAACCGCGCCACCCGCTGACCCCGGATAACACATCCCAACGGCTCCACAAACGTTCCCTGGTCATAAGAAACCTCATCCGGCAGCACAAACACACCGCGGTCTACGTTGAGTTCAGGAACCCGCACATATTCGGCAAAACCGCCGGGATCAAAGTTTGTGGTATGTAACGTTTCACAGGCGGTGTGATAACCTTTCAAACAGTAAAAACAGGTATTGCAGGGGATATGATGGGAGACAAATACCCGTTGACCCTTTTTATAAGATTTGACTTTTTCTCCCACTTCAACAATATCGCCGGCAATTTCATGCCCCAGTACCCGGGGTGCTTTTTTCACCCGGTACCACTCCAGCACATCACTGCCGCAAATACCACTGGCTATTATTTTTACCAGGATTTCACCCGGGCCGATTTGGGGAACGGGCATCTCCTCCACCCGCACGTCCCGGTTATTGTAATACATTCCTACGCGCATGGTATCTCCATATTAAAGGTTGAGGCTGAGGTTAAGGTTGAGGCCAACCTTTTCTATTATTTGTTTTTCGCTTCGTTAAATATGTCTTCTGCTTCCTGGGGTTTGGCGTTTTCATGAATAATGGCATGCAAAGCCTTTGCTACAGCCACAGGATTTGGATTTTGCCAGATGTTCCTTCCCAGGTTAACACCAATGGCACCTTTTTGCAGGCCGTCGTATACAAAATCGAAAACCTCGCGCTCGGTTTCGCATTTGGGCCCGCCAGCCATGACAACAGGCACCGGGCAGCCTTCCACCACTTTGTCGAAATCTTTGGCGCACCAGTAGGTTTTAACCACCTTTGCACCCATTTCAGCAGCGATCCGGCAGCTTAACGACAGGAAACGGGCTTCCCGTTTTTCCGTCTCTTTACCTACGGCCGTTACCGCCATAACCGGAATACCATAATCCTCACATTCATTGATCATTTCCGCGAGATTCATTATGGTCTGCGTCTCATAATCGGTGCCCACAAAAATAGAAATACCCACAGCCGCGGCATTTAACCGAATAACTTCCTCGATTGTCGTGGTGACCAGTTCATCCGCCAGGTCTTGACCGACGATACTGGGACCGCCGGATACCCGGAGAATAATGGGCTTATCGATGGCCGGATCAATGCATGCACGCAATACGCCCCTGGTAAGAAAAAGAGCATCGCAGTAGTCGAGAAGCGGCTTAACCGTTTCTCCCGGTCTCTCCAGGCAGCGGGTGGGCCCTAAAAAATATCCATGATCGATAGGCATAAACATGCAGCGACCATCTGGCTTGATGAGCCGACTCAACCGATTTTTCATTCCATAATCCATGTGAAATACCTCCTTTTATAACTGTGTTCTATATGTTGCAAATATTTCTTCCAGACAAAAACCACTACTTACCAGGCTCCGGACGGACAATTAAATAGCCTTTGTCAATCAGCCAATGATGAAATTGGTAAGTAGTATACCGGCAGTTGGATTTACAGATGTTTCTTATCCGCTCGTACTCTTCGGACCCCTGTTCCTGGGCGTCCAAATCCAGTTGTACCGGACACTTTACATCTTTACAGAATTCCCTGCGCTTGTAATCGACATATCCTTTAATTGATGACATGATTTTACCTCTTCACTTTTTAATTTTTGAGATGTTGCAAGATTTGCAGTAGCCACCTGCAAACAATAAATGTTAACCAAAATTTTTGTCATTGTGATTTTTATTTATATTACTTTATCGATTAAAAGTCAATACAAAAAAAGGGCAGCCTGAAGGCTGCCCTTTTTATTGAAGGGAGGCAAACACGCAAAAGTATTTCTATTTTATAGAAATGGGAATGGATTTGGCTTTGGCCTCTTCCCGTTTGGGGATTCGTAATTCCAGGATACCGTCTTTCATGCCAGCCTTTACTTTTTGGCCATCGGCGTTTTTGGGCAGTTGGAAACTCCTGGCGAAGGAACCGCAATAACGCTCAACCCTGTGATACTCTTCCCGTTTCACTTCCTTTTCCTCTTTCCGTTCACCGGAAATGCTCAATTTGTCGCCATTGAGTTCCACTTTTACATCTTCTTTGGAAATCCCTGGCAGCTCAAGTTTAAACACATACTCATCTTTTGTTTCGTAAATATCGGTGGCCGGAGCCCAGCATTTGGTGGACATGGGGCTTTCCTCGCCTTCACGCATTAAATCCTCTTCAAAGAGCTTGTTAATTTTTCCATACATATCCCATAAATCTCGGTAAGGTCTAAATCTTAGTATGCTCATTTTTATACCTCCTTTTGTTTTTTTTTCGTATTTTTTCTGTATTAATATAGCATAAAAAAATATTTTTGTCAACTATCTTAGTATAAAGTAATAAAATTTATTTGAGTCCATTATTATAAGATTTTTGCTTTTTAATCACAGGGGACACAATCTCTGTGTTCTTTGTGGTGAGTAAGGTGAGTGGGGAACTCTCTGTGACCTCTGGGGCCTCTGTGGCTAAAATAGCCTTTTTGGTTCCGGCTCTTCCGGGTTGTGGACAGCCCAGAGATCACTGTTTGTAATTTGGGATTTGGAATTTTCTTCACTTACACTTTTCCAGCCATCCGGCGGTTGCCTTTGTATGTGGATGCTCCAGACCGAAAAATTTCTCAAAAATGGCATACGCCTTTTCAAGATACGCTTTTGCCTTTTCCTTTTGACCAAGATTAAGATAGGTCGAACCCAGGTTATTCAAATCTCTGGCCACATCCGGATGCGCCTCGCCATACACGTTCCGATCGATGCTCAGCGCCTGCTCATAATACTCGATGGCTTTGCGGTGATCGCCCAAAGCATACCGTGCCGAACCCAGGTTATTCAAGCCAATAGCTACCTGAGTATGCTTATCTCCATAAACTTTCTTCCATATGGTCAGCGCCTGCTCAAAATACCCGATGGCTTTGCGGTGACCGCCCAGATTATTCCATATCGAACCCAGGTTATTCAAATCAGCAGCTATATCAGGATGCGCCTCGCCATACACGTTCCGGTTGATGGTCAGCGCCTGTTCAAAATACTCGATGGCTTTGCGGTGATCGCCCAGATTATATAGAGTAAATGCAAGTGCACTTAATAAAAACGCATCATTCGCCGTGGACATTTCCATGTTCTTCTCTTCCAAAACCCACAGCCCCACCCGTAACGATTCCCGGAAAGCCAGACGCTCACCTAAATGTTTAACCAACCTACCTCCCTGCTCAGACGCCACCTCCTCTTCCCCACAGCCCAATGCATGATATATCCACTCTTCCACCAGTACAGGCTCAATGGACTCCATGTCTTTGCATATTTTTTGGTAATAGGCAAAGGCTGCCCGGTGGCAGGCCTGTAGGTCTTTAATCTCGGCTGATAACTCCTCCCGCAGCAGGGGCGTCACCCGGTAATTCTCACGGGCCTGGTCATACTCGATTAGACTTAAACCGGTTCCTTCCTGTAATAGTTTCTCCCATGTTTCCAGCCTGGCATTCTCCCCAACCTGCCGCATCCCTTCTTTCAACACTGGCCGGCGATAAATACTGAACCAGTGCAAAAAGAGTGCCAATTCATCCCCACCGCGCTGCATCAGCTCCCGTATCACATGTTTGCGGATAAACTCTTCCTGCTTCCCGCCAATGGCCTCCAGTAATTGTGGCACCTCCGCGGCTTCCATCTGCCCCACCAATACGTCCAGCCACTCCATTAACCGGGGATTGCCGT
>WVZO01000080.1 GCA_011772425.1 Candidatus Aminicenantota bacterium
TACCACCATCAAAAAAGGAAATGAGTGAAATCAATGACAAATACAGACAATAATTCATCACTTAAAATCGAAAAATCAACCGCTGAAATCACCACTATCGATCAACTGGCCCAATCGTTGGCCGGTCATACCCGGTTTATCAGCGATAATATCATCATAGATTTGCTCAAACAATCCAAAAGCTCCAACTACCTCTTGCCATCTGCCCCCTGCTCTACGCTCTTTACTCTACGCTACCTCTCTCCTCCGCCGGTCGTCCCGGTTTTTTTTCACCACGAAGTAACGAAGAACACGAAGGTGGATAGAATACCTGACCCCAATTTTATAATTAGGTGGTAAATCCGGATTCTCTGCCTTGGTAACGACCGCGGCTCTATCACACTTTTGGCATTCTTCTTCTTGACCCATTAATCCAAGATGGAAGAACAGTATCATGCTGATGAGAATGGCAAAAATGACACCTGAAGGTTTTAATCTACAAACTAAATTGACACCATAGGAAGATCCTTTTTTAATCATATTGAAATATTAAGGGAATCATTGTTTATTGTCAATAGATAGTAATGAAATATTCAATAAATTATTATGTTTTGATATACCTGATATAAAAATCGACGAATTTTAGGAAAAATATGAACTATAATGTTCTTGACAAACAAGACTTTTAAATAATTAAAACCTCCTTTTTTGTTATCACCGAACCATTAGGGAAACCTTTTGTAAATCCTCATCCCTGGAAGAAGAACCAACCATTATCGTAAATTCACCGGGTTCTATAATATACCCCTTACTTCCTGCATCAAAAAATGATAACATTTCCGGCATGATTTCAAAGGTCACGGTTTCTGTCTCCCCGGGTTCTAACTCAATCCGCTGGAAACCGTTTAATGCTTTTACCGCCACCTGAGCCGCCGGAACCTTGTTCTTTATGTACAATTGAACCACTTCTTCACCTTTTATATTCCCTGTATTGGTAATATCCACCGATACCCTTGTCCCTTGCCCACTCTTAATTTTGTTGTTTTCCAGTGCCAAATTCGCATATTTAAACGTGGTGTAACTGAGCCCATAACCAAAATAGTAAAGGGGTTTACCTTCAAAATAACGATAGGTTCTTCCTTTCATATGATAATCATGAAAAGGCGGGAGTTGGTTCACCGAGGTGTAAAAAGTTATAGGCAGCCTGCCGGCAGGGTTATAATCGCCAAAAATCACATCAGCAATGGCTTTTCCACCAGCCTGACCGGGATACCAGGCTTCTAAAATGGCCGGGATGTGAGTGTTTTCCCAATTAACCGCCAGGGCACTTCCATTCAATAGCACCAAAACCAGCGGCTTTCCTTTGCTGTGCTCATGGATCATTCTTACCAGTTTTGCCTGGGGTCCGGGTAATTTCAGGTCGAGACGGTCACCTCCCTTGAATCCCTTTACTTTCACGTCCATTTCTTCTCCCTCCAAACGGGGCGACAATCCCATCACCATAATAACCGCATCCGCCTGCTTTACAGCTTCAACCGCTCCTTTTTCCAGCTCCTTTTCCGTACAGGGAACCGACCACAGCAATTGAATCTCCGCATGACGCGACCATTCGGAAAATTCCAACTTTATCTTATAGGCCCGGCCAGCTTCCAGGTCCACCCGGCCGTATCGTATATGAACCATGTGATTGGCCTCTAAACTGGCAATTAACCGGTCTTCAAAATAAACGCGAAAACCATTAAATCCCCTGGCTCCGAGAGCATATTTACCGCTCTTTTGCGGTACTATCACCCCTGTCCAGCGTACCCCAAAGTTATCACTATCCAATGTCTCAAGCGGGGCTCCATCCCACCAGTTAAAATCAACCGCTTTATCGATCCGCGTCAACACCGGTTCACCCTGCAATTCCCGGTTATCAAAATATTCAGCTTGCAAACCTGCCTGTTTATCTTCCCCCTCCGCTGTAAACAACACTGACGCCGGAACCTTTTCAAAAAAAAGAAGGTTCTCCGCCAGGTTACACCCCCGGGCATATATGACTTTTGTCCCGGTTGAAACCTTCTGGCGAATACCTTGAAGAGGGGTGACCGGCTCAGAAGGATACCCGTTGTAATTTCCCAATAACACATCCACATCATTGGCATTGGGTCCGATAACCGCAATGGTTTGAAGGTTTTTATCCAGTGGCAGGGTTTTATATTGCCGGTCCGGGTTCGCAGAAGCTGAGGGTTTTTCGTTTTTTAAAAGTACAATTGATTTTCGCGCCGCCTCTAAAGCAATTTTTTTATGTGAACCGGAATCCACCACTTCGTAGGAGATACTTGAAAAAGGCACTTTTCCCGGATCATCGAACATTCCCAGCTTAAACCGTGCCCTGAGGAGCCTTCTAACCGACGTATCGATTTCTTTTTCCGTTAGCAAACCCTGGTTCACGGCTTTGACCAGGTTGGGGTATTGATCGCCGCAGTTAAGGTCAGTACCGGACCGAACCGCTAATGCCGCCGCCTGTTCCCCGGTCTCGACAATTTTGTGGGTTTTGAAAATATCTGAAATCGCCCAGCAATCAGACACCACATACCCTTTAAATCCCCATTCTTCCCTTAAAATAGTTTTCAACAGCGGGTTGCTTCCACAGCAGGCATCTCCCCTGAACCGGTTATAGGCGCACATGACCGAATAAGCCCCGGCCTCCATGATGGAAACTTTAAAGGCCGGTAGATAGGTTTCTCTTAAATCATACTCGGTGGGCCGGGCATCAAACGTATGGCGGTCCGGTTCAGGCCCACTGTGAACCGCAAAATGCTTGGGTGTGGCAATCGTTTTAAAGTAATAGGGATCATCTCCCTGCATACCTTTAATAAAAGCCGCGGCCAGGCGTCCGGTAAGAAAAGGGTCTTCGCCAAAGGTTTCCATACCGCGCCCCCAGTGCGGGTCCCGGAAAATATTAATATTGGGCGACCAGAAGGTTAATCCCTGGTAAATCCCCCGTTTATTATGCTTAATATAGTTATGGTATTTGGCCCGGGCTTCATCGGATATAACAGTGGCAATCCGCTTCATTAATGGGGTATCCCAGGCAGCAGCCAGGCCAATAGCCTGGGGAAATACAGTGGCACGGCCAGAACGGGCAACACCGTGAAGCGCCTCGTTCCACCAATTATAAGCAGGAATATCCAGACGCTCCACTCCCGGTGAATCATAAACCATCAGCGAAACCTTCTCTGCCAATGTCAACCTGGAAATAAGGTCTTCAATCCGCTCCTCCACATCCAATCGTTGATTTTTATAAGGAGGTAAGTCAAGATCAGAAGTGTTTTTTGCCTGGCTGCAGTTAATCAATGCCGTCCATAAAATTATTAATACAAAACCAATAAGAAACGTACTCTTTAACATAAACGTATTATAAAAAAACTAACTACCCAAGTCAACCGACAATTTTAGGGATTAGAGGACAGCCTTGGAAATTCCAGGGAAATAACAGCCGAAATTTTGCTATTGATATATTCCGGGATTTCATATACAATACAAAGGTACCCAGGAAATACAGGTACAGGTGATGAAGCACGATGATCAAAAAGAAAATTCCTGGAATGTCAAAAAAAGAGCTGTTAAAGGCAAAGGCAAAAAATAAACTTTATAATTTCATACTTGAGGATGGACAAATTCGTGGAGCCTTGATTCATGGAACCTGTATGATCAATGAGATGCGTCTCAACCATGAGCTGGGTATCCTGGAAACCCTGGTACTGGGACACGCTTACCTGGGTATCAGCCTTATGACAGCCAATTTAAAAGAACCTGGCGATCAAATTGCCTTTAAAATAGAATGTTCAGGGCCTATTAAAGGCCTTTCAGTTGAGGCCAATGCCTTTGGAGAGGTTCGGGGGCACTTGAAAAATAATCCCATTCCCATTGAAAAACCCCTGGAAAGTTTTGATTTGTCACCGTTTTTTGGTGAAGGATTTCTTACTGTCACCCGGTATCCCCTGTATGCCAAACATCCTTATGTAGGACATGTGAAACTGAGGTATGGGAGTATCTCTAAAGACCTGGCCCATTATTATTTGTCTTCTGAACAGACGCCTACGGCATTTCATTTGAGTGTTAAATTCGATCCCGAAGGGAATGTCACCGGTGCCGGGGGTCTTTTCCTGCAAACCATGCCTGAAACTGATCACGAATTTATTGAAAGACTTGAGCACTTGATGCATCATCTACCCTCCATCGGAGAAGCCTTTTCAGTGAATCAACCTGCCAGTGAGTTTATTTATAATCACTTCCACCCTTTTTCAGTGAAAATTTTAAACAACCGCCGTATGGAGTTCTTTTGCCGGTGCCGGAAAACTACCATTTCTCAGGTGATCTCCAAGCTGCCGGTTGAGACTCTTAAAGATATTGTTCACCAGGGGCCTTTCCCGGTGGAGATTCGCTGTCATAATTGCAATACTCACTATCAGTTTAACAAAGAAGAAATCGAAAAATTTTTAAAAAAATACGTATAAGGAATTTGTCCCACCCATGGGCATTCTGGCCTGTCCTTTTTTTTCTCCCTTATTTTAAAATCAACCGGCAATTTTAATGCCAGATATTAAACAAATTGCCGTCATATTTAAGGGCAATAAAATTTTTATAAAAAAAATTTTTTTTTCTGTTGAATTGAAACACTTATTTATTTATAATACAAATGTAACTAACCTGGTTTGGTTACTATTGCTGGATCAAGAATTTTTAGGTAGTGAAAATGATACGGTCCCGTTGAGTGATCTAACATCCCAGCGAGAAATCAAATGGATTATTCGGGGACCGTAGAATAATATAAACATAAAATAAATAAAAGGAGTCAGTTGATGCGTAATACATTCGACAGCATAATAGAAACCATAGGCAATACACCATTAATCAAACTTAGTAGGATATCTGCTAAGCTAAAACCAACTATTTATGCAAAAATGGAGAACTATAACCCGGGTGGAAGTGTCAAAGATAGAATCGGGATAGCAATGTTAGAAGATGCAGAACAGAGGGGGTTGATAAAACCGGGAGATACGATAGTAGAGCCCACTTCAGGCAACACCGGTGTCGGTTTGGCCCTGGCTGCGGCGGTCAAAGGGTATAAGATCATATTTACACTCCCAGATAAGATGAGTAAAGAAAAAATAAATCTTCTCAAAGCTTACGGTGCAAAAGTCGTGGTAACCCCAACCGCAGTACCTCCGGAATCACCGGAGAGTTATTATTCCGTTGCCCAGCAGATCGTTGATGAAACCCCGAATGCATTTATGCCAGGTCAATATTATAATCCCAAAAATCCTGAGGCTCATTATCGAACCACTGGTCCTGAAATCTGGGAACAAACCAAAGGCAAAGTGGGATATTTTGTTGCAGGAATGGGCACCGGCGGCACCATTAGTGGTGTGGGCAAATATTTAAAAGAGAAGAACCCCAACATTAAAATCATAGGTGCTGATCCGATTGGGTCTATGCTTCGTGATTACTTTTATACAAAAACGAAGATCCAGGCAAAACCGTATCGAATCGAAGGGATCGGAGAAGATATCATACCTGGAACCACGCATTTCCAATATATCGATGAAATTTATTCGGTAAATGATAAAGAATCCTTTATTATGGCAAGACGCCTGGCCAGGGAAGAGGGTATATTAGTCGGAGGTTCCAGTGGATCGGCGGTTGTTGCAGCATTAAAAATCGCCAAAGAATTAGAAAAAGACAAAATAATTGTGGTACTTTTACCAGACACGGGTGAAAGATATTTGAGTAAGGTTCATTCGGATGAGTGGATGAAAGAAAATGGGTATCTTGAAGAGGATGAACCCCCCCTTCAACATATTCTATCAAATAAAAATGCTGCAGCGCCACCTTTGGTTTCCGTGGAGAGTCATACACCGATAAGTTCGGCAATCGATCTCATGCAAAAGTACAGTATCTCTCAAATGCCGGTCACAAAAGAGGGAAATCTTGTGGGAAGTATCGGTGAAAATAAGTTGCTGAACAAATTATCCACAGGAGAGGACCTTGATAAAGTGATAGTAGAAGAAGTCATGGAAGATTGCTTCCCAATCGTCGAATCAAATACAGATATAAATAACCTTCTCCAGTTGATGGAAACGGGAAAAACCGCTGTCCTGGTAAAAAGCGAACAGGATAAAAATATCGAGGGGATCATCACCAGGATGGATATCATTGAATATTTAGTTAAAAGAGGTAGCTGAATGAAACTTGAAACAAGATTTGTCCATGGTGGACAAGCACCGGAGCCGGTCACAGGAGCGATTACGACACCTATTTTCCAGACTGCAACTTATGTCCTGGAAAAGGTAGGAATGGATAAGGGATTTGATTATTCCCGGACCAATACCCCTACCCGGCGTGTGCTGGAGAAATTACTGGCAGAGATTGAAGGTGCAAAGGACGCAACTGTGTTTGGGTCCGGTTTGGCTGCAATCGATGCTTTACTCCATAACCTGGAGCCCGGGGATCATATACTGGCATGTGACGATTTATATGGGGGTACCAACCGCTTGTTTTTACAGGTATTTAAAAAATATGGATTGGAATTCGATCTCATCGATATGTCAAAAGAAGAGAACATTGTTTCGCATATTAAGAATCATACCGTGATGATTTTTGTCGAAACCCCCACAAACCCCATGCTGAAATTAGTGGACATCAAAATGGTGGCTGATATTATTGGCGATCGAAATATCGAATTGGTGGTTGATAATACGTTTATGACCCCTCATTTCCAGAAGCCAATGGAACTGGGGGCAAATACGGTTATTCAGAGCCTGACAAAATTTTTAAGCGGCCACAATGATGTAGTAGGGGGAGCAATCATATCGAATAACCAACATATTATAGAAAGAATGAAATTTTTTATAAAATCAGTCGGTGCAACCATGGGCCCCTTCGATTCCTGGCTGACCATCAGAGGGATAAAGACACTGGCAATAAGAATGGACAGGATCAATGAAAATGCTATAAAGATTGCCCAATTCCTGGAAAACCACCCAAAAGTATCCAGGGTGATTTTCCCCGGGCTTCCCAGTCATCCCCAACACGAATTGGCAAAAAAACAGATGTCAGGTTTTGGCGGAATGATAGGTTTTGAATTGAAAGTGGGTAAGGAGGCAGCCGTAAAATGCATAGAAAAATTAAAACTTTGGCTTTTTGCCGAAAGCCTGGGTGGAGTGGAGTCCCTCATTACACACCCGGTGAGCATGACACATGCCGATGTTTCCCCGGAAGTACGACAGCAATTAGGAATTACCGATGGTCTCCTGCGTCTTTCTGTAGGGATTGAACATGTAGACGATTTAATTGAAGACCTGGCTCAAGCTTTCGAATAGCTGCGGTTTACGGGATAGGCTGGAAATTCTACACCCACAGGGTATAGGGGTAAAGAGTAAAGCGAAAGGAACTATTTTTTACTTTGTGTGTCCTTTGAGATAATTCCGGTAATCGCCGCTGGTATTGATATTATAAAACCATCCACTGTTTTCCAGGGGGATATATTTTACCCGGGCCAGGGGAAACAGTTCCGTGACTTTAAAGGTTTGGTGATTTAATAAGCTCTCTATCCTTGGAATCAAGCATTTGTTGTAAAAAGCAAACAGGGGTTCGAACTTGTTTTGGCCTGAAACCGGGACAACGATTTCATACTCATCGATATAAGCCATCATCTTGAGAAGAAACGGGATATTGATTTCCGGTATATCGCAAGCAATGACAAAATTAACAGGAGTTTCAGAGGCGCGCAGGCCACACAGGATTCCCATCAACGGCCCCTGAAGGGACTGATGGTCCACCACCAATCGGTAAGGCAAGAAATCAAACATTTCCTTTGAATGGGCGCTTGTACTGATAATGATTTCCTGGAAATAATCTTCAATATTGTTGGCAACCTTCTGGATCAAGGGGACACTGTCAACCGGGAGAAACGCTTTGTTTTCTTTCATACGGGTACTTTTGCCGCCAGCCAGGATAATCGCGCTCATTTTTTTTTCTTCTTTCATCAAGGTTATAATGTATTAAAATCTTTGCGTTTTTTCAACCGGCCTTGAGATTTTTTTTGATATGTTAGATTTTCTTGCCTGTCCTCTTTCCCATTTCTTCTCGTTTAAGTATTTTTACTTATTTTTTAGTGAGTATTTTTACCTGTTTTTCAGAAATATCTTGAAATTTCCTTTTTGTTGTGATATTCTAGATTTGAAAATGGAAGAGTTAAAGAAAAGTAAGTAGGTGCTGAAAGCTTCAGTTGAAGTTGAAGCGGGAATTGGAAGGGAAGCAGTGGTTAAGTTGAGATGGATAAATTTTATAACATTATGACATAGTAAAAAATGGATATTTTGGGCGCTGAAAACTTTTTTAAGAAAGGGAGGTAGAAAATGATTGAGGGTTTAGAAAGATCAACATTTGATCCCTACCTTAACAAAAAGTTCGAGATTCATACCGAATCTTCAAGGGTGGGGGAAGTTGAATTGGTTGAAGTAATAGGAAATGATTCCAATTCATCTGAAAGTTTTTCACTAGTATTTTGGGAAAAATTTGGCACACAATTTGGGCAAAACACCTACAAAATCATTCATCCTGAAATGGGAGAGTTTGAACTGTTCCTGGTTCCCATAGACAATAAGGGAAAGGCTGGGTTCTATTATCAAGCGGTCAATTTTATGTGGAAAACTCCGGTTTATAAATTACAAGCGAATGATGGTAAAGATATTTCTATTGATGTTACAAGCTCTTGTGCTCCTGGCTTGAAAGCAAATAAAGTTATTAAGGATATTGCCAGGTTCCTTAAGAAAAATGAACTAGAAAGAATCCTTGACTTTGGGGCTGGAGCCTTACGCCATACATTTCCTCTATTGCGTAGAAGTTTCCAGGTGTGTGCGGTTGAATTTGAAAAACAATTTCAAAAGAAATCTTGTAAAAATGCGTTAAAGCGGGCTAAAAGGTCAGCAAACTTTTCCGCCTTAATTTTTCCTAATGGATTTATTGAGGATAAGCGTAAATTCGATGCAGCGATATTATCATTTGTTGTACCGACTATGCCAATACCTGAAGAAAGAGAGGCATTGTTAAGACTAATAAGTGATAAGCTAGAAGAAAAATCGCTCATATTCTGGATGTCTCAATTTGGAAAATATAACCAAATAAAAAAAGACTCTATCAAAGTTAACGATGGGTGGTATTTAAATCCTAAAAGAACACACCACTCATTCTATACTGAATTTACGAATGAACAAATTGACAATATGATGAAGGCAATCAATTTTATAAGAATTCGTTCACTCAGTGATAGAGGAACTGATCAGTTTAGAGTCTTTTCAAGAAATGGAGTAATCAAATGGCAGAAGAAAACAAGAACGGGGTTTCCATTATGAATAATGATGCCCACCGGTTAGCGCTTGAATGGATAAAACAGATAATCACTTTATCATCAGGTATAATTGTATTAAGTGCAACCTTTATAACATCAATCTTCAAACAGTTAAACTGGTCTATCTGGATATTAATTATTTCTTGGGTATCGTTATTATTATCTATTGTTTATGGATTAAACACTATTTCAGTAATGATACAAAGCCGAATTGATCAAGATGATGAGTGGCATTCAGGTTGCGGTAGAACGTATGCAAAAGCCGCTAAATTGTTTTTTTTAGCAGGGATTTCTTCATTTGGAATTTTTGCTCTAATTAATTTTTTAATTACGATGAATGTTTATTAATGGGGGACTTGATCGACTATACTGACTAACTCAAGGGGAAATTGCTTTTCTCTGACTGCTTAACTCAAGTCGAACGAAGGGGAAACTCAATAATACCTGCGGATTTTGTCCAGGGGTTTGCGTATCTTTTGCCTGGGCGGTTTATCTTCAGCCGGGTAACCCATACACAAAACTACATCCACTTTTGTGTTTTTGGACAGCCCCAGCACCTTCTTTAAGGCATTTTCACTAAACCATCCCAGCCAGCACGTACCCAATCCCAGTTCCGCAGCCTGCAGCACCAGGTGCTCGCAGGCAATGCCAATATCAATGAGATTGTATTTGACATTTCTCAGCATCCCTCCCAGGCGGGCATAGTAAACCGAATATTCCGTAATCGCCACAATAAGCACCGGCGCGGTTTTTACAAATTTATTGGATGAGTAAATCCCGGACATGGATTTATCCACGATTTCATTTTTTGTTGCTTCATCATCCACCACAATAAACGACCAGGGTTGAGAATTACTGGCAGAAGGCGCCAACCGGGCAGCCTCCAAACATTGATCAATCAATTCCCTGGGTACGGGTTTTGACGAATACATCCGCGTGCTCTCTCGCTTGTTTACCAATTCCGAAAATTTCATTACACGTTCTCCTTGCTAACAAAGACAATAAATCAATTTTAAAGCAGTATAATAACAAAAGATTGAGTTTTGTTCAATATAAGTTAGCCACGAAGGACACGAAGAGGCACGAAAGTAAATTAGAAATATGACTTTGCGATCTTTAACATAATGTGTTATATTATTCCCTCATGGAGTACGGAACAATGAATGATGTAAAAGAATTCAAACAACTGCTGGACGAAATCAAGTGGCTGGATGCAGACCTGTCCGGCAAGGATTTTTTATTAACCTGGGAAAAAACCATTAAAGAAGTCCAACAGGTTTTATACACGGCAGAAGCATTAAAATGGCTGCATGCCAATAACATTTCTGCAAAATGTATTGACCCCGGGATGGCGGCTATGCAATCCCAGGACAAATCCAGCCGGGGGCGGTTTTCCTTTATTTCGGCGGCCCGCATGTTGGGATTGACCGTCCAGGACCTGGATGAAGATGACTTCTTTGCTTACGAAGGGACAGAAACGGTCCGTGAGACAGTTAACATGATTTCTCTTTTACCTTTAACAGATGTTATCGGTATCCGGGGGCCTTTGTACCTGGGTGCCGGTAATGCGTATATGCGGGAATTGGCTGCATCTTTGGATGAAGGAGTGGAAAAAGGAATTCTAACTCAGCGGCCGGGGATTATCAACCTCCAGTGCGATACGGATCATCCCGGCCAGGCCATGGCAGACATGCTGCATTTGAAACACCATTTTCACTCCCTGGAAAGATTGGCAGGGAAAAAAATTACTGTGACGTGGGTCTATTCTCCCGGCTTCCAAAAACCTCTTTCCCTAACGCAAGGGATTATCGGGCTGACTACCCGGTTCGGCATGGAGGTTACCCTGGCTCATCCTGAGGGATACAATCTCATGCCTGAGGTGATGGAAATCGCCTCTAAAAATGCAAAAAACAGCAGCGGAAGTTTTGCTGTGGTTCATTCTATGGAGCAAGCCTTTAAAGACGCAGATGTCGTATACGCCTTGAGCTGGGACCCTTATGGGGTGATGGAAAAACGAAGTGCATTAATCCGGGAGAACGATCACAGCGGCCTCCAGGAACTGGACCGGGAATGCCAGGGCCAAAACGCCAATTTCAAGGATTGGGAATGCACTGAAGAAAAATTGATACAAGCCGGGAACAGTGCCGCCCTTTATTTAAGCGACTCTTCCCCGCATATTACCAGTGTTTCTTTTAGACCCTATGTGATTGCCGCGATGATTTTGAATAACCGCTTCAAGGAACCGGCCCGGCTGCTGGCAAACCTGAGAAAACGAAACACAAAACGGGTGCAAGAAGCATAGTATTGCATCTCACTGACCTTGCCCGCCGGGGGGGTTGACAAACGACAAAAACCTGCCTAAAATAAATTGTACAAATGAATATCGCATTTGAGATCAAACGAAGAACGTTTAATGAAAGCGTTATCAATGTCTATGAAAACCACTGGATGATCCTGGGATTTACAGAGATTGATTTCCTGATGGAGGACTTGGCGCAGATGTTCCACATCAGCCCTTCCCGGTTAATAGAGTTAAAACAAGTTCATTCGGACACTATTTGGTTTTCAAGCCAGTTAGCGACGGGGGTAGAAAGAGTTCAAACAGAAGGAGACGGCATTATCCTGGATCAAAGAGGTAGAATGGCCATTATCAAAACTGCTGACTGTACCCCGCTTTTTTTCTGGGATCAACACTATTCTAGCGGCGGTGTAATTCACATTGGCTGGCAGGGTCTACTAAAAGGCATTGAAAAAAAACTGGTGAAATTACTGGATGAAAAATCACCTGAATTTAACTTACAGCAGATGGTTGTCTTTCTTGGACCGTCGATTGAGGCCAAATGCTACGAAGTGGGACTTGATCTCCGAGAAAATTTTTCTGGCAAAACATATCGAGACGATATTTTCTATATTTACAAAAGCATCAGCAATGACAATCAAACCGATCACACCAGTCACCAGATGGTGATGGATGTCAAAAAAGGTATCCGGCTGTCTTTAATAGAATCCGGCATCCCGGAAGATCACATCATCGTATCCCCCCTTTGCACCTTTTGCCAATCAAACCGCTTCCCCTCCCACCGGCGGCATCCGGAATCCGATCAGCGCATCTACAACTTTTTAATGTTAAAAAATGAGTAAAAATACCTAAAACTAATCGTTTTCTTTTAAAATAACAAATCCATGAAAATGAGGTTCATTAATGGGAAAGAAAACAAATATCAAAATTCGAAAGGCAGTGCTAAAAGATGTCGAAACCATTGCCAAATTTAATATGCTGGCGGCAAAGGAGACGGAAAACATGGAAGTGGACCCTGATACTGCTTTACGGGGGGCCAAAGCCATCATCAAAGACCCTCACAAAGGGTTTTACCTGGTGGCGGAAATGAAGGGACAAATCATTGGTCAACTGATGGTCACCAATGAATGGAGCGACTGGAGGAATAAGTATTTCCTGTGGGTCCAGAGTGTTTATGTGCTAGAAGATTCCAGGAAACAAGGAATTTTTTCAGCTCTTTTTCACCACCTGAAAGAGATGGCTCGGTACAGAAAAGATGTGGCTGGTTTACGGCTCTATGTTGAAAGATACAATGAAGCCGCTAAAATGACCTACGAAAGTTTGGGAATGCATAATCCCGGGTATGATATATACGAAGTGTTATTATAGAATCATAGACATTTATATAGGTGCCATTCGGGCAAGGTTAATTTCAGAAGAGAAGAAGCGAAGAAAAAACAACTCCCTGGACAATTTCACCAGCTCTTGAGGAAAATTCCCCAGCCCCTGGGACAACTGCCTACTGCCCCATGGACCCCTGCAAAAGCTTTTCATATAAAAGTAGGTTGAAGGCTTCCCCAAACGTTTGAGACAACATCCCTCTTTTCAATTCACATCAATTTCAAAAGTGGTTACCTGGTTGGTTCTGGTAAGGAAGCCTTTAGATGGCGCGAATGCGCCTGAATAGGCTGCCCCCGCCGGGGGCTTCAATTTCCCAAATAACCGAGGGATTTTAGCCTTTCCTGTAATTCCTTACTGCCTTTAAAGGTTTTCATCTTCACCCCTTTAAACCGCTGTAAATATTTTGCCATATGTTTGCCAAACCGGTCGGCGATACGTCTCCGCCGCATATAAACATTGACTTTTTCCAGGTAATCGCTGGAATCGTAGAGTTCGATCTCCTGCATCCGTACCTGCGGCGGCGGGGGATTGAAAAATGCCAACATCTGCTTATCGATCACATTGAAAATAAAATGGTGATTCCTGCCCACCAATGAAATTTTGGCTGGAAATTGCCGGATAATAGGAGAAAGCGGCAGGAGTACCGGCAGAACTCGATTCGTTTGACCCACTTCATTTCTAAATATCATCTCATCGTAAGGGACGCCGCTCTCCTCCAGTATTATTGCCGGTATATCGGTAATGGATGCCAGTGCTGTTTCTTCTCCTTTTTTCCGGTTTTGGGGATATTTAACCAGGAGGGGTATTTTAATAAGCTCTTTATAAAGGGTATGGCCGTGCTCCCAGCTGTGGTGGTCGTAAAACTCTTCACCGTGGTCACTGAGCACTACAATCATTGCATCACGATACAGTCCTTTTCCCTTTAAAAATCGAACCACATTGCCCACCAACATCCGGTCTGCATAGAGAATACCCGCATCGTACAAATCGATCAAAAGCTGGCGGTCTTTGGCATCAATAGTCTTATAATATTCATGCTTCTCGCGGATGAAATTGCGGACACCTTTTAAATTGGTATGGACATCCTGGCTAATTTGAGCGATGTATTTTCGTGGTGCTTTGTAAGGCGCATGCATCTGGTAGGTATGGAGGAACACAAACACGTCATTCCCCCGGAATCCGTTGATGTAATTCTTAAAATGGTTAAACACCCGTTCGGCTGAATTCATGCTGAATGCACGGCCAGGAGTGTTGGAATAGACCTGGAATCCCCTGGCAAATCCATAGGAATCATCGATAAACCCGCCGCCGGTAAAGGCAGCGGTCACATAACCTTCACGCTGGAAAATTTCCGCAATCAAAGGATATTCTGTGGATATCCTGTCATTGGGGGTAACCACACCGTGCTCATCCAGGTTTTTGCCGCTAAAAAGAGAAACATGAGCCGGCAGTGTCCAGGAAGTGGTCGTATAAGCATTTCGAAAGACCACCGCTTCTTGGCTGAGGCGTTCCAGCACAGGAGTCGTGGCGCGGGAATACCCATAAAGGGACGTATGATCGTACCGCAGTGTATCCAGCACAATCACCACGATTACTCTGGGATGCTTTTTGGGCTTAACCAACCTGGGGTTTATCCAGGCACCAACGCCTTTGCCTTTGGTCTCAAAAATAAGCTCCACTTCCCGGTCAAATTGACTCTTTAGATCGACAGTTTTGGAAAAGAGGACCTCTTTATCAAAAAATCCTTTATATAGATTGATTTTTTTATTCCCGGTTTTTACCGTCACCAGGTAAAACAACCGGGAATTTTGGGGATTAAACAAAGAAAAGGAAAGAGCAGCGGCATCCAGTTTTTTTAATTTGAAAATAACGGCGGAATCCCGGACCGCAAACAAACCCTGGTAACTAACACCGGAGTATTTAATACGTCCACTCCATTTCTCCCGGGGATAATAGATATTGCCTCTCTCCTTTATAAACATATCTTCCAGTCCATTCTCTTCAACCAGGCGGTTAAATTGGGCTTCTGCGTTTTCCGGGTATACAAATACTTTTGGTACGGACATCAGGTTCAGGTTAGCGGTCTCGTGACGTTTAAGACTAAAAAAAAGCAGCAGGGCAATTACAATGATTAGCGAAACAGCAGCAGCAGATAGGAGTAATTTTTTTTTTATCATTATCCTTTACTTGTCTATTCTAGTGGTGGAGTACTGGAATGATGTCCTTCACCACACCAATACACGACTAAAACAAACCAGTCAAAAAATCCTAATCGCAGCAGTCTTTAACAATTTCGATAAATCGCGACCATTTTATGGCAGGCCAACTTTCTGCTGCAAGCGCTCCGCTGGCTCGTGTAAGCATGGATACTTTAGCTGCGGTTTCCTCGTTGTCGGCTTCATAAATATCCATGAAATCGTAAGGTCCCAGAAGAGCGTAGTGAGCCACCCATTTCACATCGGGGCAAAGCTTGTCGACCTTCTTTTTCCAGTCTTTTCCGATGGCTTCACGTTTCTTCAAATCTGCCTGGATTTCAGGGGTTAATTTTGTCATCAAAACATATAAACCCATTATGTCCTCCTTCACCGTTAATAATTATATTTAAATAAAAAAAAATATCAACCCCAAAATACCCGGATTGAGGTGAAGGTTGAGGAAAAGTAATAAAGAATATTTTTTAAAATCGGGATTTTCTCTTGCAAATATAACCAAATTGTATTATACTATTTCACTAACTAAAAAAAATACAAAAGGGGGTAATTAATTATGGGAAATTCAAAATCACAGTGTGGAAAAGAGTGGGGCCTGGTTAATTTTAAACGTGGCCCCGATGTGGTTCGCTCCATTGCCAGCAATGGAAGTCGTTATGTTGCCGTCGGTGACGGCGGTTTATTAATGACCAGCGAAGATGGGATGAATTGGACCAGGAGACCCAGGAATTACACGAACCAATTTTGTGTTATTTACAACGAAGAGGGCTCCCAATTTGTGGTTGTTGGAGACCGCCAATACATAGCCACCAGTACAAATGGGATCAAGTGGGTACGCAGGAAATTTGTAAAAGGTTCGCCGGCGTTGTGGGGAGTTGCCTATGGCAATGGTGTATATGTGGCAACGGGAGAGTTTGGGACCGTTTTTACCAGCTTAAATGGAGCCGACTGGACCGAAAGAAAGACGGGAATAAACGCAAGGTTGACCAGTGTGGTTTACGGGAAAGGTCTTTTTGCGGCAGTGGGTCCCAGGGGATTTTATTCCAGTTCTAACAAGGGGGTATCCTGGAGAACACATGGGAGTGCTGCCAGTGGGCTGATATCTGTTACATTTGGGAATAACACGTTTGTGGCCGGCGGTAGAGATGGAGTTTTATATACCAGCAAAGATGGCAAAAACTGGACCAAAAGAGAAACAGGTTTACCCAACTTTTTTTGGGACCTTACCTATGTATCATTGTCCGGTCTTTTTGTTGGGGTAGGAAATAGAGGAAATAAATCAACCTGCATGATAGTGACCAGTCCCGATGGTGTCAACTGGACCTGGCGAGAATCTCATGTTACCACTGAGCTTTTGGGAGTGGGGGTCAGCAGCGACAAAGTAATAGCCGGGGGGCTGTACGGAGCGATTACGGTGAGTTTAAGCAGCGTGCCCAGGGGTGGTAAACTGGTGGTGGTTTCTCCCCGGGGTGGAGAATTATGGGACCCGAACTCTTCCCAGGAAATCCGCTGGGGGAGTTTCGGAAGCGTGGGAAAGGTAAAATTGGAATATTCTACGGATAATGGCAGTTCCTGGACGGTCATTACTCCATCCACGGCCAATAATGGCATACATGCCTGGAAAATTCCCCAGGAACCATCCAATCAATGTTTGGTTCGAGTGAGTGAGGCGGCTGATGGTAAGCCTTCTGCTGCCAGCAATGCCACCTTCCGGATTACAGGTGCGCCACCCGGGGCTTCCCTGACCGTCACCTCCCCCAAAGGTGGTGAACAACTGGCAATCGGCTCGAAATACACCATCAAGTGGACCTCCCAGCGTGTAACCGACCCTATACGGATTCGGTGTTCCTGGGATGGTGGGGAAAACTACAGTATTATTGCCAGAAAAACACCCAATACAGGTACCTACACCTGGAAAGTTCCCAACATGCCCTCAACCAATTGCCTGATCAGGATCAGTGGAATTAATACCGATGGGCTCCCGGTGGGTATAAGCGACAATACGTTTATCATTGGGGACGCTAATCCTACTATTACTCTCACTTCCCCCAAAGGCGGTGAGTCATGGGACGCCGGCAGCACCCATAATATAACGTGGATTAGTTTTAGTGTGGGTGAGTTTGTAAAGTTAGAGCTTTCCATTGATGGCGGCAGTTCTTGGAAAGATATTGATGCCCGCACCAGGAATGACGGCACCTGGGACTGGACTGTACCCAATATCCCTTCCTCCAATTGTTTTATCCGGGTCAGTGATTATTCAAACCCTTCAGTAAATGGCACCAACAGCAGTGCCTTCACACTAGGTGAAGTTACTTCTATTATCTTGACGTCCCCCATCGGCGGCAGCGTGTGGGAAGCGGGTTCCACTCATGATATAACCTGGACCAGTTCCGGTGTGGGGGAGTTTGTAAAGTTGGAGCTTTCCATTGATGGTGGCAGTTCCTGGAAAGATATTGATACCCGCACCCGGAATGACGGCACCTGGGAATGGACTGTACCCGATACCTCTTCCAGCAATTGTTATATCCGGGTCAGCGATTATTCAAATCCTTCATTAAATGACACCAACAATCGTGCCTTCACAATAGGCGAAGTTGCCTCCATTACCTTGACTTCCCCAAACGGTGGAGAGAACTGGATGGGGGATTCTACCCAAACCATTACCTGGACCACCAGCGGTACTGTAGACAATGTAATGATTGAATACTCCATAGACAACAGCAGCACCTGGGATACGATTACTGCATTAACGCAAAACGACGGCACCTTTTTATGGACAGTGCCCAACATTTCTTCTGATAAGTGTATGGTGAAAATCAGTGATGCCTCCTATCCCCGGATTTCCGGCACCAGCGGCAGTGTGTTTTCCATCAGCGAACCGCCGGAGATTGCTTTAAGCAAGACCGGCTTTGAGTTTAGTTATATAACCGGAGGTGCGGTACCCACCGGGCAAACGTTTTACATATCCAACAAGGGTGTTTCCACGTTAAAATGGACAGCAGCCGCGCGCGTCTCCTGGATCAAGGTATCCCCGGCATCCGGAACCGGGGACGGTACTGTCACGATCTCCGTTGATCCTTCCGGTTTGGGTACAGGAGAACACAACGGCATTGTTATGGTTAGCGACCCGGATGCATCCAATTCGCCCCAAATAGTAGACGTGTACCTCTCGGTTACGGTTAAAGAAGAGAAGCAAGACCTGCCGCCTTTGGGTAAATTCGCTACACCGCAAGATGGTGCCAAAGGGGTAAACGGTTCCATTGCCGTCACCGGATGGGCACTGGATGCTAAGGGAGTGGATAGTGTGAAAATATACCGGGAAGTGGATGAAAAACGTTTATATATCGGCGATGCGAACTTTGTAGAAGGTGCCCGGCCGGATGTGGAAAAAGCTTACCCCAATTATCCCAACAATTCCAGGGCTGGTTGGGGATATACGCTGTTGACCAACTTCTTGCCGGATGGAGAACTGGTACTCAAGGCAATCGCCAAAAGCACCAGCGGCGAAGAGTTTTTATTGGGGACCAAAACCATTTACCTTGACAATCAAAATGCGGTAAAACCCTTTGGGGCCGTCGATGCACCGGCTCAAGGGGGCGATGCTTCCGGCACCAATTACAGGTGCCGGGGATGGTCCCTGACGCCGCCGCCCAACAAGATACCTGAAGATGGTTCCACCATTAATGTGTTTATCGATGGAAAATTTGTCGGCAAAGCCACATATAATATCCCCAGGGCCGATATTACCAAACTATTCCCGGACTGTGCCAACAGCAAGGGGGCCGCGGCTT
>WVZO01000168.1 GCA_011772425.1 Candidatus Aminicenantota bacterium
TGTAAGTCCACAAATTAATAATGAAGGCATTCCACACGATCACGTAACCACCTAAATGGATATTTTAATTATTGGAATCGAGTGGAAGCATTATCACTACTTTACAAAGCACATATTTACGGCTAAAGGAAAAATGGGTTAAACGAATACTTTAATTCTTGGAATTTTGGTTAAAATCTGAACTTTAAGCGGTTGTATTTATAGTCAATCTCAATGGCTTTTTTTAACACCTCAATGGCTTCATTATACTTTTTCTGTTCATTGAGAGCAGCTCCCATATTGTTATAAGCATAGGCAAATTTCGGGTCAAGTTCAATGGCTTTTTTGTAGGCAGCGATGGCCTCTTGATATTTTCTCAGGCTGTGGTATGCATTTCCCATATTGGAGTAAGCTGTGGCATTTTTTGGATCAATCTCAATTGCTTTTTTTAAGGTATCTATGGCTTCACTATACTTTTTCTGTTCATAGAGAGCAACTCCCATATTGTTGTAAGCCTCGGCATATTTTGGGTCAATCTCAATGGCTTTTTGAAAGGCAGATATGGCTTCATTATGCTTTTTCTGCAAACCGAGTGCTGATCCCATATTGTAATAAGCATCGGCATTTTTTGGGTCGATTTCAATGGCTTTTTTGTACTCCTCAATCGCCTCATTATATTTTCCTTTATTATGGTATTCTATCCCGGAAGCTACATGCTTCATTGAATCGTTACACCCAAGAAAAAAACTCATTTACAGTTATTAACATACATATTAAAAGAAATCTCTGGTTTTCCCGCATTTTTGCACCTCCATTTGAGTGATATTGTATAAGAAACAGTGATAAATTTCAAGAAAAATTTTGGAATAGAAAACTTTCCTTGCCTGCCCCCTTTCCTGCTACCAGATTACTTCTATCTCCTTAACCTCTTTGAATTGATCATCAGAGGAAATTATAGGAATATCCAAATATTTGGCCGTCGCCAGGATTAGTCTGTCATGTAATTCATGAAAATTAACCGATTGGGCGGTTAATACTATTTCGGTTGACAGGTTGACGACCTTATAGATTGTAGATAATCTAACCTTTTCAACCACCTCTTTTAACGATACGGGAATCCTGTTTTTCTCCGCTAAATACAATATCTCCATAAAACTGATCGTAGAAACAATAAGTTTGCATAGGTTATCATCAGCTTGATCAAAAATGGTTTTTACCTTCACGGTTAATTTGCCCGTCTTTGACAAATATCTAACCAGCGTTACAGTGTCTAATAAATATTCCATCAATCAAATTTTTTAGAATCCAGGCCCGCATGGATTTCTTTGCGTATGCTTTTTAACTCTTTTACAATATCGATATTTTCAAATCCTTTGTTTTCCCAAATTCCCCTTACACTTATCGGTTCTTTTTGCTTTAGATTGCTCTTGTGTAATATAAACTCAATAAAATCGCTAATCTCATCCAGTTTATCGGCGGGAACAAACGAAAGGTTGCTGATAATTTCTAACTTTTTAAATTGCTCACTATTCATTGTACTTCCTCATCCATGGCATATTATATTTAATATGCCCGTATTTTGCAACCATTTACTTTTTTTTATCAGAATTTACCATACAAAATTTTTGCTTTTAAAAGAATATGGAACAGATGGAATAGCGGGTATTGGAATAAGGGAAAGGCCGAACGGGCTAGTAGAAAATGTCCCGGACAGCGTTCTCCAGTTGCTTGAGTTTTTTGTCTCCTTTTTCTTTCGGGGATTCCAGGAGGTCCACCAGTTGCAATAACAGTTTCCGTTGCTCTGGGGCTAATTTTTTATTGCCGGTTATAAATTCTTTAATAGTACTGTAATCCCAGGTTCTCTCGTACTCGCCGGGAATAGATCGATAGAATTTGATAAACTCCTTTAATTCAGCAGCCGCTTCTGCACTCTTCCCCTGGAAAACCAGCGAACTAATCGAGACAAACCGCATGGCTAAAATAAATTGAGTTGAAATATCTTTTTCTTTCAACAGATCATTGGCCAATGCATAGGCATCGTTAAAATGTGCTGCCAAAAAATAAACTTCTGCAAGACCTGTTTTACCCGGAGTAGATCCCGGGTCAATCTCAATGCCTTTTTTGTAGGCAGCGATAGCATCGTTATGTTTTTTCAGGTCTATAAGTACATTTCCCATATTGAAGTAAGCATAGGCATCTTTTGGGTCAAGCTCAATGGTTTTTTTGTAGGCAGCGATGGCCTCGTTATATTTTTTCAGTTTGCGGCATGCAATTCCCATATTGTTGTAAGCATCGGCATCTTTTGGGTCAAGCTCAATGGCTTTTTTGAAGGCAGCGATGGCCTCGTTATATCTTTTTAGGTTTAAAAGCGCCCATCCCATACTGGAGTAAGCATAGGCATCTTTTGGGTCAAACTCAGTGGCTTTTTGAAAGGCAGCTATGGCCTTATTATATTCTTTTAGCCTACCGTATGCAATTCCCATATTGTTGTAAGCCTTGGTATATTTTGGGTCAAGCTCAATGGCTTTTTTGTAGGCAGCGATGGCATCGTTATATTTATTCAGTCCATAGTATGCATTTCCCATATTGAAGTAAGCATCGGTAAATTTCGGGTCGATTTCAATGGCTTTTTTGTACTCCTCAATCGCCTCATTATATTTTCCTTTTTTATGGTATTCTATCCCGGAAACTACATGCTTCATTGAATCGTTACACCCAATAAAAAAACTCATTACAGTTATTAAAATACATATTGAAAGAACTCCCTGGTTTTTCCGCATTTTTTCACCTCCATTTGAGGGATATTGTATAAGAAACAGTGATAAATTTCAAGAAAAATTTTGGAATAGCGGGAATAGAAAAAGAGGTGCCAGACAAGAACTTATGTTCTTCCCCTTCCCAATATGTTCTTCCCCTTCCGGGGGTGTTCCTCCCCTTCCAGATATGTTCTTCCCCTTCTCATATTGTTCTTCCCTTTCTTTATTTGTTCTTCCCCTTCTTTATTTGTTCTTTTTATTCTCATTTTGTTCTCAATCTATTAATAATTGTTCTTCTTACGACAGATATGTTCTTATTGTGTATCATTATGTTCTTGTGGCGTACATATATGTTCTCAATTCATCTTATAAAAAAGTTACCAGGCATGGCTAAATCGATCAGGAAGAGATAGAATTTTCGGGGATAAAATCGAAAAACAAATGGTAAAGGTGAATACGGGTATTGTTGCTCCTGTCGTGTTTGGATTGAAAGCTATATTCCCAATCCAAACAACCTTTTCTTAAAAGGTATTCAAAACCGGGAGAGAAGTAAAAATCTTTAACCCTGGATTTCAAATTATCTACGATCTTCTTGATATCTCCACCGATTACAAAGCCAATCATCCCCGCACATGTATCGCGTTTGGCATATTTTAACCGGACAAATCTTATGATACCGTCATTCAAATATCTAGAATCCGCAAACTTCAGTCGTTTGCATTCTATTATAAATTCAAAACCGGAAATCGAGAACGAAATGTCAGCTCTACGCTTCTCCTCTTCGGAAACATTCAGCCACCTCTCCCATGTAAGTATTAGAATTTGCTGCTGGATTAAATCTCTCGTTAGTGGATTTACCCGTTCGAAATCATAAACGAACCTATCCCTGATTTCTTCTTCTAATATGGACATTTTTCCTATTCTTTGGTAAGTATCGATAAAAGCCCTTAAATAAAGGTTCTCATATAAATCCTCTTTTGTTTTAAATCCCAACTTATCGAGAGCAAAGTACATAAATTCGTCTCTATTAACCAATGTTATTACTCTCCGGTAGATTTTTGAGCAGCAGGCCGATTTCTTCATTAGCGTCCTTTACAGCTTGCCTTTCCGTCCAATCCTTGAAATAGTTACTTTTGACAATATAAAATTTGTTGTCGTAGTAAATTTTCACCCTGTCTTCATTCAGCATCCTGGATGTGAAGCTTTGCTGCAATTGCTTTTTCTTAACGATATTTAAAAGGGGTATTTCTATAAGAGGAGTTTCTTTGATAAAATCCTCTTTCTTAACGATTCGAAAACAAACCACCGCCCCCATATGAGGCGAAACAGAATATTCGGCATTTAAGCGAAAATCCTGGTCCAGAACAAATTTGAAATTGTGGCGGAATCTATCCACATAATTTTGAATATCTTCACTTTTGACATGATCCTTTTTCCGTTCCACATTTATTTGATAAAACTCCCGGATAATTTCTTTTTCGAACTCCAGCAGCCCGTACAAATCGAAAACCAGCTCATCAATTTCTTTTTCCAGCCTTTCAATTTTTTTATTTTCGTCTAAGTTGAGACCGATTTGTTCTACTAACCTTGTAATTTTTAAAACACTTTTGTCGGAATATTTAACATCAGGTATTGGTAAAATCTTAATATCACCTAATCGCAGCGATTCTCTTTTTAAACCACCTTGCCAATGCGAGGAGATATTGAACAAATAAAATCCAATGCATGAAGAATTTAAAATAGCTAAATATGGCAAATAATTATTGACACCTTCTATTTTAAGCCCAACCACATCATCTCTGAAAATGATTTCGTCTTCAACGAAAATACCACGCAGCCGCATATTGTCTCTTGAAGTCGGTCGATAAGCGAGTAAGATTCTTTTACCGGAAAATAAGTCTTCATTTCCATTTCTGCGATGTTTTTGATGCCAATTGAATCTTCCCAAATCGTTTCTTTTATAATACCTATCAAAATCCTGGGATCTGATTAGAGTTCTGTACCATGCAGCCTTTTTTGTCAACAGACGATTTTTATCAGGCTCGAAACCTCTACTACAAATGATATTCAGTGCTGCCCTTTTGGCAGAAATTCCTCGGATTAGTTTATAATAATCAATATTACCGCTTACAAGAACTCTCCAGAGCAAATCATCATCAAAGAAATCTTCTTGTTTTACCCGGGTGACATCCTTTTGGCTGAAATGGATAAGCTGAAATTTTTCGGAAAATCCGGTTAACTTCGGCGAAACATAATTGATGATGTTGTCCCTGGTTTCTGATTTGTCAAATACAACTATGGCACATGGTTCTGTTGCCCCGATTTCAATCTTTTTGCCATTTATTTTTCCGATTGGTCTTTTTTTGAAGAGGATTTTGTCTAAATCTGACATCTCGTAAAAATAAGTCAACCTATATTTTTGCAATAATTCTTTTCTAAAAGCGTCTGCGTTTTCGTTCAAGAAAATAGAGTTTTTCACTACCAGGGAAAATATTGTTTCTTTACCACCCCACCGTCCGACTCTCAGCAAGAAAGCCTGGGAACGCTCGTAATCCGAAACATTTTTATATTCCGGTTTTGTACCTTCTTTTCCTTTAGCACCGATTGCTTTCCTTTCTTCGATATTTTCGACATCTTCATCACCAGGAATCGAACCCCAGGGAGGGTTGGCAATAATACAATCGAATTTTTTCCCCCTAAATATTTCATCATCTACTAATGCATTTCCTCTTACCAGGGTTTTGCCGATTAAACCGGGCAATATCGGGTGAGCATATTCGATTTGATGTCGAATGAATTCAGGGTCTTCGGTTTCTAACAAAACCAGATAAAGACTGAAAGCTGCTATTTGCAGCGCACTGGGATCACTATCTATCCCGAACAACTGGTTTTCAAGGATTTCTTTCTTTTTTTCAAAACCGGGCTTTAACGGTAAGGCATCGACTATCATTTTAAAACTTTCTACCAGGAATGCCCCTGAACCACATGCCGGGTCTAATACCACCGCCCGGGGGTTGTGTTTTAATTTCTCCTTAAGGGTATGAGAAAGCATGAAATCGACAATGAAAGATGGCGTATAATAAATGCCTTTATCCTTTTTGTCTTCACTTTTAAGAAACGCTTCGTATACGCTGCTGATTAATTGAACCGGGATTTTATCGAAGCGGTATGGAAATAATTTACCCTGTCTGCTGCGGTAATCACAACTAAAGAAGATGGATAATTTCTCCAAATATCCGGGCTTTATCTCTTGCACATCGATTCTATCCTGTTTGAAAATGTCCCCGTTAATCTTTCGAATTTCATTAAAAGCCTTTAGCAGGTTTTCCGGTAAGCTGCTCCTTAAAATATCCAGCAAATAATTTTTCCTGTATATCCCCCTATCTTCCAGGTATTTTATAAAAAGACATCTAAGGATTAATAGATAGACAATTCTTTCGTTTCTACCTTTGACCAGGTCGTTTCGCAGTGCGATGAGGTTGAGTAACAAATCTTTATCAACCTCATGGGTGGTTTTTTGTTTTTCAATAATAAAATCAAAAAAATAAGTTGAATCAACGGACTCTTTTGATATCTCTTTCAGTTTATCCTTCTCAAATCCTTCCGAATTGACGCCGTAGTCAAATGTTTTAATATTGATATTTCTGCTCAAAGGATCCCTTTCTTCGGGTTTTTCCCTGGCATTGATGATGTGACATTTATAATCGGATACGGCAACAAAGACGTTTACACTGTTTTGATTCCAATAATCGGAATGAGTCTCAAAAATCAATTCTTCTGTAGGCGTATACACATATTTCAAATCCAACCGGTTAGTGGCAAAGCTCATTACAGCAGGGTCACGAACTTCTATGGGATAGGTAAAGGTATTTTCTTTTAAATTATTGGCAAGTAGTTTCTGGGGGTAACCCAACACATTCAAAAACCTTTCAAATCTATCGACTGAGTTCATGATTTTAATTTTCCTCTAATAAAATACCATAAACAGGGGAAAAGTTCAATCTTTCCAGTATTAAGCCAGAAAGTGTGTCGCTTTATTGCCTGCTTCAATTCTAAACCTCCAAAATATGATTTTCCAGCAGCAAACCACAAGAAGGATTTGCTGGTTTCATATAGATTATAATAGTGGTAGTATGCCAAATAATGGCATAGTAGACTTTTTGTCTAGCCTGCTCCTTTTTTTTACAAGAATAGTAGAAGAGAAGTTGAAGGCTTCCCCAAACGTTTGAAACAACATCCCTCTTTTAAATTCATGTTAATTTCAAAAGTGGTTACCCGGTTGGTTGATCCTGGTAAGGAAGCCTTCGAGATGGCCCGAAGGGCCTTCTGCGGCTCCCCTCGCCGAGGGGCAGTGGGGTTGAAAATGAAGCGAATAAGGGGTATAATTGCTTCAAAATTTGAAGCGATTAGGAGTTCGGATGACGAATGTATATGTATCTATTGCAAAGGTCAGCCGGGCAACTGCTTACCGGGAGATTTCCGATCTTGTCAATAAAGGGGTCCTGGCTCCCAACCAGGGAAAGGGCCGCAGCATCAGTTACCGGCTGGTTTTAGATAGTTAAGGAGGAAAAAATGACACTAAAAAAAATCAAAGCCCTCTTATTGGGTCTCCTTTTGCTTTCATTTTCATTGTTGGCTGACAAACCGATTAAATTGGAATTAAAAAAAGTAGTGGAGGTGGGGGTTGATATCGACGATTTCATGTTCTACAGCATCGATTCGGTGTGTGAAGATGATGGTGCCAATTTCTACGTGCTGGACCGGAAAGCCTATAAAGTCCACAAATTTTCACCCGAAGGTAAACGGCTGTTGTCCTTCGGCAATAAGGGCCAGGGGCCGGGCGATTACGCATACCCCCATTATATCTGCGTGACTGAAGATAAAAAACTGGTTGTATGCGAAGACATGGCATTTGTGTCATTATTTGACCTCGAGGGAAAATTCTTAAAACGAATTCGCCTGGCAAACGGCCTGGAACTGCGATACATAAGCAGTAACCTGTATTACGCCTGGACATGGAAAAAAAAATCCAAACAGCAAGTACTGCTGGATAACAAAGGCAAAATAATAAAAACCTTTTTTGAAGTGTCAAAAGACGCCTTTTCCGTAGGTGCGCCGGATGAAACCGGCCGCATGGTGATGATCAGTTTCTTTACGGATGAATATACCCCGGCATTACTATTCAGCAGTTATAAACAGCAGGCAGCCCTGGGCATGGGAAATCGCTACGAAATACTCATTATAAATCACAACGGTGAGGTGACAGCAGCAGGCAAACGAGATGTAAAACCAGCTAAAATCCAGGCAAAAGAAATCGATTACTTTAAAAATGAAATCAACAGCAGAGGCAATTTGCATGATTCTTCCAAAAAGAAATTTATTAAAAAAATCCCCAATTACAAAAATTACTTTGATAAAATCCTGGTTTCAGGAAAATATGTGTTTGTCTTCAGGATTAAAGAGGATATAACGGATGAGAAGACCTTGATACCGGTGGATATTTTTACCCTTCAAGGTAAATTCCTGGGAACAGCAAAAATCAAAAACCAGCCGATTTTTATTTCCGATAAATATGCCTATTTCAGCGAAACAATGGATGAAAACCTTTTGCTAGTCAAATATGTGATACGTGTAACCGTATAACCAATTAAAAAAATAAAATAATCTTGACTTTTTGTTTCTAATGGGTTACAAGAATAACCGAGAAGACGTATTATACTATGGAAACGATAACTATTGCTTACTGGTTTAGTTTTGGGAAAGGTACAATGGAGGTTTTTGATGTGCACCTGGACGCCGGGAGTCTTGAATTACAAAGGAATATCCCGGATAACCTGCCGGACTGGACCAACCTTGACTTTTATCAATGCCCCAACTGCCCGTTAGATGTTGAAGAACATCCCTTCTGTCCGGTGGCAGCCAACCTGGTAAATATTGTGAATCGCTTCGGTTCTCTTTTGTCTTACAACGAGACCCATTTAATAGTTACCACAAAAGAGAGAGTCATTTCACAGGACACAACAGTGCAGCGAGCGGTTGGGTCTTTAATGGGCCTGATCATTGCCACGTGCGGGTGTCCCCATACCCTTTATTTCAAGCCGATGGCCCGGTTTCACCTGCCCCTGGCCAATAACCAGGAGACCATTTACCGTGCCGCCTCCATGTATCTACTGGCTCAATACTTCTTAAAAAAAGAAGGAAAGGAGGTGGATTTTGACTTGAAAGGACTGGCAGAAATCTATCATAATATCCAGTTGGTCAACTACACCATTGCCCAACGGTTGCGAGCCGCTACCAAAACGGATTCGGTTATCAATGCCCTGGTGGAACTGGACATATTCGCCCAAACCCTATCCCTGGTTATTGAAGATTCCCTGGAAGACCTTCACTCCTTATTCGCTCCTTATCTAAACAAGATTGGTTAAAACCGTCAAAACCTCTCTGGCATCGGGCCGGTTGGCAGAATCTTTATCGATCATCTTTAAAATAAGATCATTCAGCCCCGGGGGAACGTCCGGGTTCAATTCAGACGGTTCCAACGGTTTTCGAGTGAGAATCTCCCTTATTGTCTCCAGGGGTTTATCGCCGGTGAAAGGTTTCCGGCGCGTCAACATCTCATACCCGATAACTCCAAGACAATACACATCCACCGCCGATGAAAGCGAACCGTCGGTCAACACTTCCGGTGACATATAGGGAACCGTACCGAGAACCTCTCCGGTTACGGTTAAATGAGAAAAACTCGGAACCCTGGCAATACCAAAATCCAATAATTTCACATAATCGGGATCACCATCTTTGCTAATCAGCATAATATTTTCCGGTTTCAAATCCCGGTGAATAATATTCTCCTGGTGGATCTCCACCAGGATATCCGCCAATTGTTCCATCAGATGGATACATTGAAAAACATTAGGATATTGATTTTGCTTATACCGGTCCGCCAATGTTTGACCTTCCAACAGTTCCATAACAATATAAAGTTGTCCTTTATCCTCACCCCGTTCATACACCTTAACGATATTAAAATGGTCAATCTTGTCCATCAGGAGTGATTCATTTTTAAACCGCTTTTTCTGGGCCTCATCCATCAAGTATTCTTCCCTCATCACCTTCAAGGCATATATTTTGGTTTTATCCATCAAGCTGTGAACCTTATATACGACACCCATTCCTCCCATCCCGATTTGTCCATCGATTTCATAAGAACCGATATATTTTTTCTTTTTCCAAAAGGCAATCAGTTTCAGGTGTTTCTTGACAAAATTGATCACCATATAAGAGAAAAATGCAAAGACCACAATAATAAGGAGGCGAAACCACCAGGTCTGCCAGAAAAAGGGTTCCAGGTTAAAAGAGAAGTGTACCCCGTCGTTGTTCCAGATGCCGTCATTATTGCAGGCAGCGACGCGGAAGGTATAACCGCCGGGTTTGATATTGGTATAAGATAACTGGCGTTGGGTCCCGGCCTCCAACCATTGCTCATCGAATCCCACCAGTTTGTATTTGAATCTCACCCGATGGGGGGCAACAAAACTCAAACCTGTAAATTTAAACTCTACCCGTTTTGCACCGGGAGGAAGGATTATTCGCCGTTTCCGGGGAGATGGGTAAGAATACATTACCTTACCATCCACCCGCATTTGTTCAAGTATTACCGGCGGTACAATCCGATTGGTTTTAACGTTTTTTGGGTCCATCACCACCGCACCCCGCTTCGTGGGAAACCAGAGTTTCCCGGCCCTGGTACATATCCCGGCCGGTTGGGCCGGGCCATTACATTCGGTGCTTTTGATTCCTTCGGTTCTCCCAAAAGAAAAACAGGAAATTTGCCGGATTTTACCCTCCATAAGATCCAAAAGGTCTTTTTTTCGCACGCTGTAAATTCCCTGGTTGCAATTCATCCAGAGATTTCCCCGCTGATCTTCGAAAATCACAAATGCCAGGTTGCTGTAAAGACCATCCCTGATGGTAAAGCGGGTAAACTTGTTATCTTTAAACCGTATCAGTCCACCGTCATCCGTGCCGATCCAGGTTACCCCTCTATCATTCCTATCGACATAAATGGACCATATCGCCTGCCCGGGTAATCCATGCGTTACACTGTAAACCGTAAATTCCCCAGCCCTGAACCGATTAAGGTCCCCGGAATAGGTCCCTATCCATATATTCCCCTCATGGTCGCCGCTGATGGCATATACAAAATCATCGGACAACCCGTCAGTGGTGTTGTAGTTAACAATCCTTCCTTTGCTTATGTTTATTACATCCACCCCACCGCCGTTGGTGCCCACCCAGACGTTATCGTCCCGGTCCACGAATATCGCCCGCACCACATTGTTGGATAATCCATTCTGGGTGGTATAGATGGTTAGAATTTTATCATCTTTTAAGCGATGCACCCCACCACCATAGGTGCCAAACCAAATGGAACCGTCACGGCTTTGGGCAATGGTCCAGATGTGTTCGCTTTTTAATCCTTGTTTGAACCCAAAGGTTTTAAATTGACCCTCTTTGAAGCGAACCAGCCCCCCACCTACCATACCCAGCCAAATGGTATTCATACTGAAACGGTCCTGGAACACAGTCCTTACGCTGTCCACCGGCAGCCCATTCCGTTTGTTGTAGATAATAAATTTACCCTCTTTTAATTGGGATAACCCATCCCTGGTTCCAATCCAAAGACTGCCTTCCCGGTCTTCCAGGATAGAACGAATGGGACTGTTTAAGAAGCCTTGCTGGGAATCTGAAAAGGTAAACACTCCATTTTTAAAGGTATTCAGCCCCTGACCATTGGTGCCAATCCAGATGGTACCGTGGGAGTCCTGGAAAATGGCCCGGACATCATTACCGGATAATCCGTGTTTTTGGGAATAGACCCGGAATTTTTTATTTGTGCCGTCGGTCCCTACAGCCAGTCCATGACCACTGGTTCCGATCCAGATACGCCCTTGCCTATCTTTGTACAATGTCCGTATGTCCACATTATCCGGTAATCCCTTCACTGACCGTGGGATTATCCTGGTTTTGCCATCCCGGAAAATATTGAGACCCTTCCCGGAGGTCCCAATCCAGAGATTGCTGTCATTGTCCTCCACCAGGGCTGAAATATAATCCCGGGATAACCCATGCTCACGGGTATAAGCGGTGAAGGTATTATTTTCAATACGGTTAAGGCCGTGGGTGGTGCCTACCCAGAGCCTGCCCACCCGGTCTTCATACACGGTGAGAACAAAATTACCGGAGAGCCCCTCCCGGGTAGTATAATTTTTAAAGGTTCCATGAGAGTAACACAACAGCCCTTCGCTGGTCCCGATCCAGAGATTTCCTTTGGTATCCTCCAGGAGAGACTTGATACGGTTGCTGGCCATCTCCGGGGTATTGGCGGTATTGAAAACCCGGAAGCGAATCCCATCGAAACGGGCGATTCCTTCATAGGTTGCCAACCAGAGATAACCATCAGAGGTCTGAACCATAGATAGAACCGAGCTCTGGGGTAAACCATCCCCTGTGGTATACACCTCCAGGTTGTATTGATGAATATTCATTGCCGGGTCCAGGCCGCACAGGAATATTCCTATCCCCCAGAAACATAAACCCAGCAGCAGACCCAGTCTCTTTTTAAAAATCGTTTTACTTCTCACTTCTCATATATTTAGCCACAAAATAGAATAAATGTAAAGGGGAAGGCGGGAGAAAAAAGAGAAAGGGAAAAAAAAGAATAAAGATGCTGATCAGCAGGCAGGCGGCAGCCGGCAGGCAACAGGCTGCCGCGTGCAGGTTATTGTGTTGTTTTTTACTTTTTACTATTCGGTAACGGCCCTGTAGGCGTTGACTCTACCGCGGCCGTAAGAGGGGTCGTGTCCGGGTTTACCCAGGTCATCGGCAGTATTGGCGATGTAATTTTTTAACTCCCCCGGGCTCATAGGGCCGTGCTTTGAAAGAATTAAAGCCGCCACACCGCAGACCATGGGAGCCGCCTGGCTGGTGCCCGCCATCCAGGCCCAACCACCGATATAAGTGCTGTACACCATGTCATACCACCAACCCGGAGTTGGCAAAAGAACAAAATCACCACCAGGAGCCGCTACCCAGACAAGCGAATTACCAGAGTTGGAGTAGGAGGCCAACCGGTCAAAATCTTGCAAGCCAATGGGGCCAGTGGCAGAAACAGAAAGGCCATTTCCACATTCTCCCGGGACATGGATCAGCTCCCAGGCGTGGTCAAGGTTCCATGCATTGTTCCCGGCTGAAAAGACCATCAGGGAGCCTTCAGCCATGGCCCTGGTAATAGTTTTTGTATACATTCGGCAAACCATGGCTACGTCTCTGGCGGTGTAATAGGGATAATATCCGCTCTTAGAAAGCAAATTTCCCATACTCACATTAATGATATCGGCATCCACGGCAACGGCATGGTTGATACCGGCGATAATCCAGCTCATATAGCCGCCTCCACCCTCTGCAGATTTAATCGCAATCAATGTGGCCTGGGGAGCAATGCCTTTGGCCCTCAGGGTCCCATTGGCAGCGATAATACCCGCTACATGGGTGCCATGACCATCAATATCGATGAAGTCCGGCACACCAGGTACAAACGACTTACTGGACGCGAAGTCGATGTTAGTGAATAAATCGGGATGAGGATACCAGATCCCGGAATCCACCACCGCGACCCGGACGCCTGCACCAAATTCACCTGCATCCCAGGCCTTGTTCGCCTCGATTACCGGTATATGCCACTGACGGTAATACCAGGTGGCCTCAGGGGCTGCCATTTCGAGGGTGTCTGAGTCTACATACTCATTCGGAACTTCACTTCCATGCCAGTCAACATACAGGTCCGGCATCACTTCAATACCATGCACCTCCAATGATTCTGCATCTTCCCGGGTGGCAAACTCGGCAACCGCAATGCCCACTTCATCCAGGGTCATAACTAATGTCCCACCGGCCTGGTTGACTTTTGCTTCCAGGTCGGCAAGTAAGTTGTCGTTTTTGGGATTCAGAATCCAGCTTTCGCCAAACCCAAGGGTGGCAAAAAGCAGGAAAAAGAAACCAATCACCATTGTTAAAAAGAGTTTTCTTTTCATATTTCTCTCCTTTTTATTTTTTAAATTTTTATCTTTCAATAAGTCTTCTCCTTTTAAAAATAAATAGCCCGACTTATAATATAATTCTTGGAAGGTTTACGCACATGAATTCTAATATTTTTACCCCTTTTTGTCAAGTAGTTGTTAGAATTATATTAAATTTATGTTTCTAACAACTATTTCTTCCACCTTCTTCGTTTCTTCGTTTCTCCTCTCTTTCTCTTCTTAACTCCAAGCATTGCTTTTTACCCTTTACCTGTTATATAATAAGACTTCAACGAATGGAGGCGCAATCATGAACAAATTTAAACACAAACGAAAACCATTAAACGTTTTAATCATTCTGGCCTTTGTTTTTGCGTTGTTTAATGCTCCATTAACCGGTACGGCAAAGCCGGAGATGCAAAAACTTGAAAATGGTCTCTTACCACCGGTACTGATCAAAGGAGAACCGGTGTGGCGGTTAACGGAGCGGATGAAGCACCACAAGGTTCCGGGAGTCAGTATTGCCGTGATTAAAGATTTTAAGCTGCATTGGACAAACGGTTACGGTATTAAAGATGTTACTACAATGGAACCGGTGACCGAGGCGACTCTATTCCAGGCTGCATCTATCAGCAAACCGGTAACAGCCATGGCAGTCCTGCGAAAAGTCCAGGAAGGTAAATTAAAATTGGATGAGAAGGTCAACGATGTCCTGGTTACCTGGAAATTACCGGAAAATCAACTGACCAAACAAACCCCGTTAACCATCAAACACCTCCTGACTCACAGTGGGGGTGTGACGGTTCATGGCTTCCGGGGGTATACATCATCCGAGCCAATTCCTTCGTTGGTCCAGGTTTTAGATGGGAAAAGGCCTGCCAATTCCGAAGCCATCCGGGTGGATATGGTACCGGGATATATGTTCAGGTATTCCGGCGGCGGGTACTGCATTCTTCAGCAGCTGTTGATGGATACGGTGAAGCAGCCGTTTCCCATCATTATGGAAGACACGGTTCTAAAACCCCTGGGCATGACCCACAGCACCTACTTGCAGCCTCTGCCGGAGGACCGGCAGAAATTTGCTGCCTCCGGTCATAGACCCGTTGGTTTTCGTATTAAAGGCAAGTGGCACATATACCCTGAAATGGCCGCCGCCGGATTATGGACCACTTCCCGGGACCTGGCTCAATTTGTCATTGAGCTTCAACTCTCATTAAAAAACAAATCCAACAAGGTCCTTTCGCAAGAAACCAGCCAACAGATGCTGACACCCCATGTTTCTAATTTCATGGGATTGGGGCTTCTCATCTCTAAACCCGGGAAGAATGCGGTATATTTCCGGTTCAGCGGCGACAATGAAGGATACAGTTGTTATCTGATTGCCCATAAAAACAACGGGTACGGCGCTGTGGTAATGACCAATTCCGATAATGGTGTGTTCCTATATAACGAAATAGTAAGAGGAATTGCCAACATTTACCAGTGGGACGATTACTTACCGGAACCCCATGAAATCATAAAAATTGCCCCTGAAAAACTAAAACCCCTGGCAGGCAAATACGCAGTGGATTCAGATCATGTATTAACCCTTACCTGGGAAGACAACCGGTTAACTGCCCAGGTGACGTACGGAGAAAAAGCTAAAATTTTCCCCATTTCGGAAACCAAATTCGTCCGAAAAGATGAACGTGTAATTTATGAGTTTGTTTCTGATGCGAAGACAGGCAAAGTCCTTAATATCACTGCCCATCGGCATGGTCAGAAGCGAACCTACGAACCCAAAGGTGATGATTACACCGTACCCCTGGAACTGCTGTTGGCACATCAAGTAGAAAAAGCCCTCGAGGGGTATCGCCAATTAAAAGCAAAGAATCCCTATGACCAGAATGTGCAAGCGCTTCGCCTGTTATTTCTGGCAGAGGAATTGATCAAAAAGGGTTACTTAAAAGAGGCCATTGGACTTATCCATTTAACGGCTGAATTCCACCCGGAATTTATCAAGAAAATGTACTCCACGTTAAACAATGAAATACGAATCATTTTGCGGAATCCCATGATCCCGGAGTCTTTCAAAAAGGAGCTTAAAGACGGTTACAACAGCATGTTAAAGAAGCTGGGATTAAAAGAAATCGAATAACACCAAAAAAAAGCAATTTATTTGGTTTTAAACGTATAAACGGTGGTGTGGGTGTATTCTTTTCCGGGTTCCAAGATTGTTGATGGGAAGTTCGGTTTATTGGGTGAATCCGGGAAATGCTGTGTCTCCAAACAAAAACCATAATGCTTATGATAAACCTTCCCTTTTTTACCGGTAATGGTGCCATCCAGGAAGTTCCCGGAATAAAATTGCATGCCCGGTTCCGTGGTCCATACTTCCATCACCCGGCCAGAGATGGGTTCCTTGACCCTTGCCGCCAGTCGAAGGGATGGTTGTGATTCGTCCCAATTATTGAGCACATAATTGTGGTCGTATCCACCTTTGACCTCATGTATCCGCTTCCCGATTGCTGTGGGTGTGGTGAAATCCATGGGGGTATCTTTTACGGGTTTTAACTCACCGGTGGGGATGAGTCCCACATCTACAGGTGTATACCGGTCCGCATGAAGGGTCAACACATGTCCCAGGACATCACCGGAACCTGCGCCCCCCAGGTTAAAATAACTGTGATGGGTTAAATTCACCGGTGTGGGTTTATCGGTCTCAGCCTCATAATGAATCTTTAACTCATTGTCGTTGGTGAGGGTATACGTCACCACGGCAGACAGGTTCCCCGGGTATCCCTCTTCACCATCTTTGCTCAGGTAACTCAGCCTGACGCCTACTTCATTTTCCTTTTTTATTTCTTTTGCTTTCCAAACCACCTTATCGAATCCTTTGATCCCGCCGTGCAAATGATTCTCACCGTTGTTGGCTGCCAGTTTGTAGGTAACACCCTTTAAGGTAAATTGGCCTTTGGCAATACGGTTACCGTAACGGCCCACAATAGCCCCGAAATAGGGATGGCCTTCCAGGTACGTTTCAAGTGTGTCAAAACCCAGCACCACATCATCCAATTCCCCATTTTTATCCGGTACCATAATGGACGTAACAATACCCCCGTAATTGGTAATTTTAACCGCCATTTTGTTGGCATTGGTAAGGGTGTAGAGGTCTACCGCCTGGCCGCCGCCGGTTTTACCGAAAAATGTTTTGGTGATACTCATTTTGGCTTCCTCCTCTGTGGGTAAGGTTGCCTTTTGTTGGGGCTCCCGGGACTGGCATTGGCTAAAAATTACTACAGCCACCATCACAATTAAAAATAATTTCTGTTTCATTCGCTGCCTCCCAAAAATGTTAGCATTGACCGCTAATCAAAACTTCCCGCGGAGAATTTTCCACGAATAACTTCCAGGAAACGTAATAATTGCGATATATGATTTTGCCTTTGTTGGACTTCTAAATAAGGTTTGATCCTGCTTAAAAACTCTTTAGCACCACTCATTATTTCAACGATCTCTTCTTCGCTGATGGAGTTAGACTCTTGATAATCATATTCTTTTCTTAAATCATAAGCACGATGGTATATCTCACTCATCTCTTTTGGGAACACGCCTGTATCGATGTACTCCCTGTCAAAAATCGCCAGCACTTCCGCATGGGGATTTGCATGGACTAAATTTCCCCGTCCTTTTTGTAAAACCAAACTCAGGGCGCTGTAGAACATGCTGTAATAGGAAAAATTGATAACCCCCCGCGGACTTCCTCCCCCATCATAGAGAATCTCCGCATCTTTTACGGATTCCTCGGCTTGCTGCAAGCGGTATTTGAGAACGGATCCCATTTTTTCTTTCAAATGCCAGTCCCTTAAGCGTTAACGTGGTTTATGTTTACTGTTTAAGAAATACCATTATATTATTGATTGGTTTCTTTTGCAAGGGAAAAAACAGAACAAAATCGTTCCTTTTTTCGTATTAACTATTTTACCAGGAGGTTGAATGATTTTGAATGTTAATTTTAATAATAAGGGTATTGTCCAGCGGAGAAAACCGGGGAATATATCACCTGTATCATTACTGAGCGTACTGGTATTAGTAATTATTGCCGTGCTGTTAAATTCCTGCGGCCAAAAGAAATCAGCAGAAAACACAGAATGCACAGAAATTCTCTGGGATACGTGGGGGGTTCCGCACATTTTTGCAAAAGACGCCAAACGTCTATTTTATGCATTTGGTTGGTCGCAAATGGAAAGCCACGGTGACCTGATTCTGCATCTTTATGCGGAAGCCAGGGGCCGGGCGTCGGAGTATTGGGGAGAAAGATTCCTTAAACATGACATGTTTATGCATACCATGGGTATACCGGAACGTGCCCGTCAATGGTACAAAGCCCAGGGGCCTTTGTTCCAGGTTTACCTGGATGAATTTGCCAGGGGTATGAACGATTACGCACAGGTGCATATGGAAAAAATAACCAAATCGCTTCGCGTGGTACTGCCGGTCCAACCCGAAGACTCGCTGGCTCACCTGCAGCGCGTCATCCATATTGGTTTTATTGGCATGTATTTAAAAAAAGCAGTAAAAAATTGGCACTCCCATCCCATCGGCTCCAATGGTTGGGCCATTGCACCTTCACGTTCAGCCAATAATCATGCCATGCTGCTGGCAAATCCCCATCTCCCCTGGTACGGATTTTATTTATGGTATGAAGCGCAGCTGACAGCTCCGGGGATCAATGCCTACGGTGTGACGCTGGTGGGTATGCCGGTGTTGACCATTGCCTTTAACGATTACCTGGGTTGGACACATACGGCGAATCTACTGGACGGGATGGACCTGTATGAGCTGAACCTAACCGGGGAAGGATATCGAATGGATGGGAAAGTACTGGCTTTTGCTGCCCGGGCCAAAACCCTCAAGGTGAAGCAAAAAAATGGGGAAATTATTGAAAAAGAATTCATCACTCGCCAATCAATACACGGGCCGGTGATTGAAGAGAAAAAAAATGAGGGCAAAGCCCTGGCTATTCGCCTGGTGGGGTTGGATCAACCGTACATGTGGGAACAGTATTGGGATATGATGCGAGCTGCCAACCTGGAGGAATTTGAAAAAGCAGTCAAACGGCTGCAGCAGCCGTTTTTTAACATCATTTATGCTGACAGGGACGGCCATATCATGTATTTATTCGGGGGACGGGTACCCAAACGGCCGCAGGGTAACTGGGATTACTGGGAGGGATTTATTCCCGGGGACACTTCTGCCACCCTGTGGACAGAAACTCACTCCTATGAGGATTTGCCGAAAGTGAAGAACCCCCCTTCCGGCTGGTTGCAGAATACCAATGATCCGCCCTGGTCTTCGACGTTTCCAATGGTGTTAAACCCTGATGATTTTCCTTCTTATATGTCCCCCCGAAAAATACAATTCCGATCGCAGAGGTCCATCAACATGCTCCATGCAAACGCAAAAATCAGTTTTGCCGAACTGGTTCAATACAAACACTCCACGCGCATGGAAATGGCGGATCGTATCCTGGACGATCTAATCTCTGCATCTCGACAAACCAACAGCCCACTGGCAAATAAAGCCGCGGATGTGTTGGCGGCTTGGGACCGAAAAGCCGATGCCGACAGTAAAGGTGCGGTATTGTTTGCTGCCTGGGTGGATAAAATCGGGGCCACCTGGGGAGAAAGACCAGAGATATATGCACAACAGTGGAAAGAAACAGCCCCCTTAACAACCCCCGATGGATTAGCAGACCCGAAAGAGGCCGCGGCTGCCCTGGAAGAAGTGGCTCAAAGGATCATCGCTGACTATGGGGCCCTGGATATTCCCTGGGGAGATGTCTATCGCCTGCGGTACGAGAACATAGACCTTCCAGCAAACGGAGGAAACGATAATCTTGGCATCTTTCGGGCGGTGCGGTTTTACCCTGAAAAGGATAAACGCTTTTGTTCTTATTATGGAGATTCCTTTGTGGCGGTGGTGGAATTTTCAAACCCGGTAAACGCCCGGGTGCTTTTAACCTATGGCAATTCTACCCAGCTGCATTCTGCTCACCGGGGTGACCAACTGGAACTGTTTGTAAAAAAGAAACTGAGACCGGTATGGCGCACCAGGGAAGAAATCGAAAAACACCTGGAAAAAAAAGAGAAGGTCAGAAGGTCAGAGGGCAGACGTTCAGAGGAGAAGTGAAGAAGATAAGAAGCGAAGAAGAGAAGAAAAGATGAAAATTACAAATTCCAAATCACAAATTACAAACAAATTCCAAATTCAAAATTACAAATTACAAATCCTTCTTTGGGAACGGGATACAAACGATTGTAATGAGGTAAGTTGTTTGGAACAACTTCCAGGGACTGTCCGCATATGAAAAGTTTTTGCGGGGTCCAGGGGCCAGGGAAATTATGATTGATGAGTGATGAATGATGAAAGTTGAAGGCTTCCCCAAACGGTTGCAACAGGAATTCTTCTTTCAGTTAATATCAATTTTAAAAGACATCATAATCTGGCTGGTTCTGGTAAGGAAGCCTTCGATATGGTCCGAAGGACCTTCTTAGGCTGCCCTCGCCGAGGGCCTGGCCGCCGGAGGTAGTGAAAAAATGGAAAATAATGAATTGAACTTTATGAAGCAGGCGTTTGCCCTGGCGGAGCTTGCCTATCGAGAGCAAGAGGTGCCGGTGGGTGCGGTGGTGGTATTGGATAATGAGATCATTGGAAAAGGCCGTAACTCTGTCATCAAGGAATCCGATCCCACGGCTCATGCTGAGATCATGGCGTTGAGAGAGGCGGGAAAAGGAATTAAAAATTATCGTATTCTTAATGCGGATATTTATGTTACATTGGAGCCTTGTGTGATGTGTTATGCGGCAATGGTGCAGGCGCGGATCAGGAATCTTTATTTTGGGGCGTTCGATAATAAAGCCGGGATCTTCTCTACGGGGAAATTTGCTTTAATAAAAGACATTTTTAATCACACAATTACGGTAAAATCTGGTATAATGGTAGAGGAGACCTCGAAGTTGCTCCAAGACTTTTTCCAAGAGCGGAGGGGNNGACCTGGCAACGGGTCCGTGGGTTCGAATCCCACCTCCTCCGCTTTTCATCCATTAACAATTAATAATTAACAATTGAGGCTCTGGCAAAAATGCCTCCGGCGGACCCGCGGCGCGGGCACCCTATTAGGGGGGTCCCATGGGAGGGGGGACCTATAAGTAAAAAATTACAAATTACAAACAAATTACAATGTACAAAATTACAAACAATTACGACATGTTGTCTGTCGTCTGTCGTCTGTCGTCTGTCATCTGTCTTCTCATCTTCTCATCTTCTACCCTTCCACCCTTCCATCCTTCCATCCTTCCATCCTTCATTATTTAATCCCCCCCGCAAAAACTTTTTATTGATTTTTATTGATAGCTATTTTTAATTGAATGATCAACTCACTCACCTCATCCGTGGTAAAATGCCCTGTGATCATACTATCTTTGGAGATCACACTCCCAATCACCGGGGCAGAAATCACCTGGTTGTCTAGCATAATCGCCAAACGTTTTCCCTGGTTAGCAGTCGTATAGGCTTTCATTTTTTCGGCGGATTCAGGCTTAAGTGATATGCTGATGGCAGGCTCGCCATGAGGGCTCGTACCCCGGTTTACCGATTCCAGGTCCTTTGTACTGACTATTGGTTCAGCCTTCAACAAGAACCATCCCTTTACCATTCCTTTAGGAGATGCCGGTGCGATTTCCAGATCATCCGGCAGTTGGTTTCCATATTTTTTCATGGCACTTTCTTGGGAATCAAATGGCCCGGCCACCACTTCACTCATTTTGAAATGCTGTATTTTCCCTGAGAACACAGCCACCTTGGGGATCATCCGCCGGGCAACCAGGTCCCAGTGCCCCGTCGGACCCGTCCGAAATACCAATTGTGTCATCTTACCCTTTGGAGTTGGGGATGCCCCCCCCGCGAAGGTAACGGTAACATTGATGTCTTTATTAAAATACACGGTTTCCGATTGGGGAAAGAGTTCCAATTTCGGATGCTTCGGTATCTGCATTTGGATAAACAGTTGGTCCCCGGTTTTGGAAACGACGAATTCAAGTCCATTGCCGGTAACATAGCGGCCGGTCAAGGCGTCATAAAGCGCTGGGTCCAGGTTCACCGTTTTTCGATCCTTCGGAACATCAAAACCGTGCCAATAAATGACATCGCTGACAATTTTCCATCCCTCTTTCAATTTGTACAGGGTTAAATTGGTTGTAATTTCACGGCGGCCCGCAATGTGAGTCTCCATCACTGCACTGGCTGTACGGTTGGTGACGGTAAGGGATAGGAATTTATGGGTTACTTCCCCTTCCTCCGGTTCGGAGTGATTCTTTATAATATAATCCAACCACTCATCCATCGACCGTTTCACAATACCGATGAAACTATAACTAATAAAACTGCAGTCCTTATGATAGCCCTTCTTAACGGCTTCGACATTTAATTTTGGGAAAAGACCATTCATATACGCATCCTCGATGACTTTTTTTACTGCTGCTTTTTCTGTCTCCAAATTGTTGCGGCTCGCACATGTTAACGAAAGAGCAACAGTAAGCGATAAAATTAATCTAAACATTACTTTTTTCATTTTCTTCCTCCTCAATAAAAATAGAAGTCCAGTACTACTGTAAATTTTACTGGTTTTGCTTTGCCATTGACCAGGTAGGGTTGATATTTCCATTGTTTTACTGCTTGAACAGCAGCGTCGTTTAGAATTTTATGCGTCCCACTGGTCACACTAACACCGGATACATTACCCTTGGTATCCACCACCACTTCCATAATCACCGTACCCTCAATTTCCTTGTTTACAGCTTCCGGTGGATAGACGGGATCAACGCGTTTGATCAGTTCCGGCACACCCTGGCGGGAAACATCAATCGGTTTATCGCCAGCCCTTTCCAGGCTTTTTCCCCTGTAAAAAGAGAGAAAATAAATCTTTGCCATGGAATCCTCAAACCCGAAAACAGCGGTATTTTCCTGGGGAAGGGTAATCTCCGTATCCAATATTTTTTTACTTTTATCTTTTGTTTTTTCTATTACTTGTAAACGGAAACCATCTTCGCGTTTTTTTACGGTCAATGTTAATTGCACTTGAAACTCGTGACCATTTAAAACAATGGGTTGGAATTTTTTAGCTGTTTCTCCCTGGTGCCATACCCACTGCACATGGAGTAGAGACTTGACTTCTTTAAGGTTATATACCCGTTTTAAATTGGCTTTCTGTTTGGTTTGGCGGGTACTGAGCAGCAAATGGTTTTTCTCCAGGGGTTTTAAAAAATAGGAGGTGGCCACAGTGGGATGGGTTTTCTCTTCTTGCCGGATACCCTCGTAAAAATTAAAATGAACGAGAATATCCCCGGATGCAAATACATCTATAGTCATGAAGAGTAGAGCCATCAACACTAATGTCAAGATTAATTTCATATTTCTCATGGTTTCCTCCTCTCATTCTTGCATTTTTTCCACCCAGACCAGGGTTGTTTTGGTTTCCTGTTCTGTGACAATATAGGTCTGGGCCGGTTGCTCTTCCATTTTAATCGAATGGATGGCAAATTGAGTCCTCAAATCCAAAAGCGAAGAACCCGTATAATCTTTACCTGTCCGGGAAGATTCAATTATCAATATCCCCACCACCAGTGACAGGACTAAAAATATCGCCGTGATATAGGCCGGTTTTAAAATAGGTTTCCATCTCCAATAATCAAAAAAATTAGGAATGTTGAATTTTTTCCGCTGAGGAGGTATAAACTTAATTTCAGTCGCAGGTGGTTGTTGGGGGTCCAATAATTCCATTTTATCCATGATTGATTGAAGATTATTTTTTAGTTTTTCCAGGTTTGCCCGGCAAGTTTGGCATGCTGAGAGATGTGCTTCCACATGGTTCATCTTCTTTTCAGACAATGCCTGATCGATGTACAATATCATTATATGTTGTTTCAAACATTTCATCGGGCGTCTCCTTGTTTGATTAATTTAGATAATTTTTCAACGGACCTGGCAAGAATTTTTCCTACGGAATTTTTTTTCACCCCGATTACCCCGGCAATTTCTAAAGTTGAAAAACCGTTCTTGTAGAGCATCAAAATCACCCGGTCTCTTGCCGGGAGTTGATTGATGGCTTTTCGGAGCATCTTGATTTCCTGTTTTTTCATTAAGTTTTCTTCGATATCCCCGGGGGTAATGTCAGGCTGGAGATTTGCTTTTTTAATATGTTGGAATAATTTTTTCCGTTTCAGGTGGTTATAACAGATATTGGCAGCCACCCGGTAAATCCAGGCTTTGGGGTCTCTGATTTCTATGCCGGTATCCAGTTGGCGGTAAAGTTTGATAAAGGTTTCCTGGGTAGAATCAAGGGCTTCTTCAACGTTTCCCACCAGGGTATAATTGAAGCGATAAAGGGCGTTGAAATATTCTTTGTATAAGTCATCGAAAGCGGCCAGGTTGTTAATTCTTATTTCTTTTTTCAATTTTTTGCCCATTGTCCTTTAATTATCTGATATACTAAGACAATTGAAAAGTACAATTTTGACATTTTTTTTATTATTTTTGCCAGGGGGGACTCTTTTTGAAAAAACCGCCCCCCCTGCCCCCCCACAAAAACTTTTGATTTGGGATTTTTCGCCCGTCCCCTTTATTCTTTTCAATTCATGTCAATTCTAGAAGTGGTTACATTGTTAATTGGCTCTGGTAAGGAAGCCTTCCAGATGGCGCGAATGCGCCTGCTGTGGCCGCCCGCGCCGCGGGCCTGGACCCCCGCAAAACTTTTTATTAAAAAAAACCAGAGCACTTTCTCACGTCAGTGGGTCTTTTTGCTCTTTCTTATTTCCCCAGCTAATGCTTTAATTTCCGTTAAATCCTGGACCATCTCACTCCATCCATACCAAAGAGCATAATCCGGGTTCGCATGAAATGCCCCCTGAAAAAGCCGCATCCTGTGCTTTAGATGCATGGTAAACAATCTTTGCTCAATTAAGGTAGGCGCATCATGGAAGGTCAAAAGATCAGGAAAATTGTACTTGTAGTTGGCGGGTTTCTTTAGCAAACCATCCTTATACAGGGATACAATCACCCGGATCGCTTCTGCCAGCAGATGATCACCCTCTTTAATCATCTTATCACTCTTATCCAATTCCCATTTGGCAAAATTCCTGGAATGACATTGAGCACAGGTATTAATCATCTTATCCCTTTCTTGCTGCCAGTCTTCCTGGGTTAACCGTGCCACATCAGCCGCTTTTACCACCTCCAATCTCCCGGTGGGTTTGCCTTCCGGGTCCAACACACCCAAAGCCTGCAAAATAGTTACCCGGTCAGCAGCCCATTGTTTGTCTTTGGGCAAGGGAAGACGAACCGCCAGGAACCCCCAGGCTGTTCGTACCGCATGATTCCCTTTCTGCATATGGCAGGTCTGACAGGTGGGCGCGGCGGAAGATTCCGGTAAAATCCCCTTCTGTTTCAATAGGTACCGAACCCCGTGCTTTGATGAAGAGTACATTTCCCATTGTGGATGATCAAACCCCATATGGCAGGTCTGGCAGGCCTGGGGCTGACGCGCTTCTTTTACCGAAAACGTATGCCTGGTATGACAGGCATCGCAAGAAGCAAGGCCAAATCCCTGACCACCTTTTTTTAACTCCTTAATCTGCTCTTCTGATTTCAGACCGATTTTATGACAACCGCCGCACCCTTTCATACCCTCAATCAGGGCCATCGGCTTCATATGAGTAGTCGGCATTGCCTTCATAGCTGCCCATGCTAACGCATGCTTCCCTTTCTTAAATTCTTCGACGCGCTCTTCATGACAATTAGCACATACGTCCGGTGTCGGCACATTGGCTTTAGCCACATCTTTGTCACCGGTATGCTTATCCCCGTGACAGGTGGAACAACCGACTTCATTCTTACTGTGCTTACTCAATTGCCAATCTTTGACTATACCGGGCGTCAATTTCTTGTGACAATCCACGCACTGCTGAGCCGGCAGGGCTGTCGATAGGATAAAACACATGATCATCAAACTGATGAAAATCTTCATCTTCAATACCTCCTTTTAGTCCTGTTTTATAAATTTGGTGCCTTAAAATGGCAAAGTGAAAAAGTCTATTTTTTATTGCAATTTACATAAAGTTTTAAATCCGAAATTCCAAGCACGAAATTCGAAACAAATTCAAATGACCGAAATACAAAATTCAAAACAAAAACGGAAATGAAAAAAATATGTAATTTATTAAAAAGAATAGAGGGCTTCCTAATCACACAAACGATCAAGGAGCAAATTCCAAAATCCAAAATCCTCTCCAACTTAACTGGGAGAACTGTTTTGGACATTTGGTATTTGAATTTTGGATTTGTTTCGAATTTCGATATTGGTCTCTGCGCAATTTCGGATTTATAGTTTATGATAGCACTTATGGGGCGCTGCCCTCTTACTTTTCTAGCTCTTTTAATTTGAAATCCCGGAGCTTTTTCCATAGATTCTCCTTAAATAAATTGCATTCCATTTGCAGCGGGCAACTGGCAAATTTTGCACAGTTAGCGTATCCGAAAAGAGTACATTCTTTAAAGGACGGTTTGCCGTCAATGATCTCTATGACCCGGGCCAGACTAATTTCATCGGCCCCGGTTGAAAACTTAACACCGCCTTTGGGCCCCACACCGGATTCCACAACCCGGTTTTTAATCAATTGCTGAAAAATTTTCCGCAAATAATTGTCGGGAATATTTTCCGCCTTTGAAATCTCTTCAATTTTTATAAATCCCTTTTCCCTGTTTTGAGCCAGGTAACGGAGCCCTCTTAAGCCATATTTAATCGTCTTCGACATATTTAGCATTTTAGGACCTCAATATCCTAAATTAGGATATGCAAAGTATACTCTAATTTCAACCATTTGTCTACCCCTTTTGATATTTATTTTTTAAAATTTTCCCCTCGGCGAGGCGCATAGCGTCACGAGTCGCAGAAGGCGCATCCGCGCCATCTTTAAGGCTTCCTTACCTGAATCAACCAGATAAATAACACGTTTCAAATAGATGTTTTTCTAAAAGGAAATAGTTGTTCATAGCGTTTGGGGAAGCCTTCAAACTCTTCGGTTTCATTGTCTCCGGGATTTTTAAAATGTAGGGGTGCTGTAAAAAGCACCCCTACACCTATTAATTAATTACTGGATATTGGCAGTATAATCTTCAACCTCACCCCAGGTGAAGGTTCCGCATGAAGGAGGCCATCCACCATAGCGCATGGATACTCTCATGCGTGTGCTGCCGCTTAAGGCCGATGTGGGAACCGTGAAACTGCCGCTTACCGTGGAACTGCCGGAACCGCTGAACACTTCCTCACCCGAATCACTAAAATCTCCATCATGATTAAGGTCAATCCAGATCTTCCAGTATTCGTTATAGGAACTGCTGGCAAATCCAGGGTACAAATAAACACTGGCAGAGGCTCCTTTGGTTAAATTAGCTGTCTTAGAGGTGAAATCCGTGTAACCGGAGGCTCCGGAACTATTGTCCAAATTAGCCACGCGAACACGAGCAATCCATTCGTAACTTTGACTGTTTCCTGAAGATGTACAATAAGTGACCGGTGGGGCGCCCGAAAAATCTACGGTATAGTCTTCGACTTCGCCATAGGTAAAGGTTCCGCATGTAGGTGGAACACCACCATAGCGCATGGATACTCTCATGCGTGTCTGACCACTGGCAGATGATGGAACAGTGAAGCTGCCGCTGACAACAGAGCTGCCGGAACCGCTGAACACTTCTTCACCTGCATCCTCAAAATCCTTGTCGCCATTGTAGTCGATCCAGATTTTCCAGTATTCGTTATATGAGCTGCTGGCAAATCCCGGGGTTAATGAAACACTGGCACTGGCCCCAGGGGTTAGATGAGCAACCTTAGCGGTGAAGTCCGTGTAACCGGAAGCCCCGGAGCTGTTGTTCAAATCGCCCACTTGAACACCTGCAATCCATTCATAGGCTTGACTACTCCCGGATGATGCGCAGTAGCTGGTGGGACCGGTGCCGCCGCCAACACCATCGTTGGGCATATCAGTACCAAGACTGGTGATAATTGAGGGGATGGGCACACCCCGGTTGGGACAATTGGCACAGTGATGCAGGGCTACTACCAGGTGATCGGCGTACCCAAGTACCGGTGAACCGGAACTTCCACCCGCAGTATCCGCATAATAGCCGATATCACCGGGACCTCCCATGCAGGGGGTTTGATTGGTACTGTAAACCTTTGCATATGGCCCATCGGTATCACTATTAACTGCCAACTGTTTTCCCCAGGCACCGGGATGCTGAGGAATATAAATCCGTTCACCAACTGTGGGAAGGGTATCCCTCAACTGCAAATACCCATAGGTGGAGGTCACATTGCTGGGTAATAGGATCAGGGTATAATCCAGCGTAGAATTGGTTTTAATCAGTGTACCGGAACTGGCTTCCACGGTACCGGGGCAGGCACCCCAACTGGCACAACTGGTGGAACAGGTGGCACCCTCTGCCATGAATTCATAGTCGGTGTTGCTGGCGGAACTCTGGGTGCTGATACAATGGTTGTTGGTCATCACATGGCCCTCACTTCCCAATAACCAACCGGTACAGGCACTGGTTCCACCGATTAGCAACCGGCAAACCGCTTTAGCTTTGTCATACATGGTGGTGCCCAGGTAACATTTGGCCCATTCTTTGTCATCGGCATTGCAGATGGCTTCAATAACAGCCTCTTCTTCCAGGCCTGCCATTACCGCTTCGATATATCCCTTTTCATAACCACGGGCCCACTTATCAATGACAAAACCCCAGCCGCCTTTTTTGTTTTTGCTGATGAGCTTGACATCCGCCATATCACCCGGGATGTGAGTGGCCCAGAATTCACTAATCTCCGTCTCTTTTGCTTTCTTGCCTAACTTCACCTTTTTCCCTTTTCCCTCGAAGATATACCGGAATCTGCCATCAGGACTGGAAATTTCAACGCGGTCCCCTTTTGCCAGATCAAACTTCGAAAAGTGAATCGCCACATACCCGGCATTGGGCCAATGGAACGTCCGTTCCCACACCACACCCTTTTCACCCGGGTATGGATGCGGGGTCTCACACCGTTCCACGACTTCCTCTCCTACCTGCACCATGGAAAAAACACAGGTAGAACCGACAACAAACATCAAAACAACCATGAGACATGTTGAAACTGAAATAAGTTTCTTCATTTGCCCTCCTTTATTGATATGAATTTAATTTAATGATCATACACATAAGCCTGCTCACAACTCACTCCTTGACTCTATCTTTGGATTTTCTACCTTGAAATTTTAACACTGGAAATGTAATGATAATCTACAAAAAACCTTTTGTCAATCAGTCAAAAGTTGTATTTTTGCACAAAAAAAAAATAAAATTTGTACAACTAAAGTATGACATTATACAACTAAAGTATGAAATTTTGGAGAAAAAGGATTTATATTGAAAAAAAGTCTATTCTAAGGTATCATTATCTCTCAATTAATAATGAGTATTAAATGGTATTAATCAAGGAGGAAAAGATGGCATACAGCATTAGCGATGAATGTACTGCCTGCGGCATATGTGAACCGGAATGCCCGGTACAAGCAATAATCCCTGGTGAAGAAAAGTATTATATCGATCCGAATGAATGCACCGACTGCGGGTTATGCGAGGAAGTATGCCCGGTAGACGCTATATACCCTTGAAAAAGAGATAAAAATGAAGAAAAGATTTAATATCTTTTATCTCCGTGCCTTCGCGTTTTTTTCACTATTTTTCAAGAATGATGGGTGTTAAACCCGGAAGGCTGTACACACTAATCTTTCCATCCTTTTTCAACACAAAACCGGTATCGTATACCTTGAAATAATTCCCTTCACTGTCAAGGTCAATGGGTGCAAATTTTTTTATCAATTCCAGCATTCCTTGTTTCAGCCGGTACAATCCTTTTAATATACATTTGCCCTCGCCGCTGCCATATTCGCTGTGGGAATAATACCAGGCATCCGGGTGGCAATAGTGAAACGAACCGATACCATTTTCCAGCGATTTAACTTCAGTGAGCTCCAGGTCCTTAAGGTCCAATCTTAACACCTTTTTCCATTTATTACTTCCCCTATTTTCTTTGACCACCCCGTAAAGCTCCCCGGTTGGATGTTGATCCAGGTTCCTTCCACCCCCCTGGTGAAACACAAGCCCTTTCTCAGCAGGGAGTGTCTTAATCTTCTCCAGCCCATCCGCCTTTATTTTACTGAATACTATCATTTGTTCATCACCGGTTATCAACACCCCATCGATATAACCCGGGACCATTTCACTTATTCCCAACTTTTCTATCTTACCCTCTTCCCAAATTTTCAGCATAGACCATTGCGGATAAAAACCAATATATATCAACCAGAACCTCTTGCCTTTCACCTCATCCGCACCAAACACCACCGAATAATAATGTTTTCGTTTTAACTTCCCGGTTACTTTGATCTTTTTAAATGCCTTTTTATCCGGCTGAAGCAATACAAGAAATCGCTCTCCGATGGAATAGTCCTTTTCAATGCAAGCGAGGGTATCCTTGTAGGCGTAGACGTTACGTCCCAGCCTGTTTTTTCCCTCCGGCCGGTACAGGGTATCAAATTTGTTTTTATCCGGGTTTATCCGAAGGATTCGTGAACGCCTGCCGCTCCGGTAAAAAGCGGTAGTATATAAATAATAACTTTTCTCAAGGAGTGTATCCGGGTAAAAAAATCCCGGATCAATATTACCTACCTTTCCTTTCTGATGGTATATCCTGGTGGAGAGGTAACTATATTCCAGCAATTGATTGTTTGTTGTTAAGTAATAGTGTGTAGGCGAGTCTTGAACCTCCCGGCACGCCCAGGGCAATAAAATCGCCGCAGTAATGAAAACAAGAAAAACAAAAACGTTTAAATATTGAGATGTTATTCTTTTTCGCCTCATCTTGCCTGATACAATATACAAGAGTCAGGAAAAAATTGCAACTTTTTTGTTTTAGCCACAAAGTTACACGAAGAAACACAAAGAAAAGGGCGCCTGGCAGCGCCCGTTTCTTTCTAACATATCCATCGTTCATTTTTTCTACATTCTCAGCAAACACCTGATATCTTTGAACCATCGCCGAGACTATCACCATAATTTTTATTTTAATTCATCAAACATAATAGGCTGTAAACCCGGTAAACTGTACACGCTGATTTTTCCATTTTTTTTCAACACATACCCGGTATCGTATACCTCAAAATAATTTCGACTATCCGTATAACTGATGCTCATGGGTTCGAATTCCTTTACCAATTCCAGCTTTTCCTGGTTCAACCGGTACAATGCTTTTAAAATCGGTTCTTCAGCAGCGGGGTCGTACTCCTTTTTAACAAAATACCAGGTATCCGGGTGGCGATGGATAACCATACCTCTTTGACCTTCCAGGGACTTGACTTCGGTGACATCCAGGGTTTTAAGGTCCACTCTCAACGCTTTTTTTATTTTATCTTTATATATATCATATATGTCCTCTGTCACTACCCCGTAGAGTTCTGATGTAGGGCCGCGGTCCAGGTTATTTGTCGAGGCCCGCCTGAAGTGAAACTCTATTCCAACAGGAAGCGCTTTCGTATCGATTAACTCAGTTCCCGTTGTGGTTATCCGCTTGAATACCAGTTGCTTATTGTCGCGGGTAATCAACATGCCATTGGCATAAACAGGTCTCATGGCACTGTTTCCCAGTGATTCCAACGTTCCGTCTTCCCACGCCGCCTGGATACTCCATCCGCCATACGTACCGCTGTATAATAACCAGAACCGTTTACCATCTGCTTCATCGGCAGCAAATACCCTGGGATAATACGTATTCCATTTTTTAATATTTTCCGCCACCTTGATCCGTTTGATTGATTTTGTCCCCGTATCGATCAACACCAGTATTCGCGTACCTTCCTTAACATCCCCTTCAATTGCAGCAATGGTGTCTTTATAGGAGTAAATAAAGAACCAGAGCCGGTTATCTCCCCTGGCCCGGTAAACTATTTCATCGGTGTTATTCACCGGGTCTATCTTCAGGATCTCCGAACCGGACCAGGAGAGATTGTGAGCATATAAATAACGGCCTTTCTCAACAAAAGAACCCAGGTAAAGAAAACGGGAGTCAATTTTACTTACCCCCCGTTTATGGTATATCCGGGTAGTCATGTAACCGGTTTCAATCAATTGATTATTGGCGGTGAGGTAGTAATGTTTAGGGGGCGCAGGGGCTTCCCGGTAAGCCCAGAACAACGAAACCACCAATGCAAAAACAACAATAGGAATAAACACCTTTAAATACCGCCGGGTAAAATTTCCCGGGGAGCCCAGTTCAAACCGCTTAAACGCATAAACAAAGGCGGCGGCAAACCCAACCAGCAGACTGAAACCCGCAAAATATACTGAAACAGGTGTTTCCCACCAGTTCCTCCAAAACATGATTTCTTTAAGACCGACGGGCGACTCCACTTTTAACATCCAAACAAGGGGATATAGATAGCGAACAACTGCCAGGTAAACAACAAAGATAAACCCGGTGGCAATCGCTGAAATGATAAAGCTTCCCCGGAAGACCGAAAACGAGACACCGATTACAAATAGAGAAACACATAAGTAAAAAAACATAGGAACTGTAAAAACCTGCATATCCAGGCCCCGTCCCAGGACAGCCGTCAGCAGCAAATATAACCCATAACACAAGATCAATGCCGCTGCGCGGGGGACCGTTTTGTACATCAACAATTGCAGCCGGGAATAGGGCAGTGTCAGCAAGTACTCCATGCCGTCGTCTCTTATATCCACGGCAAACAGCGAAATCCCCAGGAAAAGTGAAAAAATCAATAACCCCAATTGATACACCGGCCAAAACAACTCGACATATGAGGGGAATGACCGGGCAAAAGCAAAGCCCACCAACACCAAAAATGTCCCCACAACAATACTTATAATAAAATATCCAGATTGTCTCGATACGTCTTTAACCTCTTTTCTTAGCATAATAACCTCCAATAAAGGATTTTACGATTTCCGTCAAATCCACTTCCCGGAATTCATAATCATAGGTGGTTTCCATTTCGCCGGTAAAGGGATACACGTAATATTCACTAAAAACAGATGTCTCTTTTTTGAAAATCACCGGGAGATCCTGGCTAATTTCTTTTCCCGTCACTATCTTTCTCATTTTCCGGTGAAGGTCTTCGGTTTTTTCATCCAGGACAAACTGCCCGTTTTCCATGATCAGCACCCGCTCAGGGATTCGACCCATTTCATAAAAGGTCTGGTTCACCATGATTACCGTGGTGTTCAACTGGTCGATCAATTCGATGACACCCTCTAAAAAAAGCTCCCGCAAATACGGGTCAATGGCATGAATGATCTCATCCACCAGGAGAATATCCGGTTTTTGAGAGAGCAGAAGCGACAGGTGATACAGGGCGCGCTCGCCGTTGGAAAGGTCTTTTATCTTTTGCTTCATATCGATGTTGAGCGGTTTCAGCAGCGAATCATCGAATTTGTTAATATTAAACACCCGGGAATGAAACTCAATGCCTTCTTCCAGGGTAAAATGCTCGAACAGGCTCTTTTTATCTGAAATCAGACCCACCTTTTCTTTGCTAATGGCTGGAGCCAAACGGATGTCGCCGCATCCCGGGAAATAAACACCGGCAATGCAGCGCAAGAGAGTGCTTTTGCCTGCACCGTTATTCCCGGCCACCAGGACCGCCTCCCCCCGTTCAAACCGAACATTGACACGGTCCAGCACCTTTTTCTTGCCGAAACTCATGCTAAGGTCGTTTATGGTTATTACAGGATCAGGATTATTCATGGTTCAATAACCTCCTCATTAAATCTTCGATATCCTTCCGGGTAAACCCCATGGAAAAAGCCTTTTGCAGGAAACTCCTGAACTCGTCTTCCAGTATACCCAGTTTTAAATTGTCCAATTTTGTTTTATGAAATTTAACCAGGTAGCCGCTGCCTTGCTTGCCCTGGATAAAACCTTCTTCTTCCAGGTTGTAGTATGCTTTTGCTACAGTATTGGGATTTAGTTTCAGGATTTTAGCCAGCTCCCTGATGGAAGGAAGCCGGTCACCATTGGACAGCCTGCCGGACATCAAATCAATCAATATTGACTGCTTTACCTGCTGGTACGCCGGTACGGGCGATGAATTATCAATACCAAATCGCAGCATTGCAACCTCCTTTGAAAAAATTGTATTAAAATAATAATACAATTATTTTGATTTGTCAACCCCTTTTTTTATTTTTTTTCTTAACTCCCGGCAATTCTTATCCTGGAAAATTGGAAAATTGAACCACAAAGCCACGAAGGACACCTCTCCGTTTGGGATTTGGGATTTGGGATTTGGGATTTGGAATTTCCCGGACAAGCCCGGAACCTTTTTGGTTCCGACTTGTCCGGGTTGAGTCGATGTTAATAATAATACCACAGGTTAAATATTGTTGTGGTATACGCATAACCGGAGAAACTCCAGAGGGTTGTGGAGTATACTGTTCTCCACCCTCCCCAGAATTTCCTGACCTTCGCCCACAACTTGAGACTACCGCTAAGCGATTCCATGGTCAGGACCAACTTGAAATTGATGGTGAAGGAAGCGGGGGAAGTGTCGCCAATTGCCTTGACAAGCCCGGGGACCGTCGTTTTGACAATATAGACGGACAGGGTAACACCGGCTTTTGCCACATACACCGAAACCGATGCACTGCCGGAAGCGGTTACACCACCGTAAGCAGTAGCGGTGGCTTCTACTTGAAAATTGGTACTACAGGCGATAAAACGGTATTTGTATTTCAGTTTGACATAACCGCTGGCCTTTACCCCTACCGTTACTTTGATTCCATACGGATAGAAACTGTAGGAAACATTGAAGAACGTTTTACTCCCTTCCCACAACGTACCTTCTTTAGTTTGACCGCAGGCGAGATTGTAATTATATGATGCCACCTGGGATCCCAGTACATATGCTTTGGCATAAAACTTCCGGTAGTACGTGCCGCCGGAAAGGTACACATCATCGCTCCAGGCCTCAGCTTTAGCCAGGCTCCAATTCCAGCTCCAGGCGTAGGCTTTGGCTTCGGCTTTCCCGTAAATATAGAAGTCGTCATTTCCACCATTATTGTTGGCGGTTAAGTAAGCATAAACTTTCCCATACACATCTCCTTTGCCGATTTTTTTCGACCAGCTCTTAGTGTTGCCTGACATCGGACGGGAGATATCCTCATCGCTGGAGGTTTTTTGCCGGTATATCTTCCGGGCGAGTTTTTTTACGGCTTCCTTCGTTTCCGTGGCCAGCACCCGGCGAAGATATTCTTCAGCTTCAGGGGCGGATATCTTGCGGAGAGCATCGACAGCACCATACCGAACCAGGGGTGAAGGATCATCCAGGTAAATCCCGATCACATCTAAGGAAGAATCAAAACCCGCATTCCCCAGCGCACCCAGGTAGAGGTCCATCTCCTGCTCATCCTGCGCAGAAATAAGAGATAATTCCAGGCTTTTTATGATAATGGCGGCGCGGCCGGGATTTGTCCGGGCCAGGTTTTCTGCTGCTGCCCCCAGCATCAATGCGGCCTGTCTGCTCAGCGGATTTTGCTTTTCCCTGCTCAGCATCTCCAGGATAGAGATGGTGCCTTCGGTTGGATGTTTCATAAGTCCTAAAGCCACCACCCCCTGACTTTTGGAAGTCCTGGATATCCCGGGTTTCAAAATTATTTCCTGGATAATAATCTCCTGGGCTTCGGGAGTTCCCAACGCCCCCAGGGCCCCGATGACGGCATGATGCATGTGCGGGGTGATCGACCCGGCCAGGAAGGCGGAGCGAATCTCTTTGACCCGCGCGGGATTGCCCACCAGTGCATCCACCAGCCTGTCGTAAGGGCTCTGAGCATACGGGTTCACCTCGAGCTGGGCCAGGATTGTTTCAATACCTGCATCCTCATCCACGTCCACGGTATCCACAGCGATCAGGCTCGACATGGCATAACCGTCCATGGAAAGAGGCTCCGGGTTCGGTTCCATGCCATTAAACATTAATATAGACGTACTATGAGATTCCGACCACATCGAAGCGCCATCTTCAAGCGGGTCTTCATCCTCTACGCCTTTGGAAATGATATGACTCTCCATATTTCCATGTACCAGGATACCCTCCAGCTTGTTAAAATCCTTGACAACGTTCTCATTGATAGAAACACAGTTGGCCAGGGTTAACGGGTCTTCCCCATTGACAAATTGAGTGTAATCGTTTATATCCCTGATCATGGTTATGTTCAGGGAATCACCCCCGTCTGTGCAGAGGTATCGCGGCGTATAAACCCCGCTGGCGTCTGTTTGAGGGGCCCCGGTGATTATTTGCCCGCCGGTATCGTCGCAAAGATGTACCTGTAACGCCGAGATAATACCTTTTTTGATGTTGAGGGACGACTCATCCTCATCGGGAAAATAGTGGAATTCGGTCACCAGGCCTTCTGAATTTTGCTTGAAGAACACGGGCCGCTCCAGCTCTTCATTAAGGATTGGATCCGTTTCCTCTATTTCCACCTGGTTTTCATCCAGGTAGAAAAACCTTGGTTCCATGACCTGCAGTGCCATCAGGTATTCGCCGGGAGAAGACTCGTCCACAGCGGTCACCCGCGCCATACACTCGAACCGGGACCGGTTTTCTTCGGTTGCACTTTCCGTTGCACCGGTTTCGTGGTCCACCACCGCGGTGGTGTGATAACGGGCGCTGAGATCGGAATGCCACTGGTAAACATAGGTATGACCCATCTGGTATTGCAGCATGGGGGGGTAGTTTTTGGGAGCATCCGCCCCAGCCGCATACAGGGCCACATTTGAAATCGATGCCGCCATCAGCATCGCCGCCAAAAAAACCAGACATGTTAAAAACGTTGACTTGTTACGTGAAATAGGTTTCATTTGAGAACCCTCCTTGTATTTAAATTTATTGGAAAAAGTTTTATAGGTAAAACCTTTTAAAAACCTTTTATTTTCCAGGTCTAATTAACCAGGCTTACTAAAAAGTCAAAGAACAAAAAACCTGATCTCAATCGATCAGGTCCTCTCAACGAGCAGCCGACTAATATAATGCAAATTTGGTGCCAACTTAAAGAAAAGGCATTGAAATCCTTTTATATTCAGCATATGAGTTTTTAGAAGAATTTCCAGTCTATGTTGTCGGGCATTGAAAGTGCACCGTTTCGGTACACATTTTTTGGGTTGAATGAAGTATTCAGCCCCATCATTTTTGACTTTAGACTGGATTTTGCATTTTGTGTCGTTTCGGCACACAAATTGGGGTAAAACTGCTTTTTCAGCCTCTTATCATTTTTATATCGGCGCTTTCCAGGAAATCCCCAGGGTGTGACGTTTCGAGACAGGTCCCTAAAATAATAAGAACTTAGTTCGCTTCGCTCACCTGTGCGTGTCGCGTGTCCTAAGGAGCACGCAGACAGGGGGTGATGGGGTATTGGAATAATGCGGGAATGGGAAGGCGTCCTTCGGACAAATAAACGCCTTCGGCGGAGGCCTAAAGCAAGAAAGGGGGCACAAGAAAGAAGAAAGGGGGCAGGCGAAAATGTCAAAATGTCATTTACAACACTCTTCCCATCTCGATTTAACATAGTCCATCATCACCGGGTAGATGATATGATGGCGAAAAGGCATTATCAGTTTCATATACACGCAGCCCAACCACCCCCTTGTTTTTACGTATACAGCCAATTGAGCCGTGTAAAATTTATCATATTTATGAACCCAGCCGACATGCATTAAACAATGAACCATATTATTGGAAAGTTCCCAAAGACTTTCATTCTCATATAGATAAACTATTCGAAATCCACGTTCTATTTGGTTCTTTTTTATTTCTTTCTCAGCAAGGTTTTTTTCCCGGTCCTCTTCGGATAATCTTTCCCTAAGACTTGTTTCCTTACAGCCCGGGATAGGGAGAGTATTTACATCTTTATCAAGAGAGAAAACTTTTCCCAGGAAATTACGCAGGACAACAAGAAAACCGGCGGCAACAAGACGGGGAGAAAGACCTTTTTTAAGATAGTTTTTATCCTGTTCCCGCATTATTTTTAAGAAAAAATGAAAGTCTTGATTTTTCGATTTGTCAGCCAATATGGGGAATTCCCATACATCCAGCAACTTAAAATCTTTGGCAATTGTATGAACCTTCCACGGGTAATCAGCATGCTTCTTCTTATTCAATGCCGGGTCTTTTGTGTCCTGCATATTTAAGGTATTACCCGTAAGAAAAAATAAAAGAATCAAAAGTAAAACGATTAACACCACTGTCATTATTCTCTTCATCTTGTTCCTCCTTCTTTTTAATTTACCTGGTACCAATTGTACCGGGCACTTATTGTAATTTAAAAAAAGAGTGGTTTCAATGGGACTTTGGTCCCATTTTTAAAAATGAGCCGTTTGTTTCATAGTGTTTACTTTTTTGAGCCTTTTTGATATAAATATCCATATGAGTTACCTGTCAATTCTCCTGTATATTCTTTGTTTGTCTGTGGGTATGGGTACCATTATCCTCTCTTACCGGATGGTTAAAACCTATCGAGTATCGTATCTTTCACATTATTTGTATTTTCTTATCACCTATAATATCCTGGGCTTCTTAAAACTTCTGTTGACATATCTCGCCCCCAAATTATTCGACGGCTTATCGCTGGAAACGCTTTGCAGCATACATCAATTATTACTTTTTTTTGTGTTTCCTTTAGTCCCGATTTGTATCTATTTTTTTGTCAAATTTATCACCGGTTTTTTGGACAGGGACCTTCCCGGGGTGTTCAAAAAAGGCTACATTCTTTTCTGGGCAATCATGTGTTTGGGGTTTGCCATGGGAATAAAATTCTTGATGGAAACAAAGGATGCAAAACTCATAAATATAATTTATTTGCTCTCCCTGGTGGCGATTATAATCATCTTAACGTTGACATTTATAAAAATCCTTTTCTTTACAAGAAAGCTGGCGGATAAAGATAAACAAAAGGCAATAAAAACCTTCGGGTTCATCTATTTGTTCTGTTTCGTATGTTATGTGGTTACATTGATCTATTTCTCAGACCCCTACTCCGGGAGCTTTCTTGAACACTTCTTATTGTTTTCGTTGAATCTTCCCCCCCTCTTTTATTTAAAAGGGTTTTTAAAAAAATATTACCTTGATCATCCGGTTCAAATGGATAAAGAGCCAAATTGGGAATCTATTTTTTCAGAATATAAAATTTCCAACCGTGAAGGTGAGATCATGCGTTTGCTTTTCGCAGGGAAAAGTAATAAGGACATCGAGGAAGAACTTTTTATTTCCATAAAAACAGTAAAAAATCATATATTTCACATTTATCAAAAGCTCAAGGTAAAGAACCGGATACAGTTTATAAACTTAATTCGCAATTTCCCGGGAAAACGTTGATTCCTGGAAAAAGCCGCGGTTTCCTGAAGATGTAAAAAATAAAAAGTGCAAACTCTACCTTACAAAATATTTGAAAAATTGCAAAGTGCAGTTGACAAAAAACGGGTAAAATTGTAAGGTACACTTGACAAAAAACATCAAAAATTGTTAAAAGGGGGCAGGCAAGAAATCGGCAAGAAATCCCACAAAGAGACCTTCTCATCTAAATTCAAGATGAACAGGTCCAAACATCGAGATGCCTTATCTAAAATTCAGTTGAACTGCTCTAAACGTCGAGATACGCCTATCTAAAATCCGGTGAACGAATCTAAACATCGAGATACCCTATCTAAAATCCAGGTGAATGGATCTAAACATCGAGATACTTTATCTAAAATTCAGTTGGATGGCTCTGAACGTTTAGATACGCCTATCTAAAATCTAGTGAACGGGTCTAAACATCGAGATGCCCTATCTAAAATTAAGGTTAATGAGTCTAAACGTCGAGACCCATTGATTAAAAATCGGGTTAAAAAGACCATACATCCAGACCCGTTGAATAAACGTTAGGTGAAAAAGACACAAAAACGAGACCCCTTATCTAAAGTTCGGGTGAAGGAGATCAAACATCGAGACTCCCGAACTAACCATTGAGACCCGTTATCTAAAAATCAAGTGAAAAAGACCAAACCTTAAGACCCGTTCTATAATAATCAGGTCAAAAAGACC
>WVZO01000167.1 GCA_011772425.1 Candidatus Aminicenantota bacterium
CATAGACACCGTTATAAAAAAGATAGGAGGCAAAAAATGTAGCCTTATCTTAGTGACATTCTGGCCTGGCACCTAATTCTCTTTTATAATTCTTTTTATTTTTTTTAAAAATATGTGTCCGTATGACTTTTTTGCTTCGAAAAATGATTGGGAGGTGCTCCCAATCATTTTTTCGTGCAAAAAGACTACAGGAGATTGTTTCCAAATAGAATTTTCGTTCGGGACTTTTTTTCAAGTTGACTTTTAATCGTTTTTGGACTATCATTAAGAAGGAGGCTGACGTGGTAGATATGAATTCCAATAACGTAACACGAGCGGAGATGGAACAATACTTTGCTAAAATGTTGGAAACTCATTTGCAAAAGGCGGTGGAAGATTATGTTGAAAGGAACGAAATAAGGTTAAAAGAACTGGGATTGGTTGAACGAGTGATAAGGGTAGAAGAGGAACTCAAATCACTGCGAGAGATGTCTGAAATAAGATTCGATGCAATGGAAAAACGCTTCGGTTCTTTGCAGAGAGAGATGAATGAGCGCTTTGAGGCGATGAATGGACGCTTTGAGGCGTTACAAAGGGAGATGAATGCCAGGTTCGAGGTGGTAGATAAGTGCTTTGAGGCAATGGATGCGCGTTTTGAAGCAATGAATGGGCGATTTGAGGCAATGAATGGGCGCTTTGAGGCGTTACAAAGGGAGATGAGTGCCAGGTTCGAGGCGGTAGATAAGCGATTTGAGGCAATGGACAAACGATTTACAATGATTCAATGGATGATTGGAATATTGGTAGGTATTCCTGCTATTACTATCACTATCATCCAGTTATTAAAGGTTTTGTAAAATAAAATGTTATCAGTCAAGAAAGATATAATTGATAAATTGCAGGACAATCCCCTGACAATTGAAAATTTCAGCCCCTTCTCCAGGGAAGAAATTTATGGCCAGGGAACTGGAAAACGAAACTCATTGAAGGGAATATGGAAAGGCAACGAAATCGATGACCGCTTAGTTGAAGAAGCGAAAAAATCAATTTTCGACTACGACTAACCCTCAACTGCTTCTACTGAAAATAAGATTATATACCAATCAAAAATGGTTTAGAAGTAAAGAAAAGCTCAAAATACAGACTGCTTTTTACTAAAAAGCAGTACTGGTTTTTATATATAAGCAGCCTGTATTTTATGCTTATGTCCCGGAGTTCCTTACGTTTCTAAAGTAGGTAACAAGATTATCCTTGTAAATATCGCTATTCTTTGACCAGTAAACCGCCGGATATATGGGGTCTGATATAGGCTTACAGCTATCATGCCATTACGTAAAAGGCACCATTGAGCAACGACTGGTCAACGGCAATTAAAATCGTTCCCGCAGAAGCAAAAATCATTGAAACAGCGATGGAAATCATTCCCATAACGATGGAAATGGCTGACACAGTGATAGAAATCATTGACACAGCGATGGAAATGGCTTGCACAGCGATAGAAATCATTGACACAGCGATGGAAATGACTCACACAATGATAGAAATCATTCCCGCAGCGATGGGAATCGTCCCCACAGTGGCTTTGAGTGTTTATTTGCCCGAAGGGCACCTTATTACTTGTCACAGAAGCGCTGTTAAGGCAGTAGTAAACTGAAAAATTGGCCTGGCACCTAATTTTCCAATGTTTTTTCTCCCATGGTTTACTTTTTAAAAGGATTCATAATCCTTAATTCATCATGAATTAGTTGTTCATGCTGCATATCTTCCGAATATAACAAGGAACAATTGTTTTCCAAAGCAGATGCAATTATCAAACTGTCATAGTAACTGTACCTATACCTGGTTTTAATTTTCCAGCATGATTTGATTGTATCCAGGGTAATTGTTCTAAGAGTTACATCTTCAAGTATCTCGTTAATACTGTCTTGTATGATACTATCATCAATTTTGTACCTATTTAAGACGTAATAAAACTCACTGAGGACTTGTGTACTGATAATAATTTCTCCACTAACTGATTCCAGGAACTTTTGGGCTATTTCATGTTTGCTTTCTCCCGATTCCTGCACTTTGGCATAAATGAAAATGTTACTATCGATAAAAATTCTATCTGGCATTTCTTTCTTCTCTTGAGGGCATCCGGAAATTTTCTATTTTAATGGGGTTCTTGAGAAAACTTGAGAATCGCCTGGGCTTATCTACGTTGTCATCGATTGATGAAACGACTATTTCAACTCTTTTTTCTCTAAATTCTTTTGGAATTTTTATCCATATTTTATCGGAATGTATTTCTCTAATTTCTCTAATTTCCATTGTACCTCCATGGCTTTCTTCCGGATAATATTATAACACTGGATTCTTAATTTTTCAAATTCAAAACCATTCACAAGCAAGATAAACTGAAACGAAATCTTTGCGATGTTTCTTACCGGCTGTTTGTAATTTAGGAAATTGTAATTTGTTTGTAATTTGGAATTTGGAATTTGTAATTTTCTTGGCGTGGTTCTTTGAACTTGTTTCGAATGTTGTATTCTGAATTATTTTCTTCCTTGCTATTGAAATTAATTAAAGGATATGGTACTCATATATGCAGGGAACAATGAGCAAAGAAGGTAAAAACGATATGACACCGGGTGATGCGCAAGATACGCAGGCCCAACAGGAACAGCAGCCGCTGGCCGTACTTGAGAAAAAGCTCAAAGGGCACAAGGATTGGATTAAAAGCGTGGCAGTGAGCCCTGACGGGAAATGGATTGTTTCTGGATCAGCTGACAAAACCATTAAAATCTGGGACATGGAATCGGGCGAGTGCAGGGCCACTTTAGAGGGGCATAAAGATGAGGTGAGATGCGTGGCAATCACGCCGGATGGGACGCGAATTCTTTCCGGTTCCGATGATGAGACAATTCGCGTTTGGGATGTTCAGACGACTCAAAAAACAGCTACTTTGAAAGGTCATACTCACCTAGTTCTTTCCGTTGCAGTTTTACCAGATGGTCGGAAAGCTCTTTCGGGTGGTGCTGGCGCCGACACCATGATTAAATTATGGGACTTGAATTCTTGGAAGTGTCTAATGGAACTCATTGGGCACAGCAACTACATTAAGTCTGTTGCAGTAGCACAGGATGGGAAACGTGCGGTTTCCGGTTCCGTTGATAAAACCATAAAGTACTGGGACCTGGAGACCAGGAAATGCATTGCCACCTTGAAAGGTCATTCGAACAATGTTTTGTCGGTTCAGATTACACCGGATGGAAGGTATGCGGTTTCGGGCAGCGAAGATAAAACTGTCAAACTTTGGGACCTGAAAGAAAAAAACTGTGTGGGAACTTTCGAAGGGCATCAAAAGGGTGTGGATTCGGTGGCCATCTCGCCTGACGGAACGTTAATTGCCTCTACCGGGTTTAACGATCAAACTGTACGGATTTGGGATTTGAAGTCCGGAGCCTGTTTACAGGTGATTGAAGATAAAGAAAGTTATTTTGCCCCCATCTCTGTCGTCTTCAGCCCGGATGGTTCTCGTCTTGTGGCAGGGACAACAAGGAATGATATATATCTCTATCGGCTTACCGATATAAAAGCAGCACAACCTGTTGAGTTAGGGGAGCGCTATACCAATGCCAAGGTGGTGCTGGTGGGTGAAAGCGGGGTTGGTAAGTCAGGTTTGGCGCACCGCCTAATCGAAGATAAATTTGTCAAAACCTATTCTACCCATGGCATGCAGGTATGGCGCCTGGATTTGCCGATAAAAGAGGAAGAAGGTATTGAAAGAGAAGCACTGCTTTGGGACCTGGCCGGGCAGGAGGACTACCGGCTGATTCATCAACTGTTTCTTGATGAAACAGCCCTGGCCCTGGTGCTGTTCAACCCGCAAAAGGACGATCCCTTTGCAGAAGTGGTGGACTGGCTTAAAGCGTTACGGGCGGCTCCCGGGCTTAAAGACAGAGCACACGAAGCTGTCAAGCTGCTGATCGCAGCCCGTACCGACGTGGGCAGTGTAAAAGTTAGTCAAAAAAAGATCGACCACTTTCTAAAGCAGCACGGCTTTGCCGGTTACTTAACCACCAGTGCCGTGAGTGGGGAGAACTGCTCGGACAGCTTAAACGATAATCGACCATCGTCACTTAAACAACTGATTTCCAAACATATCCCCTGGAATACCCTGGCGTGGACGTCCACGCCGCGATTGCTGCGGGAACTGAAGAATGCTGTGCTGGAAATGACGGATAAAGAAAAGGTGGCGCTCCTGCGTTTTCCTGAACTGGTGCAGCGGCTGAAACAGGCGTTGCCCAAAGTAACCTTTGGGGAGAACGATGTAAGAACAGCAGTAGCTTTGCTGGCGAACCACTGCCTGGTGATGCCGTTGAAATTTGGTGACCTGGTGCTGCTGCGGCCGGAATTGATCAATGATTATGGATCGGCGGTGATTCGCGCGGCCCGCACCCATATCGATGAGATCGGGTGTGTGGCAGAGCGGGATGTTTTTGAACGAAACATCGACTTTGAAGGTGTAGACCGACTGCCGGAAGCGGACGAAGACTTGCTCCTCCGGGCCATGGTGCAGACCTTCCTGGACAAATCCCTGTGCATTGCCGAAGATACACCCAAAGGAAAACAATTGATCTTCCCATCCCAGTACCGAAGAGAACGGGATATCCCCCAGTACCCGGAAATCTTTGTGTCTTATACTTTCACAGGTGAACTGGCTACGGTCTATACCACGTTGGTAGTGCGGTTGTGGTACAGCCGGGAGTTTGATAACAGGGAACTGTGGCGCAACGCGGCTGAATTTATGACCATAAAAAAGCGGACTGCGGGACTGATGATGGAACGCACCGGTGAAGGGGAAGGCACCATCAGTGTGTTCTTCGACCCGAAGGTGCCTGAAGATTTAAAGGTGGTTTTTATAGAATATGTGCATCAGCATTTGCATAAATATGCCAACGACGTGTGCCGCGACCGACGGTACATTTGTGAGGAATGCGGGAAGCCGGTAAAAGATAAAGACGCAGTGCGAAAGCGGCTGGATACTGGAAAAGAATTTATCTTCTGCCAGTACTGCGATGAAAAAGTGCTGCTGATCGATCACATTGAACTGCGATTGGCTTCCGATCCGGTAGCCAAAAAGGTCTTCGAGATGGACCAGACAGCCGGGCAGGAACTGGATACCCAGGCCCTGGAACAAATCCTGATCGGTCACATGATGGCGATTTGCGGCGAAGCCAACCAGATTTTTCGCCCAGTTTCCATGTTCGATTACGGCATCGACGGTGAGGTGGAATTCAAAGACAAAAAGGGTAAAGCCAGCGGCAAAAAAATCTATGTTCAACTCAAAAGCGGCAGCTCCCATTTGCGTGAACGCAAACGCGATGAAAAACTGATTTTCGATGTGAAAAATCCCCGGCATATCGATTACTGGCAGAACCAACCGGTAGACGTCTACCTGGTTATTCGTGACGAGGAAGAGTACATCCGCTGGATGAACGTGACCCAATACCTGAAAACCCGCAAAGACAAAAAAAGCAAACAAATCGTTTTTTACGGAGAAAAACTGGATGCGTCCGCAGTCCTACGCCTTCGTGATAGATACATATCATCGTAATTCTTTTGATTTTTTCACCACAGAGGACACAAGCCAGCCAGGCCGGAACCAAAAAGGACCTGGCTTGTCTGGAAATTCCAAATCAGAACTTAGTTCGCTGCGCTCACAATTGATTGGGGTGATGGGGTATTGGAATAATGCGGGAATGGGAAGGCGTCCTTCGGACAAATAAACGCCTGCGGCGGAGAACGGAAAGAAAAAGGGGCCGGTCAAATAAAAAATCTACAAATTATTGATAATAAAAGTTTCCAGGTTATTTTTTTGTTTTTCCCTTTTTACTTGACAAAATGAAGTTATAGAACTATATTATATTCTGATGAAAGGAGGTTATCATGGAAATTGTCATCAGAGATGATATAAAAGATGTTTTTGCCAGTGTCGGAGTCAATGATATTGCCTCCTTCCTTGAAAATGAAGCCATTATGATGCTGTTGTCGAAAGAATCAAAGTACAGGGCTGAATATAACCAATTCAAAGAAAAATATAACGCTGAATTTGAAGAGTTTGAGAAAAAGGTGAGAGAATCAGGAAAAGAAGATTTTGAAGTAGAAGATGATTTGATGGACTGGGAATTTGCTTTTTATGCCTTAAAAGACATCGAAGAAAAGAAAAGGTCACTCGGTGTTTAGCATCCTGCAAAAATTTAGTGAAATAATAAAAAATACCAGGATTATACTCTACGAATTTGAAGAGAATCAAGTTCGTATAAAAGCAGAAGTTGAATTAATAGATGGTTCCACCCTGGTAATTAAGGATTATAAATTCAGCAATAATACGCGAAAATATGCATATCATTGGATGGACAAAAAAGAAAAATTGAAAATACGCTGGGACAATGCACCGCATTGGGAATCAATAAGTACGTTTCCCCATCATAAGCATGTTGAAAGTGCGGAAAATCTTCTTCCCTCCACTGAAACCAACCTTGAATCAGTACTTGATTTCTTGAAAAGAGAATTGACCGGCAGCCAAAAAGAGAAAAAAAGGACAAAAAGAACAGTCAAATAAAAATCCATAAAGTATTGACAAATGGTGATATAAGTACTAATATAGCAGCGAGGAGTAATTAATATGTTGTCGGTCAAGAAAGATATAATTGATAAATTGCAGGCCAATCCCCTGACAATTGAAAATTTCAGCCCCTTCTCCAGGGAAGAAATCTATGGACAGGGAACTGGAAAATGAAACTCATTGAGAGGAATATGGAAAGGTAGCGAAATCGATGACCACTTAGTTGAAGAAGCGAAAAAATCAATGTTTAACGATGACTAACTCTCTCTCAATGAAAAAAACAAAGGTGTTTATTTGCCCGAAGGGCGCCTTATTCTCACCTTCTTATCTTCTTACCTTAGTGTCCCTTCGTGTCCTTCGTGGCTTCGTGGTTTTCTTTAAGCTGTCACAGAAGCGCTGTTAAGGCTCATGATGAATATGCCTCCTTAATAGCCCTGTGAAGCAGCGGTTTCATGTCCAGGTAACGACGAGTGACATCTTCCATAAGGGCACACCTGGCATCCTCATCTTTATCCACAATCAACTGCCCCCGGATCACATGGAAAAGAAACGTAACCGGTGCAAAATTCATGACCCGGACATCCACAGATACGTTAACCAGTGAAGAAAGTTCCTCTGAAACCTCAAGACCATAATAAACCGATTCTTTTTCATCCATCCCCGTTACATATACCCCCACATCGATATCATGAAACGGCAAATTACTTCCACTGGATTCATCGCTAAAGGAACCGTAAACAAAAGCAAATTTGATTTCTTCTTTAGGCATTAAGGCATTTTTAATGGTCTCCACTGCTTGCTGTTTTTCAGCAAGGCTCATTTGAAAATATTTCGGTTCCATGTTCATTTGTTATTAGTTTACCATTTTTTTCAAAAATAAACCACCATCGCCTTTAAAATTCCTTTCTTCTCTTCTTAACTTCTTATCTTCTTTACTTCGTGTTCCTTCGTGTCCTTCGTGGCTAAAATCCTTGACATTTGGACAGTAAAAGTTATAAAATATCTACATGAGAATTGCTAAGGCTAAATTTAAATCTATAAAAAAAGGAGGAAATCATGCCTAAGAAAAAGAAACTTAAACTGGGAAGTTTAAGAGTTCAGAGTTTTGTCACGGAATTGGGTGATGAAGCTAAAAAGGTAAAAGGCGGCGATACCATGAACACTCAGTGTATCATCGGAAGTTGCCTGGAGTGTTCAGAAGGAATTTGCCCCACCGACTTCGGTTCAGACTGTGTGGGTACATGTGCCGGTTCAAACTGCGTCGGCACTTGTTACGCCAGTTGCGGCGGCACCTGTGAGACCTGTTATACCTGCGGCTGTCCGCCCATCACCGAACCGTCATGCCCACAAATCATATGCACCGCCTAGGATTTTAGGTTTTGACCAACTAACCCTGAATCTCGGAGAGAGGATTGACCATCCTCTCTCCCCTTCCTTTTTAAACCTCAAAGTGATCGTATCCCAGGTGAGCGATCCGAATGGGTCTTCCTCGATCTTCTACCACCAGGCTGCCTTTTTGATCATTTATCTCCCCAATAATATAGTACTCCAAACCCGGGTTCTCATTTCTTAACTTCATTTCCTTTTGCTCAGAGATGGTAAACAACAACACATAATCTTCACCCCCGGCCAGGACCGCTTCATACTCATCCCATCCGTTTTGAAAACAGATATCTTTTATTTGCGGATTTACCGGGATTTTTTCGTAAGCCAACCGGGCACCTTTTTGCGAAGCGGTCAAAACACGATTCAAATCGATTAATAAACCGTCAGAAAGATCGATCATGGCATTCACGTATCGTGAGAGAACCTGTCCTTTTTCGATTTCCGGGGTGACATGCTTGTGTTTTTCAATGAAATAACCGGTTTTGACTTCTCCTGCCAACAGCATTTTTAGTCCAATGGCAGATTCGCCAGTGAAACCGGTAATTCCCACCAGGTCATTGGTTTGAGCATTGTCTCGATAGATGGGATTTCGGGCTTCTCCCACCACAACAATGGAAATAAATATCATAGGAGAACTGGAATAATCACCACCGGCCAGTTCCACCTGCCACTGCCGGCACCCCTTTTCCAGGCCGCAGAAAAACGCAGCGAGTTTTTTCTTTCCCATTTTACGGGGAAACCCCAACCCTACATAAAAGTATCGGGGTATCCCACCCATGGCAGCTATATCGCTGAGGTTAACCGCCAGGGACTTTAATGCCAACTCTTCAAGGGTAAAATCCTCCAGCCGGAAATGGACATTTTCAATCAAGATGTCTGTGGTGACCAGTTGAGACGTATCGCCGATTTTGACGACCGAGGTGTCATCCCCGATACCCTTGCCGTAACGAAAAGGAAAGGTGTCTTGCAAAAATTTAACAAATTCTGCTTCGGTCATCCATTAAAAACCCTCTTTGCCAGTGCTGTATCTACCACATCGGTAATGTTCTTGGCAAATATGAAATCAATACCGGTTAGATAGTTCTCTTTAATATCTGCCAGGTCTTTTTTATTTTTTTCCGGGAGGATGATTTTGGTAATGCCGGCTCGCTTGGCAGCCAGGACTTTTTCCTTGATGCCTCCTACAGGGATCACTTTTCCCCTTAAGGTAATTTCACCGGTCATGGCGATTTGCCTTTTAACAGGAATATCAGTAAAAGCAGAACAAAGGGCTGTGGTTAGTGATACCCCGGCAGAAGGGCCATCTTTTGGTGTACCACCTTCGGGGATATGAATGTGGATATCTTTCTTTTCAAATGTGTCGGTTTTGATGGATAAGGTATCGGATTTGGATTTTAAGAAAGTCAGCGCAGCAGTGGCAGATTCCTTCATCACATCGCCCAGTGAACCGGTCAATATTAATTTTCCTTTTCCAGGCATTAATTTGACTTCGATAAAGAGAATATCACCACCAAAAGGTGTCCATGCCATACCCGTGGCCACGCCGACGGTATCTTCATCCAGAAGTTGGTCCTTGAATATTTTGGGTGGGCCTGTGTATTTTTCAAGATTGCGAATCGTGATCCGATGCAGTCTCTTTTCTCCTACGGCAACTTTATGGGCCACTTTTCGGCAAATGGAACCGATTTCCCGTTCCAGGTTTCGCACGCCGGCTTCCCGTGTGTTCAGAGCAATCAGGTTCTTAATGGCACCCGTGGTAAAATCAACGAGTTTTTTGTTTAAACCATTGGCTTCATACTGCCTGGGAATCAAGTGCCGTTTGGCAATCTCTATTTTCTCTTCTTCGGTATAGCCATGGATATGAATCACTTCCATCCTGTCCTTGAATGCCGGTTGAATGGGTTCCAGCATATTGGCAGTGGTAATAAAAAGCACCTTGGACAGGTCAAAGGCAACTCCCAGGTAGTGGTCCACAAACGAGTTGTTTTGTTCAGGGTCCAGTACTTCCAGTAACGCTGAAGAGGGATCACCCCTGAAATCCGTACCGATTTTGTCCACTTCGTCCATCATAAAAACCGGGTTCGCGGAACCGACTTTTTTGACTTCCATGATAATTTTACCGGGCAGTGCCCCTACATAGGTCCTGCGGTGGCCGCGGATTTCAGCTTCATCCCTGACGCCTCCCAGCGATATCCGTACAAACTTCTTATTTAATGCCCTGGCAATGGACCTGCCCAACGAGGTTTTCCCTACACCGGGAGGCCCCACAAAACAAAGAATCGGCCCGTGAGCTTTAGAAGTCAATTTGCGTACACTTAAATACTCCAGTATGCGCTCTTTTACTTTTTCCAGGCCATAGTGATCCTGGTTCAAAATGGTCCGTGCCCGCCGTATGTTAAGATTGTCTTTGGAAAAGACCGACCAGGGAAGCTCCAGCATCCAATCCAGGTAGTTCCTCACTACCGTACTCTCTGCTGATTCCGGATGCATCTTTTTTAACCGCTCAATGTTCTTTTCCACCTCTTTCCTGGCTTCTTCGGACAGTTTCACCTCTTTGATCTTCTTCAAGTAATTGCTGATCTCTTCACTGCTTTCCGCGTCTTCTCCCAATTCCTTTTGAATCGCTTTTAACTGCTGCCTCAGGAAATATTCCCTCTGGTTCTTATCCATTTCCCCCTGTGCCTTCATGTTGATCTGGTTCTGGATATTGAGCATTTCCAGTTCATAAGTCAGGAAATCATATACTTTTGCCAGTCGCTTCATGGAGCGTTCTTCCGCCAGGATTTTTTCAGAATCGGGAATTTTCAGGTCAAGGTTGGCAGCAATGATATCCGCCAGTTTGCCTGGCTCGTCGATATTTTCTACGATGACAAACATCTCGTTGGGAATTTGTTTTCCCATTCGCGCGGTTTGTTCGAATTTTTCCCGGACATTTTTTATCAGGGCATTATCTTTCATGGTAAGGCGTTTGGGCTCTTTATCCTCCACTACCCTGACATCGGCATTGATCATTCTCCCATCATCGTTAAGCATGTTTACTTTTACCCGCGAAATTCCTTGTACCAACACCCGCATCCGGCCATCCGGGAGTTTTAGCATCCTCACAATCAATCCCACGGTGCCGGACATATACAACTGCTGCTCGGTCGGGTCTTCCACGTTGGGGTCCTTTTGCGTCAGTAAAAGAATCATACGATCACTATTCAATGCCTTGTCCACTGCACGTTTTGATTTAGTTCTCCCTACATAGAGTGGCACAATCATATAGGGAAACACGACAATATCTCGCAGCACCAGGACCGGCAGTGTTTCCGGTATATTTAATTGTTCCTCGCTGTCCATTTTTTTCGCCTCTTCAAGTTGGTTTTCTTTTTTATTTCTTTCATCACTCATGATTCACCTCGCTTTTATTTAACTTTCACTGAAATTTTCTCAGTTTTTTTCCGGGGTATGGTAACCGTCAAAACACCATTCTCCATAACGGATTTTATCCTGGAAGCATCCAGGGGAAAATCAATCAAAATTCTCTTGTAAAAGCTGCCAAATTCGCGTTCGAACAGGTAATAGGTTGCGCGTTTGGCATCACCCAAACGAGGTTGACGTTTGATCCCCCGAATGATCAAATGATTATCCTCTTCCAGGAGAATATTGACATCCTCTTTATTCACCCCGGGTAATTCTACTTCAACGATCAACTTCTCGCCGTCACCAGCTGCAATGATGTTGGTACTGGGTTCCCAATCCACGTGGGTACTTATACCGGACAAAAAGTTGTTGCTGGCTTCAATTTCAGCAAATATATGGTTTCTCTTTGCCATTTACTCCTCCTTTTTCATGAGATTATGGAGTTCCGATAAAAATTCTTCAAGGCTCCTGAAATCCAGGTAAACCGATGCAAACCTGACATACGCTACCTTATCCAGGGCCTTTAATTTTCCCATGATATACTCACCAATACGGTTGGTGGTAATTTCCTTTTCCGAATTGGAGACCATTTCTTCCACATGCCGGGCGATCTGTTCAATCTGCTTAATGGGTATGGGCCGCTTTTCAACTGCGCGATAAAGACCTTTGCGAACTTTATCCAGATCAAATTCTTCCCGCCGGCCATCTTTTTTTGCCACCAAAAGGGGAATGTTTTCTACCTTTTCATAGGTAGTAAACCGCTTCCCACACCGTAAGCACTCCCGCCGCCGCCGTATATAGCTGCCTTCTTTACTTTCTCGTGTCTCCACTACTTTATCTTCAAAATTACCACATTCAGGACATTTCATTTTTTATCGTTCCTCGCTCCTTGCTCTCTTCTCCCTGGCCTTTACCAGGTTTATCCTTTTATTTCTTATTTATTCCGGCTCGTCTTTTATATTTTTCACGGTTTTCAGTTTGATCCCTTTCACCCAGAAAGCAATCATCCCGGGAATCATCATTACCATTAATATCAGGAAATGAGCCAGGATGGTATAGGCCGCTGCCGGGTTGGTATCCACTGCATATAATTTTTCCAGGGCATGACGCGATACCGCATCAAAACTACCAGCCATGCCCGGGGAGGGAATAATCGCAGAGGCAACGATTATACAAAAATAAGGAACCGTTTCCAATGGAGAGATATCGGCACCGAAAATAAATCCCCTCATTAAAAACCAGTAAAAGGGTATCAAAAACAACCATACCACCAACGAAGCAATCAACAGCTTCACAAAACTCCCAACGGTTAGATTCAACCGCAGTCCTTTAACAAAATTAAGAGTAAAGGAAATCACTTTCTCCCTGATTCTCGTGGGCAAAACCTTTGCCATAAAGCGGATGAATCGTTCAACATAGTTGAATACTTTCTCAGTATTCAACAGGTAAAAAAGGAAAAAAAACAAAAGTATAATGGGAAAGGCAAAATAGGCAATGGTCCTTAAATCCATCAACAGTTGAGAATTATTGTCCTTAATAAAAAACAGGGAAACAATAAATAAAAAAAACATCATTAAGGTGTCAATCAACCGCTCCAGTACAACGGAGGCCAGTCCATAACTGCGGCTGAATTTTTCTTCTCCTGCCAGTAATATGCCTTTGGCCGGCTCACCCACCTTTCCCGGGATGATTGAACTGAGAAAAAAACCGATTGTGGTGTAACTGTATAAGGTAAAAATAGGAATTTTATTTTTGTGGGGCTTGAGAATCAGTCCCCACCGGTAAGCCCTGATGTAAAATTGGACGTATAAACCCAACAAAAAAACAAGGGGATAAATCAAATCAACCGAAGAGATAATAGCAAATACTTCCTGGAAGTCCACATTTTTGAGAAAGAAAAATAGCAATATACCGACCAGTCCAACAATTAAAATTATCTTTACGTATCTCATGTGGCTCTATATCTTAATATGTTTTGATACTTATGTCAATCCCTAAGACCCATTAACAATTAGAACTTAGTTTGTTTCGCTCACAATTAATGGAATAATGGAATGTTGCCTGCCTCCTTTAAGACTCCGGGATAATAATCCACATGATGATGTAAACCAGTATACCGGGAAAGGCAACGCTTAATATGGATACCAGCACATAAACGATGCGTACAATGGTTGGGTCAACGTCGAAGTATTCGGCGATGCCGCCGCAAACACCGGCAATCATACGGCTTTTCCGGGATCGTTTTAATCGTTTCATCGATACCTCCTTTCTACTTCTTATTGCTGAGGCAGTGGGCTTTGAATTCACAAAAGCCGCACGAGTAGTTTTCTTCTATGTAAAATACTTCATTGCGGATGTTTTCCACCACGTATTTGATAATATCAAACATCTGGTTGTAGTCGCAGTCTACATCCCTTGGTTTAATGGAGATTTCCTGGTGTTTGATATTGGTGGGATTTTTGGAATGGATGATTATAAATTTCAATTGAGATATCACATCACCAAAGGATTTTTCAAATAAATACCGGTACATAACCATTTGCAAATAAGAACTCTTAAGCCTGGATTTTGACCATTTGGCTGTGGTGGTTTTGAAGTCCGTAATGCTAAAGTCTGTTTCCACCAGGTCGATGACTCCTTTGAGTTTTGCATCGATTCCCGGTAAATCTGCCAACAGTTCTTTTTCTACCATCAGGGGATCAATCGCAGGGGCCACCTGGCGCAAAAAGTATTTGACAAAAGCAATTCCCCGTTTGCGGTTTTTTTCCGGGGGGTCTTCCCAGAGAATTTCCTGCTCCTTTTGTAAGGATGCAAACGTCTGGTTAAATAACTTCACCAGTGTTTCTTGCTGCGGCTCCTGCCCATTTATTTTTTCGTTAAAATAGTATTCGACGGCCGAATGAAATACGATCCCCAGGAAGATTTTGTCTTTAACCGGGACGGGTACTTTTTCAATATAGGTATAATAATATTTTTTGGGGCAGGTTTGATACATACGGATTTGGCTGTAGGAAATATAGCCTTTGGGAAGGTCCATGCAAAAACCACAATTACAGGATAAACGAATTGATTATACTTCCAAACCTGCTTTCCTGGCACGGAGAGTTAACCGTGATTTATACCGGGCACCGGTTTTTTTATGGATGGTTCCTTTTCTGATGGTTTTGTCAATGATGGACATCACGTTGGGAAATAGTTCTTTTGCTTCATCCAGTTGGTTGGCATCCAGTTTTTTTATCAATGTTTTTATCTTATTTTTCATTTTGGACCGGTTCATCCGGTTGACTATTCTCCGCTGCTGATCTCGCACATACTGCTTTAATGCTGATTTATGACTTGCCATTAATTTTTTTCCTCCAAGGGTAAGGGTAATCATACAAAAAAAAACGGTTTTTGTCAATCCCAAATGGTTTTTGTTTTTTTTCGCCTGGTCCCTTAAATCTCCTGTCAATTGTTGACAAATTGTGTTTTTTACACTATAATATTACCAACAAATTTGTTGGCAACAAATCTGTTGTGGAGGTGAACAATGAAAAAACTAGTACGCGAAGTGGGACCTTGGGTTGACAAAGAGAGGTTCTGGGACCGGGAACAAGAATTAGCAGATTTAATCGAACTATTAGATGAAGGCGCCAATATTCTTATAACCGCACCGAGACGCATTGGAAAAACAAGTTTAATAAGAGAAGCCGGTAACAGGCTTGAAAATCGTTACTGTTGTCTCCAATTGGACCTCCAAAAAAGCCATTCACCTGCTGATGTAATTACTGAGCTTAGTGTGGCAACACGACCTTACATGAATTTGTGGAAAAAAACCAAAGAAGTATTCAAAAATATCATATCCTCCACAGCCGCAAATATTGATTCTCTCAATGTTAATGATCTTACCATAAAACTCAGGGATGGCCTGCTCACCAATTGGCAGGAGAAAGGAAATCGCATGATCGAGGCCATTGTCAACGCTGAAACCCCAGCCATTATTTTTATGGATGAGATTCCACTGGTAGTTAACCGACTGCTTAAAGGGTCTGAATATGAAATCACACCTGAACGATTAAAGGATACAGATACCTTTTTATCATGGATCCGTTCTATAACCATTCAACACAAACAAAAAATTCGTATCGTACTTACAGGTTCCATTGGCCTGGAACCGATTTTGCAGCAAGCAGGGTTAAGTCATACCATTAATACATTTACACCCTTTGAGATAGGTCCGTGGGACAAGGAAACAGCCAGCGGTTGCCTTCAAGCACTGGCGAATAACTATGATATTAATTTCAATAAAGGCACAAAAGAAAAGATGATCGATCTCATTGGCTCATGTATTCCTCATCATATCCAGATGTTTTTCAACTATATTTATTTTGACTGCAAAAAACGCAATAATATGAACTGTACCGGGAAAGATGCAGTAAATGTATATAATACACGCATGCTTAGTACAAGGGGGCATGCGGAATTAAGCACATATGAAGAGCGCCTAAGAATGGTGCTCAGCAACGAAACACTGCCTTTGACCCTTGAGCTGCTCACAGAAGCTGCTGTAACCGGGAAACTGACTCCAGAGGCAGCAAAAATCTTGAGCCGGGATTTTACTCTCAATGAAAAAAAAACTGGAGAAGCTCTGAGAGAGATCATCGGTATCCTGGAACATGATGGTTACCTGGTTAGTAAAAAACAGGGGCATGTGTTTATCTCAAAATTAGTCCGGGATTGGTGGAAAGCACGATTTGGATTTCAATATATCCCGGCTGAAAAAAGGAAAATAGCATCATGAAACCTACTCTTATGAAAAACAATCCGGCCTTCCTTTCACAGGAAGAGTTAATCCAATCCTTTGTGGTGCGCCAGGAGGATTTGGATTTAATCGTCGAAACCGTAAAAGAAAATAACGGGAATTCCAATCAACATGTCCTCATAATTGGGCCGCGGGGCATGGGAAAAACCATGCTGGTGCTCCGGGCAATGGCTTATATTGATAATAATAAACAATTAAACTCTCAGTGGTATCCCATCGTATTTAGCGAAGAGAGTTATGAAGTTTTTACTGCCGCTGAATTCTGGCTGAGAACAATTTTCCATCTCAGCAAACAAACAAAGGATGAAAATTTGGTGCAGGTTCATGAACGATTAAAAGAAGAAAGAGATGAAAAACGATTGTATGAAATGGCATTGGCATGTTTGATGGATTTTGCGGACCAACATAATAAACGCCTGCTTTTGGTGGTGGAAAATATCAACATGCTCCTGGAAGACCAAATCGGTTCGGATGAGACCTGGGATATCAGGCACACCCTGTTAAATGAACCCAGGATCATGCTGTTGGGCACTGCACCATCCCAGTTTGATGAAATTAACAATGCAGGAAAAGCCATGTTTGATCTCTTTAAAATCCACGACCTGGAACCTCTAAGCACAAAAGATTCAAAACTTCTATGGGAGTACCTAACAGGGCAAAAGGTAGAACAAAATAAAATCCGTCCCATTCAGATACTTACAGGCGGAAATCCCCGTCTCCTGGTAATCATTTCTTCTTTTGCAGCAGGTGCATCTTTCCGGGAATTAATGAAACAACTCACTTTTCTTATCGATGAGTATACCACTTATTTTAAAAGCAATATTGAGAGTTTGCCTTCGTTGGAACGAAAAGTTTTTGTTACCCTTGCCAATATCTGGGAACCGGCCGAAGCAGCCAGGGTGGCACGGGATGCCCGCATTGATGTCAATAAAACCAGTTCATTATTAAAGAGGCTTGAATCCCGGGGATGTGTAAGTATTGCAAAATCATCAGGTAGAAAGAAAAGTTACCAGGTTACCGAACGGCTGTACAACATTTACCATTTAATGCGAATAAGTGGCAGTGAATCGAACCGGGTTCGGGCCGTGGTGGATTTTATGGTTAATTTCTACGAGGGTAAAGAGTTAGCAAAGAAGTTGACAGAACTGACCGAAGATGCCTGTTGTCTTGACCCGGCTGCCTCCATTCTTGGGGCGCAAGGCAAATGGGAGAAAGCGCTTACAGTTGCGGCTGATTTCTTGAAAGATCCCAAATTGGCAAAAGAGTTCCCCAATGATATCATTTCCTTTTTTACAGATGCAGCAGTGGCCGGTTATGCGAAAGAAGGGCTGAAGATTCTAAAAAACTCCGCCTGTGCACCTTATTTGGAACCGTTAGTTGTTGCACTTCAAATGCTAACCGGTGAAGAGTACAATGCCCCCCTGGAAGTGGTGGAAGTGGCAAAAGATGTGATAAAACGAATCGAAGAAAATAAAAATAAAAAATAGATCCTGGACGTATATAAAACTGGCATGTCCCCTAAATCCGTTTCCGGTGATGTTGCAACCGGATTTTGCTCTTCATTTTCTTCTTCATCTTTGAAATCCAAAAACGTCCAAAGTTATATCGCCGATATCTATGCGCAATATCGTCGATGTCTCNNTATCGTCGATGTCTCGACGTGATATCGCTGATGTCTCGAGGCGTTATCGTCGATGTCTTTTCAATTTACCGCCGATTACTCTTCAAGATTATACTTGGCTTGTCCACAAAACCAGGTAAAATCTGTTTCATAATGGCATTCCAGTCCTTTAAGTCA
>WVZO01000166.1 GCA_011772425.1 Candidatus Aminicenantota bacterium
GGGGTATTGGAATAATGCGGGAATGGGAAGGCGTCCTTCGGACAAATAAACGCCTGCGGCGGTGTTTTAGCTATCCCGCCGCAGGCGGTCAAACCTCTTGCCCTTGCCCGAAGAGAAAATTGGCATGTCCCGTTTTTTCCGGGGATAAAAGAATCATTGGTACCACGTCCCAATCGTTTTTCGAAGTAAAAAAATCATTGGTACCACGTCCCAGCCATTTTTTGAAGTAAAAAAATCATTAGGAGCACCTCCCAATCGCTTTTCAAGGCAAAAAAATCATTGGGAGCATCTCCCAATCATTTTTCAAGATAAAAGAAGAGAAGAATTTAGAGTTGACAGAATTAAATTATAAGTATATTATTAGTGGCAAAGAACATTAAATTTTAAAAGGAGTTGACGATATGGTGGCAGTTGAGTTTGAAACATACGCAAAAAACGGAATAATAAAAATCCCTGAAAAATACAGGGAGTTCATGGATGGCGAGCTGAAGATAATCATGCTAAAGCAGGATGAAATAGCCGGAAGTGCCAGGAATAATAAAATGGCCGACATAAAAAAATCGTTGAAACAAATCCGGGAAAGAAACATCTTCCAACGCATCGACAGTCCCGAAGAGTGGCAGGAAACACTTAGAAATGAGTGGTCATAGAGTTATCCTTGACAGCAATATAATTATATACTTGTCAAAAGGTTTAATAAATATAGAAGACCTTTTTGATAAGTACGATGAATTTTTTATATCCATCATTACTTATATGGAAGTAATGGGGTTTCAATTCTCAAACCAGGAAGAAAAGGATATTGTGAAAGGATTACTGAATAAATTTGAGATGATAAGTATAAATCTTGAGATAGCAGAAATTGTTATTTCCATCAGGGAGCGGAAAAGAATTAAGTTACCTGATGCAATCATTCTGGCAACTGCAAAATACAAGAATTGCGATTTATTGACAAGAAATGTTAGAGATTTTTCTAATGTGGAAGAAGCAGTCAATATCATTGATCCCCTCTCAAGAGGGGATGGATAGGCCGCAGGGCGCGAAGCGCTTTATACTTGCCCGAAGGGCACCTTATTAAAAAAATCCCAAATTTCAAATCCCAAATTCCAAACAATGCGCCTGTCCAAAAAAAAGGCAGGTGCAGTCCCACAAATTACAAATTACAAACAGCGCAGGCAAACACAAGGTTTGCCCCTACTTCTGCCTCTTTCCTCCTTTCTCTTAAGAAAATTGGCATGTTTCGTTTTTTACGGTGAAATGATTTCTTTAATAAAATCATATCTTTCAAAATCTGCTTTATTCAGGGTAACAATTTTGTCTATTCCATAGAATTTCATGGAATACGCAAGTAAGTAGTCATATACATGATTAGATATTCGGGGGTTTCTCTCTATCATGAGCATCTTCTCTCTTAACAATCTCATTATACAAGCCCAATCGTGAATTCATGCTCATTTTTTTTAATCGCTCAATTGCGCTTAGCCGTTTTTGCTCTTTTACTTCTCCAATAGATTCGATTTTTATTCTTATCTTTTCTCCGGGGTGGAGTTTCTTTTTTATATTTTCATCCACACGGATATCATAGTCTGGTGTTACCTCTGCGACACATATTACCTGCATATTTCACCTCTTGTATTTTTATTCTTCTCAGCTTAGAAAATAACACCTATTTCTGAATTTGTCAACATTATCTTTTATTCTTTGAAGAAAAAACCAGGCAAAAAGGGTATGGTGTAAAGGGTAAATTATTTACCTGGCACTATATTTGCACTATATTTATCACTACCATCAGGCGCAAAACACCGGTATTCTAACTATTTTTCACACCAATGTCATGAAAAGGAATAAGTAAGGTCTAAAAGGTTTGATTGCGTCTACTCCCTCAATTCCTAATAGGAATCGAATCGATTCCTATTAGGGTTTGTATCAATTCCTACTAGGGATTGATTCGATTCCTACTAGGAATTGTCAATGTATATTCCTATTACATTTGGTTTTGATTATATTGTCTTTCACCGGAAAAGGCGGTTTCCCCGGCTTTTTATACCTATTTCTTTTCAGTTTCTTGCCTGTCCTGAATGCCACTAACTTAATACTAAGTCCGAAGCACGAAGCACAAAATTGCCTTTTTTATCATGACATCAGCCCATGTATTGATGCAAAATTCTATTTTACTGAAGCAAAATTGTTTTTTGCATCATTCAAACATCGATGTAATGATAGCAAAATGAATTTTGCATCATGCAAACTGCTAATGTATTGTAGCAAAATTGTATTTTGTATCATTACACTACCAATTTACTGATGCAAACTTAAATTTTGCATCATGAAGAATACTATTCTCCTAAAGCAGAATGAATTTTGCATCATGTCATCCATCGATTGATTGATAAAAGATTTTTTTTTAAACAATCGTCCGCAGGACACCATTATACCTCGACACGAACTCTCCTACCGCACGGGCACTCTTAAAAAACTAATGCCCTCCGCGCGGATCTACTAACCCATATTTTTATCTACAGGATGGACATAAAAACTAAAAAGAAAAAACTTAAAAACTTTTTGTATGTCCATCCTGAACTCCTATTAGAACTCTGTCAAAACCTTTTTTGCCTTCGGCGACCAGGGGGACTCTTTTCGAGAAAACCGCCCCCCTGGACCCCCCACAAAAGCTTTTCATACACGGTCAGCCTGGGTTACGCAGCTTCCTACATCCTGCCCCATTGGGATCATTACCATTTGCTTGATTCATGTTTACCCTTATTGAGCCACTCTTTGTTTGTAATTTGTGATTTGGAATATGTAATTTTCTTCTCTTCCTACTTGCCAACTGCCAACTGCCAACTGCCTACTGATATTCTCCCGCAGGTTGTGCGGATTTGGCCACCTTAACAATAGCCTCCAGCTTTTCTTTGATCTCCGGATCGATTTTATCTTTTGGGACAAAACAAGCCAACTGGTAAAATTTATTTCCTGGCATTCTATTGGGAAGATTCAAAACTTTATAGTATTTTTCAAAAAGAGGCATAAGGAAATCATCACTCACCTTTGTACCCGGGTCCTTTATAGAACCTTTCCCAGAGGTTTCCAGTGTGGATTCAATCTCTTTTATACATTTTTTCATTTTATGAAGCCGGCGATCAACTTCAGGCTTGCTAAAAAGCGAGCCCTCAAATACCGACGAACCCTCATCCTTTGCATACGCTTCCAGGGTTTCCGGGAAGCAGAGATAATTTTCAATCTCCCGCTTCTTCCACATCATATAAGTTAGATTTGGGTCTTGAGGTAAATCTTTATCCAGGGGGTCAAAAACTGCAATACCTTTTAAATGAGACACAGCTTCACGCACCCCGTAAAAGTGGTCATAAGCTTTCATAGGCTGATTTCCGACATAATGAACAAATGGATGTTCCAGGGTTTTTACAGCTTCCCGGTATGCCAATATTTTCGCAAAGGTCTGCAAAATAGCCAGTTCTGCGGAACCCTTCAGATAAAGTACCCAACCCGTTTGTTTGGCCTGGTAATAATGTTCGAAACCGATTTCCCGCAGCGCCTTTACTACCTGTCTCTCCTCGCCGCTGATAAGGTGGGGTTTTCCCACGAAAGCCACTACTGTATCCCGTTCCACAGCTTCATTCAGCATTACCTCGGAATGACTGGCAGCAATAATCTGGCTGCCGTTCTTTTGAGCAGTTTCCGTAATAAATCGATACATCTGCCGCTGCCGCAGAATTTCCAGGTGAGCATCGGGCTCATCCAGCAGTAAAACAGCTCCAGGATTGGCATACATATAAGATAACAACAGCAAGGTTTGCTGCAAGCCCCGGCCGGAACAGGACAGGTCCAGGCGGATGCTGTTTTCCTTATAGTTCATTACAATTTCCCCTCGCTCCGGGATATACTGAGGGTCCTCAATGATCACTCCGAAAAAAGAGTTGATGTTTTCTTTTAATTGGTCCCAGTATTCTTTTTTTTCCTGGAAGACTTTATAACATAAATTGCGAAGCACTTCGGCTGTCCGGCCTTCTCCAACCCGTACCTTTACCGCACCCTCATCAAGACGGATTTCGTTGGCAGCTAATCCGGACATTGGCGGGAGAAAGGCGATATGAATGTTTCCTGCTTCTTTGGGCACAGGCATACGGTCCGGGTTTTTCCCGTTGGATAACCGTAACGGACGACAATAAAAGGATTCTTCATTAGCATAGTCGAATTCAAAACCACATTCCCAGGCTTCGCCGTCGGTACTACCCTGGACAATTATTTCTATCCGTATATTTCGCGTTTCCGGTTTACCCGCCACTTTCCTGGTATCTCTGACATGTAAAGAGCGCCATAAGAGCCTGGCATTGGGGACCGGAACCGATACCAGTTCTAACCGGTTGATGGCAACTCCAGGGCGTCTCTCCGGGGTTTCAAGGCCATCTCGTTTCTCATTCCACCGCCTTAAACCTGCCTCCCATAACGTCAACGCTTGTAATGCCGATGTTTTGCCCGAATTGTTGGGACCGATAAAAACCACAGGATTGCCTAAATCAATGTCCACTTCCCCAAAGAGTTTAAAATTTCGTATTCTAATTTTTGTTAGCATAGTAACCTCATTCGTTATCTTCACTATAGCAAAACATCCCCTTTTTTGCAATTATTTTTTTTCATTTCAGCAATTCTCATTTTAATTTTTAGCCACGAAGATACACGAAGATACACAAAGAAAAAAGGTTTTTTTCTCTTTTTACTTCTTACTTCTTACTTTTTACTTCTTACTTAATAATAATATCCTTTCATGGTTCGGACTTTGTAACCTCTTTTATTTCTGAGCTTAACCGTTATTTTGCGAAAGCGGTTGCGTTTCCTTTTATCCCTGGGTGAAAAGCGGATGAGAAATTTGGCCTGGATATCCTTGCGGATTTTCTGGTATGTTTTTTGTACATCCTGGACATCATCCAGGAAAAACGTTATGCCGCCGGAAGAGAAGGAGATTTTGCGCAGCAGTTCCTGGTACTGGTCGTACTGGTTCATGTACTTCTTTTTCCCGATAGAATAGATCACTGAGTTTGAACGTTTGACAATATTGATTATTGTGTAAGGATCAATGGCAGAACTGTTGTCCTCCCCATCTGAAAAGAGTATGATAATGTTGTGGCCAATGATGGGTTTCATCAATCTAACACCGTATGCTACCGCATCGTAAAGGGCAGTGGCTCCATAAGGAAACGCGATAGCTAAGGCGTTGTCCAGCTCATTAAAATCACTGGTAAAATCACTGTCCTCAAAGACTTCATGATTAAAGAAAACAATAATGGATTTATCATCTTTACTCATCAGCTGTTTTAAAAACTCCCTGGCGACTTCTTTGACTTTTTGAATTTTGTCCCTCATGGAAGCGCTGATGTCGATTAACAAGCACAGGTGAAAGGTTGATTTTCCGCTTTTGCTGAAATAGGAGATATCCTGGGGGACTCCATCTTCCAGGATTATAAAGTCTTCTTTTTTAAGGTTGGATACGTAATTGCCGCGTCTGTCCATCACTGCCACGGGTACTACCACCTGCAATACATTAACTTCCTGGAAATCGTCCAGGTAGTAGGAGTGGATTTCTCTCCTTATGGAACGCTGGTTCCTTCGACGCACCAATACTTCCAGCTTCCTGTTTTTGGGGACCTGTCCGAAATTGTATTTGAGCCGATACGGTGGGGAGTTGAACTCTTTTACCAGCTTTCCATCCAGGTAGACGGCTACCGACCTCAGGTATTCGGGTTTCACACCTGTCACCCGGACTTCTATTTTTTTTACCCCGATCCAGATAGCGTCGTGTTGGGGAGAAATAAACCGGACATCTATATCTTCTGCCTGGGCCTGGAGCCGCAATGGCGCGGCCATTGTCATTAATATAAGGATTACTACAAAAGATACACAGCTCATTCTTTTTTTTATTTTTATTTGTTGTTTCATCTTAGTTTCAGGTACCCCTCCTTTTTTAATTGTTTGATCATACGGTTTAAATGAGCATTATTAAATATATCAAATACAAAATATATAGTGGGATAGTCATTGGCGTGATTTTGACGTAAAAATTGCCGGGCAGTTTTAGTAAGATACATATAGAGAAATTGTCCCAATAAGCAAGGGGGAATTTCTTTTTTATAGAGGTGATAGGCCAGTTTGATCTTATATTCATCAATTATACTGCCCCTGAACCAGCCGGATTCCAGTGTGTTGGCTGCTTCCTGGGGAAATACCGGGTAATTCCGCGGCATTAGAGAGCCGAAAATGTGCGAATAGATACCGCCAAACCGGTGCATTTCCCTTCTAAAACGGTCTGATAAGACGAACTTTCTAAAAGGTCCCATCTTCTGCATGGTGGATAGTTCCGTTACATATTTCCTCTGCTGAAGCTGCGGCGTATGAAAAAATACGTCCCCCAACTTTTTAATCTCACTTAAGTATAAATTATGATGATTGGTTTCCCCGGTCAAATATTCTATGGCTCGCCGGTAATGATGACCAGCTGTGATGGTGTTCAGGGCGTTGATCACATCCTGTTTCATGGTTTCATTATTATCTTTAGCATTTGCATTATACCTGGATTCCCGGAGCAATTCCAATCCCAATTCCACCAATAAAGCGTTGTATACCATGCTTTGGTCTACCAGGGGCAGGGGATAGAACTCCATGAGGTTGGTAATAATTGCCCGGATAAAATGGGGATTCCGCAGGATTCTTCCCCGAAACAGATGCGTCTGCCACCGGGAAGCAAAAGTGATATTTAACCTGGATAAGGGACCGTCTAAATGATACTCGGCAAAGGTACCGGGTTTCCTGGGTTTTCTTTTACCGTAACAGTCCCATGAGGTGCGTCCGCCATTGCCGGCAATATCATGGAGACGAACAAAGTTGGGATTGAAAAATGCTCTTATATCCGGGTCTTTTGCATTCACCGCATATACCAGGCCCAGGAGGTGATCTCTCAAGTTATAGATCAGGTAATCACCCTTGATTTTGCTCGTAATGTTTTCCAATTCCTCCCGGTTCGACCCCATGAGTATTTTTTCCACAAAGCCCTGTACCTGCTTTTCCAACTTTGATCGAGAGTAGGGAGTGACCCGTGATCTTATTTTCCTGGGAGCATCGCCGCTCATACCGGGATGGGGCAGTGCAACGAATGCTTCGTTGATTTGCTCACCGATCCTGGCCGCGGCTGGTGGTTTCACCTGCATTCCTCTTGCCAACAGGCGGTGTATTTCCTGGAGGTGGGAGAAAGAACATATTTCCTGTGACTGGATTATTCGGTCAATGGTTTTCCTAAACGCATCTCTAATCAGATACCTGTATCTGGCATTCTCACTCTTAATCGTAATCGTCTGGTTGGGAATCCCTGCTAACATGACATCCACAAGGGTTTTGCCCTTCTTATTGATGCTGATACCCATGCTGTTTTGGAAAAAGCGAAACAGCCGGTGATAAAAATCCGATCTGGATAGGGGAAGTCGAATCAACTCCAATATCAACCCATCATAATCAAATCGGTCAGGTGCATATCTGGCAGTAAACGCTAAAATTTCAAATAAAGATTGGTAAATGGATGTAAATAACAGGCCATCTTTCCCTGCCAACTGCTCAAGTTGTTGCACCCAGTTCAGGAGTGCGGAAACGGTTTCCGGTTTTTTGACGGGGATTTTTTCAATAAAATCCAGCATGGCATTGTATTCCTGGTAAAGGCTGCAGAGCTTGAGCAGGTTGCCGTCAGCCAACAACCGGGGTCTGTGGGAAAATTTGCTGTAAATAGCCATAAACGTGCGAATATTCTCAGGCTTTTTCACCAGAACCTTGAGAAGGTCCGACAAAGAGGCAGAGGCTGGCGTTTCCCCGGTGATGGCCTGGAACCAGGCATCGATCCCCTGGGGGAAATAAATCCCTTTATCTTTGGTCTGCAAAACGTACATCAAGGTAAAATAGTTCCAATTGCCCAGCAAGGGAAACTCTGTTTCGGTTAGTTTTTCTTTCCTGTCTAAATCGATGAGCTCGTAGATTTCTTTTACTTTTTGAGCATCGTAATCAAAAAACAGGATTCTTCGCTTATCTTCCGGGAGGAAATAAGAAAAGACATATAGGTAGTTGAGTTTTCCATCATCTTTGGTAGCCAGGCGTTCCAGGAATGCAAACGAGGTTGGTTTTAAATTGTCCCCTAGCATTTGCGACCAGAAAGATTCGGCAGCTTCCCCACCTGGCAGTTGGAGTACCGGTTTGTTGCCGTTTTCCCCGACCTTCTGAACCCGAAGGGCATTGGATAATACGAATAACCCCATTAATAATTTTTTATTGTCGTAGATTTTTTTCCAGGCGTCGTAAGCCCCGGGGCGGGGTGAAGGGATTAAATTATTAATATATTGAATCTCATTGGCGGACAACCGACAGAGAACACCCATCAACAGGGAGAGCCGCTCATTTTTCAGGACGTTTTCGAAGAAGGATGAAGCATTTACAGGAATTCCGGTTACCTCCCGGATAAATTCCAGGTCCAGGCCGCGGGGAAGGGGCACTTTGCTCTCTTTCAAGTAGAAATTAAAAAAGTGAGTGTTGTTTATTTGCTGCTCCAGGGTATCCGTCCGTATCAAGGCGAATTGGAGGTAATCCTGCACACCGGGATTGGCGGTTCGGGTTAAATAGTATTGACCTTTTGCATTTTTATTAAGCTGGCGGCCCAATATCAGCATCAAATGGGACGCTTTTTGATACGCTTTGGCATCGGTTAGGTTGAAGACGATACGGTTCTTTTTCTCTCCGGTATGGTAGCGGATAAATTCTTTAATGGCATCATGCCAGGATAGCACTTCCATGAGCCTATGCCGAAGACCCCTTGCCATAACCGTTTCATCAGGCTTCTCCCAGGACAGTAAGAAATCATTGAGATAATAAAGAAAATCTTCCGAAGGATAATTGTAAAAAAAATTGGCATAGTAACAGATGCGGTTGACATCCCCGGGAATTATCACGTCATCGGTTCTCCCGTGCAGGGGGATTGATACACCTATGAACAATGGATTAAATATCCCAAAGCATAAATATATAAACAAAACAATTATAATTTTTTTTATCCAGCGATTCTTATATATTCTCATTGAGGAACTCCATTCATATATTATGCAATCTTTGCCTTTGTAAGTCAAATTTCAATTGTTGTTTGGTACGTTTTACATCTCAAGTCTCACAGTATGTTCCAGGTTTTATATTATTATACGGAAGCAATCCAAAAAACGGATGAGAAAGAAGTGGAGTAATGGATTGTTAAAATTAAATTTATTATTGTAAAATCTTCGACTTTCTGATATGATAGAATGGCTATCAATCCCGTGGAAAAAGGAATAAGTTTAAGAATAAAGGAGAAACGCAGCATGGCACGCCCTCAGAAACGATTTATTACCAGGACAATGGCATTGTTGTTAGCCTTCCTGCTATTCCAAGGTGATTTTTCGCTTTCTCAGCAAGATAGAGAAAAGGACCGGTTAAAAACATCCTTCCGTTGGGCTGCAATGGAATATCAAGCCGGGAAATACCGTGAAGCTGTAAAGAATTTGCAATTGCTGTTGTCCTATTTTGAGGAAAGAGAGGAGGGGAAACGTAAAGATATAGAGCACCAGGATAAAGAATTGCAAGGGAAAATATATTTGCTTTTGGGTGCCGCTTACGAGCGTTTGGGAGATATCCACCAGGCAAGGCAAAATTATCGATTATCCCGTGAACTACTGGAAAACCCGGAGATTGAAGGTATTAATGTGGGCGGCCTGGTTGAATACCAGCGGATTATTATGAAAAAAAAGAAACCCGTTAAACGGAGAATCATTGAAAAACCCGGGTTCAAACCAAAAAAGAAACGCAGATCTCCGGTTTTGATCATTGTAGGAGTGGCAGTGATAGGTGCACTGGTCACTGCACAGTTGTTAAATGAGAATAAGAGCCGCGGGGATCACGAAACCTTTACCAATCCTTCTTACGATACGGACCAGTTGTATATCCAATGGAGACTGGTTCCTGCCGGTGAGTTCATCATGGGGGACAATTTTTATGAGGGTGATACTGATGAGCTGCCGCTGCATACGGTTTCCCTGGATAGATATTATATATCCAAATACGAAGTTACCTTTAAGCAGTATGACAGATTTTGTGAAGAGACGAACTGGGTCAAGCCCGGGGATAACGGCTGGGGAAGGGAGAATCGACCGGTGATCAATGTGACCTGGGGAGATGCCAGTGCCTTTTGTAATTGGCTCACTCGAAAAACGGGTAAAAATATCCACCTGCCGACAGAGGCCCAATGGGAGAAAGCCGCAAGAGGAATAGACCAGCGCCGCTATCCCTGGGGCAACAGCCCAAAAACCTGCATGAAAGCTAATTATAATTGTTCTTCCACAACATATGTTGTGGGAACTACTACGAAAGGTGATTCACCTTTCGGTGTTTCTGACATGGCAGGTAACGTCGCCGAGTGGTGCCTGGACGTTTACGACCCTCTTTATTATTTTAACTCACCTGGTGTCAACCCGTTAAATAGTTTACCGGACCCTTATGTGGTCGGTGTTGATTTTGTTATACGGGGGGGCAGTTGGGACGGCAGCCAGCCAATCACTATTCGTTCCGCTGACCGCTGGTATGGACGCTATAACATGAGTCAACGGAATACCCCTATCGGAGGTTTAGCAGATAAAAAATCTCCTACTGTTGGCTTTCGCCTGGTGTGGGAAGAATCTTATTGAGAATTTTTTTTCTTGTCTGAAACCAAATACCTGTTGTATAATATAAGCATGGTTTATATTTATCCGGTTCGGTTTTTACGGCGTTTACTAATTATTGGTTTCATCGCTGCGATGGGGCTTATGATGTTATTTTTTAGCAACGGATGTGTGAGTCAGCCTCAACCACCGGTAGTAAAGGAACCTCCTACCGATTACGTGGGTGATCAATACGCCAAAAGCGCTGAAAAGATGGCAGGGGACGGCCAGTACAAGACATCTAATTTTTTCTTCAAACGGGCCATTTCCAACTACGAGAAATCGGAACTCTGGCAGAAAGCCATTAACTGCTACATCAGGTTGGGAAATAACTACCAGAAGCTGGATGATGTGGAAACAGCGCTGGGAACGTTGAACAAAGCCCTGAACTTGACAAAGACCCGGCTGGGCCACCAGAACCTGGAATTAGCTAAAGGCTTTCAACGGTTGGCCTTTAAATATTTGCGAAAAAAGGATTTTGACCAGGCATTGACGTTATACCAAAAAGCCCTGTCCATCCAACTGGAAATCTTAGGTGAGCACCACCCGGATGTGGCCAAAACCTACAATAGTATTGCCCTGGTCTACTGGAACAAACGGCAGTCCGGCAATGCCAATTTGAACTATCTTAAATCTTATGGAATCAAGCTGTTGTATTCCAATAAAGAGGTTCCTGAGGATATGGAGAAAAAATACCGTTCAATGGATGAGGGGGAATATAAAAAAGGAGAACTCAGCGGTGCCAGGAATCATTTCAATCGTTCTTTAAGTGAATACATGAAGCTTTATGGGCAGAACAAGCCGTTGTTTGCCAGGGTTTATGAACAAATCGGCATCCTTTACGCTCTTGAAGGCGATTATGAAAACGCCCTGGAATACCTTCGCAAAGCCTTTAACATTCGGCTGGAGGTGTATGGCGACCCCAGTCCGGAAGCCGGAACCGGTTACCTGAATATCGGTATTTGCCTGCGGTTAAAAGAAGACCATGAAGAGGCGTTAAAATTTTTAAATACAGCACTTACCATTAAAAGTGAAAGCCTGGGAGAATTCCATCCTGAGACCGCGGATATCTACTGCCAAATAGGAAAGGTTTACTTTCAACGCAACCAATTGGAAAAGGCCCTGGATTATTTTCAAAAGGCATTAATCGCTTTGGTGCCGGGATTTAAAGACAGTCACATTGATGCCAATCCCCCCCTGGATACGATTTCCCCCAAAGATAAATTGTTTGATATATTGACTGCCAAAGCCAACGCCCTGAGAGTGATGTATATGTATTACCCGGAGCGGAGAAAGGAACTCCAGGATGCTTATTTCACCTATCTTCATCTGGCCAGGTTGATGGAAATGATGCGTCAGGGCTATAAATCCGAATATTACAAATTATTTTTCGGAGAAAAAATTCATATTATTTATCAACGGGCCATTCAAACTGCGCTTTCTCTCTACGAATTAACCCATGAACCGCAATATAAAGCAAACGCCTTTATTTTATCCGAACGGAGTAAAGCGGCGGTACTGGCGGAAGCCTTAACTGAAGCCAGGGCGAGGCAATTTGCCGGTATCCCGGATTCGCTGCTGCAAAAGGAAAGGGAACTGAAACAAGACCTCACCCATTTCGATACGTATTTGCAAAAGGAGTACCACAGCGAAAAACCGGACCTACAAACCATAGAAACTCTTGAGAATCGTTATCATACTTTGGTTTTGCAGTACCGCCAATTAATCGACCAATTTGAAAGCAATTATGAAAAATACTATAACTTGAAATACAAACCCTTTATGGTGGATATCGCCGGGATTCAGCAGACCCTGGAAGCGGATGCTGCATTAATTGAGTATTTTATCGGAGAGCGGGTACTTCATATATTTGTTTTGACCAGGAAAAGCCTTGAAGTGGAGGAGGTTTTCCTGGAGGAAGATTTAGCTCAAATGGTGGGGACTTACAACCGGGCCATCAAAAAAATTGAAGAGCTGCCTTTTATGCGTTTAAGCCGGGGATTGTACCGGATACTGATGAAGCCGGTACGTCATTTGTTGACCGGCAAGACCAAATTGATTATTATCCCTGACGGGCCATTGTACACCATTCCCTTTGAATCTCTTACTTCCGGGATCACTGGCAGCGGCGAGCCAGCGGAAATGGATTTTATGATTAAGCATTTTGCTTTTAGTTATCATTACTCTGCCAATCTCTGGCTTTACAGTGTCAATCACAACACAGCGAAGAAAAAAAATACGTTTATCGGGTTTGCACCGGTATTTGGAGAGCAAAGCCGGGAAGGGTATGTTTTGAAATACGATCCTCCCTCATTGGATGCGGATCCAGTAAAGGTGCAGGGCACAGCAAAGGTGAACTTAAGAGAGGCACCGGTAGATGCGGAGCATGCGGTTTCTCAGCTGCCTGCCACCGAAGAGGAACTGCGGGCCATTATCCGGTTGTTTGAATCCCAACAAAAAAAGGCGATGGGTTATTTTCATCGCAAAGCCACGGAAACCAATTTTAAGAACATCAATAACCACGATTACAGTTTGATTCATATTGCCACCCACAGCCTGAAAGATGAGGGGCAGCAGTTGTTGTCCGGTTTGATTTTCTCCCCCCCTGAAGAAAAAAACAAAACCAGCCATTTGAATCAAGAAGATGGCATTTTGTATTCCGGCGAAATCTATAACCTTAACCTGGACGCAGAATTGATTGTATTGAGCAGCTGCGAAAGCGGTGTGGGCAAACTGGTGAAAGGCGAAGGCATGATGGCATTGAACCGGGGATTTTTCTATTCCGGGATACGGAATATTATCGTTTCCCTGTGGAAGGTAGAGGACCGTAGTACCAGTCGCTTGATGATTGCTTTTTACCGGAATATCCTGCGCGGTCGCCCCTATTGCCGCGCCCTGCAAAAAGCCAAATTGGAATTGATCAAAGACCCTTATACCGCCTTCCCCAAATACTGGAGCGGCTTTGTCCTGGTAGGAAAATAGTTTAATTCACCACGAAGCCACGAAGGATACGAAGGACCACGAAGAAGTGAAGAAAGAGAATGATGCCAATGGGAAATACCCTTATGAAGCATGGTAGGATGTTTGAGCATGTATCAAAAGTTTTTGTGGGGTCCAGGGGCGGTTTTTTCAAAAAGAGCCCCTGGCTGCCGGAGGCAATTTAATAAAGAATTTGCCGACGTAGAGTAATTCGTTTTGGCTTTCGATTTTCCAGTAATACAAACCGGGCTGAAGGTTTCCTGTAAATTCAAACGAATTTCCCTTTACAGCGAATTGATAAAGCAAATCATTCATGTTGTTAACGATCTTCAGGGTATGGGGTGTGAGGAACTCCTTTTTCCATGAGAATTGAATAGGAATCGTTAATACGCTGTTATTTTTCGGTGTTAATGCTTCAAATAACCCGCTTCTTAACCGGCTGCCAATCATATTTTCCAGGTTGGGATTGACCTGGTACCGTAAAGCCGGTAATTGAGCGGTGGTTTTTTGCCTCTGACTGCCATTGGCATCTGCAGCCGCGGCCGGTACCCTTCCATTTGCTTCCGGGCGAATCGTTCCTTCCTCCTTGCTGCTTTTTATTCCTGTAGAATCGGTGGTTTCGGATTGAATCACCTCTTCCTGTGGGATGTCGTCAAAGGAGTCAGATGTGAATCGGCCAAAAAATGATGGGTTTTTTATCACAAAAAAATAAACGCTTATCAACAGGGCGAAAACAGCAAAAACAGCAGCAACTTTGCTGAAATACCAGCTGCGTTGGATTTTGGTTTTTACTGGTGTTACCCTTATCGGGGCTGCATGGGGATGTCTTAAAAACGTGACCACATCGATGATCTTATCTTTGCATTCCTTGCATGTTTCCACATGGTTTAATACGTCTGCTGGCACGTCCACCTTTTTTCTATGACGCAGCGATTCCACCAGCACAGCTGATGCCTCATCACTTAGATGTCCATTTTCTAACATTTGCATGGGCATTGATTCCATGATTTTCCTCCTTAAGCCTTACCCCTGATCTCTATCCTTTCTGAAGATTCGTCAGTATCGGTCTCATTCATCTTGAACCGCTCATAATAGAGAGTGATTAAATCCACGAGGTTCTTACTGTTGTACACATTGCCCGTGTGGGTCTGGTTCAGATGAGAAGTAATTTCATCTAACTTTACCGAGAGCCATTTTCTCAGGGTATCGCTTTTGTTTATTCTGCCTTCATTCCGGTTAAATGCGGGAATCACGGTATCGAACAGCTTTTTATCTTTTACACCTTTGAAGTCTTGCCGCAAGATGTAGATGTCTTCGCTGCCGCAACCGGGAAAGCTGCGCTGAATATCATCTGCGCTGAGGGGAATGCGGCATTTGAGTTTTAGACAGAGTTCCAGTTTCGGACGGCTTTTGTAATACAACGCCAACACCGTATGCAATTTCTCACATTCCTGATCGATCACCAGGCGATTCATCATATTTTCACCTTTATAATTACAGCGTTCAAAGACCTCATCGATGGGTAGGGTTTGCCCTGCTGTTAACAGGCGCACGTTCCGTTCCCGGATGATGTCCATATAGATATTACGGACTGTTACCATTAAATAGGATGTAAACAGGGATTTTTTTGAAAAATCTTTATATTTCTTATAGGTAAAATCAAATCGCTCCTGTATACGTTGTATTTTCCCGGAAATTAACCGGGTCATTACCTCTTGAAAAATATCCTCCCACTCATCACTGGTGGTACTGGCAGCAGACTGTTTGTATTTAACAAATTTTTTGATATAGGTGCGATACATCAGCACCACTGTCTGTGGGTGATGTGCCAGGAGGTTTTTAAACTCCAAAATCTCACGGGCCAGGGCTTCGATCTCGGTTTTGTCCTCCGCTTGTTGATACAGCTCCAGGAGGTCAGCGCGGGACTTAACCACATCCATAAAGCAATCAAATAATACCGAGGGAAGGCCTGTGAATAGTTTCTCAGGGAAGTCCTTTTCCGGGTACAGGTGATGCCGTATGGTTTGTAGAACGATGCTGCGATTTTTATCGATTTTAAGATTAACGATCTTATTCATGCGACATCAACTACACTTTACATTAAATTAAAATTTATCCTTTCAGCCTTGAAAGAAATTTATAACACAAAATCGTGCAATTTGCAATATAATTCTTGACATTGAAGAATTACTATGTTAAATCTTGCTTTTAAAATAAATGATCATTGGTCAGTAATCATTAACAAAAAAAACTCTAAACAAAAGTTTTGTGGGGTCCAGGGGCGGTTTTTCAAAAGAGCCCCTGGCCGCCGGAGGCATTTTAAAAAGGAGGTTCGAATGGGTATGAGCATGAATATGAAAAAATGTTGTTATCGGATGATGGGTTACCTTTTTCTTTTCATATTTATATCGGGTTTTGTATACAGTCAATCAAAGCCGGTTTTTAATGATTATTTCGTTGACGAAACCATGCGGGTGGATTACTATCATACAGCAGATAAGGATAATGAATGGATCACTCTTGATAAAATCTACCGGCAAGGGACCTGGGCGGGAAACCCCAACAGACTTATAGACCCCTTTAACAACGGGAAATACTATATCAACGTATATGACATTGTGTCTGGCAAGTTGATTTTTTCCAGGGGTTTTAACAGTTATTGTGCCGAGTACGTCACCACGGATATGGCAGCCAACGGAATCAAGCGCACCTATCATGAAACCGTTTTGATTCCGTTTCCCAGGGCAAAAATCAAATTCGTCCTGGAAAGCCGGGACCGGAAAAATCAACTACATCCGGTATTTGAGCAAGTCATTGATCCCCAATCCATTGATATCAACAACGAATCCCTGGTGGAAGGGGTAACTATATTCAACTTTTTAAAAAATGGTGACCCCCATAAAAAAGTTGATCTTGCTGTTTTATCCGAAGGGTATACGAAAAAGGAGAAAAAAAAGTTTAAACGAGACCTTAAGAAGGCATTCCAGGTCTTTTTCTCTTTTGAGCCGTACAAAAGCCACAAAAAGAGTTTCAATGTTTATGGTGTTTTCAAACCGTCCCGGGAAAGCGGCACGGATGAACCCACCCATGGTATTTTCAAAAATACTGCTTTTGGCACCTCTTTTAATGCGTTGGGGTTATACCGGTACATGTTGAGCGAGGAGAACCGGGCCATCAGGGATGCTGCCGCGCATGTTCCTTATGATTTGGTCCTGGTCATGGTAAATACCAACCGATACGGCGGCGGTGGGATTTATAATACTTACTGTATCTTTTCGTTAAATGAAAAGTGGTACGGTTATCTTTTGCTTCATGAGTTCGGTCATGCCTTTATCGGGCTGGCGGATGAATACTATTTAGCCAGCGTGGCTTACAATGAATTCTATCCCACAGATATCGAGCCCACCGACCCCAACATCACTGCCCTGTTGGACCCCAAAAACCTGAAATGGAAACACATGGTTACAAAGGGAGTTGAGATTCCCACCCCCTGGGAAAAAGAAAAGTATGATCAGATGAACGATCAAGAGAAAAAAGCCCACCTGGCCAAGTCAAAATACCAGGGTATTGTGGGTGCTTTTGAAGGGGCGGGGTATTCGTCCTCAGGGCTTTTTCGGCCAATGATTAACTGCATCATGTTTACCAAAAGTATACGTCCTTACTGCGAGGTATGCAAAGCGGCAATTCTTCAGGTCATCCGGCATTATACCCGGTAGGTTGTGCTGTTGTCTCATGCGTGTTACTTGAAAAAAGCAAGGAAGTCATATATAATGATTCCAGGATACAGACACAGGAATAGATATGAGCGACAAGTCAATCAAGAAAATTCCTTATGGTATCTCTGATTATGAGCGTATTGCCCAGCAAAATTATTACTATGTAGACAAAACCGAATATTTAGAGGTGATAGAAAAGGCAGGTGATTATCTCTTTTTTATTCGTCCCAGGCGATTCGGGAAAACGCTTCTTCTCTCCATGATGGAAGTGTACTACGATGTTTATTACAAAGATAGATTCGAAGAATTCTTTAAAGGTTCGTGGATTTATGATAACTCCACCAACGAAAGAGGAAAATACCTGACATTGTCATTCAATTTTTCAGAAGTGGAGCCCGCTGCCGATAGAATGGAAATGTCTTTTTTAAATCATATTCAAGGGAGAGCGTTGGCATTTTTGCGAAAATATCCGGATTATTTAATAGAGGACCTGGAATACTTCAGACATACGATAGAAGAAAGCCGGTCTGCTTCCGATATTTTAGCAACAATCAACAACTTATGCAAAGCTTCTCACCGGAAGTTGTATGTTTTCATCGATGAGTATGATAATTTTGCCAATACCGTCCTGTCCACTGCTGGTGAGAGCACTTACCAGGACTTGACGCATGGGGAAGGTTTTTTCAGGTCCTTTTTTAAGGTGTTAAAAGGGGGGGCCTCTGGTTCTGGTGCACCTATTACCCGATTGTTTATTTCCGGGGTATCTCCCATCACTATAGATGATGTCACCAGTGGTTTCAATATCGGGGAGAATATCTCCATCGAACCCCAATTCAATTGCTTACTGGGTTTCACGGGGAATGACGTGAACCGGATGATCGACTATTACAGGGGAGCGGGTATCCTACATTTCTCTAGCGAATACCTACTGGAAATGATGAATCAATGGTACGGCAATTATCTTTTTTGTGAAGATGCCCGGGAACGGCTTTATAATTCAGACATGGTGCTGTATTTTCTAAAACACTGTTTTAATAAAAAAAAGCTGCCCAGGGAGATGGTAGACCGCAATGTGCGGATGGATTACGATAAATTAAGGCATTTGATCATCGTGGATAAACGCGGCCGCAAGGAAACCAATGGAAATTTTTCTCAATTAAGAAAAATTATCGAAGAGGGCGAAATCAATGAGCGGTTGATTGTTGGGTTCCCTTTGGCAGAAATGAGCGAACCGGAAAAGTTTGTATCTCTATTGTTTTATTTTGGACTGCTGACCATCAAGGATGAAAAGGAAGGAAGAATCCTGTTCGAAATTCCTAATCAAACGATTAAAAGCCTGTATTACGATTATATCATTCGTATCAGTAATGAAGTAGGTTTAACCACCATTCATGGAGGGAAGCTGGATGCACTGCTCCAGGGTATGGCATTTCGGGGCGAGTGGGAATCATTTTTTAAATACCTTTCTGAAAACCTTAGAAAATCGGCATCTTTAAGAGATTTCATCCGCGAGGAAAAAGTCATCCAGGGTTTCTTACTGGCCTGGCTGGGCATCAGCGATTATTTTATCGTGCATTCGGAAAAGGAATTAAACCGGGGATATACGGATATCGTGTTGGAGCCGTTCCTGCCACGTTACCCGGATATGCGCTATTCTTATCTCCTGGAGATTAAGTTTATCAAAGGCAAAGAACTGAAAGGAAAGATTGAAAAAGAAAAACTTCAAAAATTAAAAGCAGAAGCAGAAGAGCAATTAAAGAGGTATGCCCTGGATGAAAAATTGCATAAAATCATTGGCAAGACCACTCTGATTAAATTGGCAGCTATATTCTCTGAAAGTGAATTAATTGATATTTCCAGGATATAAAAAGGTGCCTGGTTAGAAAATCTTTTCTATTTTTTGAACGACTTAATCTTTTCACTTTAGAGGATAGAATACCTGACCCCCTTTTTTCAACCCTTATATTAGCCACTAAGTTACACGAAGGAACACGAAGGGATAGAATACCTGATCGTAACAGTTAAGCTGTTTTTCACCACGAAGGCACGAAGAACACGAAGTTTGCCTATTGCTTTTTGCCTGATGCCAACTGCCAACTATCTTTTACCTTCGCGTCCCTTCGCGTTCTTTGCGGCTAACCTCTCCGTGAACTCTGTGATCTCTGTGGATAAAATAACCTTTTTGGTTCCGACTTGTCCGGGTTGGGATTTTTTGTTTAAAAAAACAGGTCCGAAGGACACCGCTTTGTTTGGAATTTGGGATTTCCAGACAGGCCGGATTCTTTTTGGTTCCGGCCTGGCTGGCTTGTGTTCTTTGTGGCTAAATTATTCCCACAGCAGGCGAAAAACTCTATTATTCACCGGGTTTTAGTTGATTGATCTCTTCTATAGACAAATCGGTATATTCTGAGATTTTCTCCGCAGGTTCACCTTTTAACTTCATTTTCAAAGCGATTTCAATTTTTCCTTCGCTTTTTCCTTCGACTCTTCCTTCAGCTTTTCCCTCCTCATAAGAGGTATCAACCACTCCTTTCAAATCCCGGTAAACCTTTAGACTCTCCTCATATTGGGCCAATTGTTCCGCGGTAAAATTAGCAATCTCGGCAACATGAAATGCTTTTTCAAATATCTCTTCTTTCAATATCTCCGGTATCTTCTCAAAATCTTCCAGGTGCTTTAAAAAATAAAGCCATTTATCAAAATGAGTCTCCAATTCAGGTTCTTCTTTGGTAAACCGCGGCATCTCGATGAAAACATAGGTTAATTTATTATAAAAAACCTGGCAGTACTGGTCTTTCAATTGAACATTCCTAATAAAGTCCTTCTTCTCCCTATCTTCATCATATTTAAAATCCAGGAGGGCAACGCAGTAAATGGGATTTAATTCAAAGTCCCATTCCCCTTTTTCTGCTTGTTCCCGGATGGGAAAGGTGGTATAGAACATGGCCCGGTCTTTTAAGAATTTTATTTTTGCTTTTTGCATCTCGATGATAAATCGTTCACCATTAGCATTTTCGCAGTGAATATCGAAAATGGCTTTTCTTTCGGCGGCAATCACACCCCATTGTTCTGTGTTTTTGAAATTTAACTCGACGATCTTATGTTCCACCGGCAGTAATTCATTGAGAAAGTCCTTTAGCAGGTCTTTATTGGCTTCTTCTCCAAAGAGTCTCTTGAAACCGAAATCGGTATAAGGATTCACATACCTGGCTTTCATCAAACCGCGAACCTCCTTGTACATCTTTTGATTTCTATGGTTTTAATCATATTCAAATTATAATTCCATTTCTCTTTTTTTTCAACCCTTATATTAGCCACGAAGCAATTCTCATTTTAGCCGCGAAGGTACACAAATGTTTTTTTATTTTTATTTTTAGCCACGAAGTTACACAAAGTTACGCGAAGAAAAAAAAGACATTGATCGCAGGGGTTTGATTCATCAAATCCTGATAAATCGTCAATTCACCGGAAATGGGGTTTGATAAAGAGGCTGTGTCACAATGCGATTTTTTGAAAAATTTCGAGCAAATTTTCCCATTTGGTGCCCGTTTTTTAAGCCAAAGTGTCACCGTCATGTGCAAATTTCTTTTAAAATAGGCATTTTCCCCCATTTCAAAAAGTAAAAACTAATTATGACACAGCCTCTAAATCAAACCCCTACTTCTTCTCTTCTTCGCTTCTTATCTTCTTCTCCTCTGTGCTCTCCGTGTCCTCTGTGGCTAAAACTTTCTTTGTGTTTTTTTTCTTTTTTTTCTTCGTGTAACTTCGTGTACCTTCGTGGCTAAAAAAAAGAACTCTTCTTCGCGTCCCTTCGTGGCTAACCTCCTCTGTTTCCTCTGTGGCTAATTATTTGCCAACGGTCCCATAGAGATTTCCTCTCCATCCGTACGCTTTATTTTCTTCCTTAAATTTTTTAAATGCTTCATAAACCCGTTTGAATTGTGGGTCTTTTTTCGCCTCTTCTTCCAGTACGTCCCGGGATAACTGTTCTAACCGGTCCAGGACTTCTTTTGGGAATTCCATCAATTTTACTTTTTCTTTATCCTGCAATTCTTTGAGGGCTCTGGCATTCATGGTTTGAAATTGGTTATAGATAAAACCGTATGTGTTGCCACAAACGGTTTCAATGGTTTTCTTGAGATCGGGAGTCAGGCTGTCCCAGGCTTTTTTATTAACAATCAGAGCCAGTACTCCGCCCGGCTCATGCCACCCGGGATGATAATAATATTTTGGCCCCCCCCCGATGGAACCTGTGCTGTTTATCATGATAAGGTCCCTGGCATATAATAGCATTAATTTTTCCTTTTTTGAAAGCATCTAAAGCTTCACCCGCAACCATCCAATGTTCATTTGCCTCTAATTTTTTATATATTCTTGAACAAAAACCTGACATGCGAATATTCAGACCATTAAAATCTTCGATCTTTTCAATCTTTTTATCGAACCAGCCGCCCATGGCTTCGCCGGTATTACCTATGGGAAACGGCAGGACATTATACGGTTTAGACAATTCTCTCCATAGTTCCAGGCCCCCTCCTTTGTAGAGCCAGGCATACATACCCTCTGAATTCAAGCCGAAGGGGACCGCGTACATAAACTCGCACCCCGGCACGTTGTCTCTCCAATAGATCGGGGCGCCAAATCCCATTTCCACTATTCCGTTGGACACCGCGTCAAAAACACCGTAGGTGTCTACTTTTTTCTCTTCTCTGCCATCTGTTTTATATTTATATTCTCCGGCAGCATAGAACTCAATATCCAGTTGTCCATTGCTGATAGCTTTAACATCGTTGACAAATTTTTCAATACTGTTATTAAAAATCGGAAAATTAGCAGGATATTCACTTACAACTTTCCACTTAAATGGTTGCGGTTTAACCTTTTCCGGTTTTTGAGAAAGGGCCTGGACCAATGTACCGGTCAAAAAAATGGATACGAACAATAGTGCGAAAACATTTCTTTTTTTATGCATTGCCAATCCTCCTTTACATCACCGAATGTTTTTTTTAAAACTCGATTACGATCTCTACCCTGCGATTCTTTCGGCGGCCTGCCTCGGTTTTATTATCAGCGATTGGATTTTCTGGCCCGTAAGGAATCAATTTTATTAAAGAAGGTTTTATGCCATTTTCAGTTAATAATTTTACCACCGCATAGGCACGCTCCCTGGATAACACCCAATTATTATATGGGCTCCCCTGACTGTCTGTGTGGCCTTCTACACGGATCAATTTTATAGAAAGTGAATAATCGCCAATGATTTTCGCTATTCGGGTAATTTCAGCAGATAAAGTCGTTGTTGGCGTTGCAGAATTAAAAGCAAATGAAGTATCCCCACTCAATGAGACGACCATGCTGTTATTACCTTCCTGACGGGCACTAACAACGCTGAGCTTGCCCAATTCATTAATAATTTTCGACATCCATTCAGGATAAACAGCCTCTTCAACAATTTTACCCCACCCCGCGTCGATATTCTCCTCTTTGAATTTTTTAAATGATTTATAGATTTTATTGAATTGTGGATTTTTTTTGGCTTCTTCATCTAATACTTCCTTAGATTTTTTTCTTAATTTTTCAAGGACTTCAGGTGGAAATGTTTTTAAGATTACATTCTCTTTTATTTGTAATTCTCGAAGCGCTACAGAATTCATATTTTCAAATTGGTTATAGATATAATGGTATGTGTTACCACAGACACTTTCAATGGTTTTCTTTAGATGATCTGGCAATTCATCCCAGGCCTCTTTATTAATAATAAGTGAAATAACTCCTCCTGGTTCCTGCCAACCGGGATAATAATAATACTTGGCAACCTTATGGAATTTATACCATTGATCATGATAAGGTCCCAGGCATACAATAGCTTCAATCTCTTTCTTACTAAAAGCATCTAAAGCATCAGCCGCAATCATCCACTTTGGATTTGCACCAAATTTCTTCAACACTTCGGCGCCAAAGCCGTATAGACGCATATCCAGACCATTAAAATCTTCAATTTTTTCAATCTTTTTATTAAACCACCCCCCCCATCGCGCCACCTGTATTCCCCACTGGAAACGGTATGAGATTAAATGGTTCATACATTTCTCTCCATAGTTTCAGGCCCCCACCCCGGTACAGCCAGGCATGCATATCCCTTGCACTTAAACCGAAGGGAACAGCGTACAGAAAATTACTCCCCGGTATTTTTTCTCCTCCCCAATAGGGCGACGTGCCAAACCCCATTTCCACTTTCCCCATAGATACGGCATCAAACACATCGTATGGTTTTATATTTTCATATTCTCCGGCAGAATATATTTCGATATAAAGTTGACCGTTACTGATAACCTTAACATCGTTTGCAAATTTTTCAATTCCATTTTGGTAAATTGGCATATTACGAGCTACCACACTTACGATTTTCCATAATGTATATTTCATTTTTTTCCTGTTCCAGATTTTGAGAATGGATAAATATACCGGTCAATAAAATAAATGCGCACCATAGTTTAAAAGCATGATATTTTTTAGACATTATTAATCCTCCTTATTTTAATTCCCTGACAACCCGAAAGCCGATAAAATTCGAGCGTTCACCCGGATAACCAACCTTGCGATGGGATACGCGACATTTTCCAGGTTTCTCATCCCATGCGCCACCGCGGATAACTACCAGTTCCCCACCGGTGATGATTTTATCCAGGCAATTTGTTTCTTTGCCAATATATGTATCGGTGTATTCTGAGCAGGTCCATTCCAATACATTTCCTACAGTATCAAAAATGCCAAATTGATTAGGCTTGAAGGACCCCACAGGGGCTGTTACTCTTATCTGCATCCCAGCCCCACGGTGCCCCACATCCATCACAAATGGCATTATTCCGTCCGATTTCATTCCCCCACCAATAGTTTGTGTCTGTACCAGCGCGTGCGAAATATTCCCATTCGGCCTCTGTGGGCAATCGATAAATGTAGCCTGTTTGTTCACTCAGCCATTTTGTATAAGCCTTAGCATCTTCCCAGGAAACATGGATAACCGGTCGCTTACCACCTTCCCATCCTACATCGTCCGGTTTTTCGTATTTGGTGGCTGCGCAGAAGCGGTCATATTCCTCAAAAGTTACTTCACAGCGACCTACGGCAATACTTGAAATATTTACTACATGTACCGGTTTTTCATCGCCAAATCCATAACCTTGTAAGTCCCCCATGTTGAAAGAGCCGAAAGGAATTTCAATCATTTCAGGCCCAAAACCTCCGTCCTTTAAAGAATCCTTTAAATAATCAAGAGATTTGCTCTCTAGAAAAAACACAAAGTCGCCCTTATCAAAATCTCTAAGTTTGCCGTATTGAGGTGTGCGGGTTTTCTCACCGGGGATGACAGTCATTTGTTTTTCAATGAATAGACCAATTTCACCTGCAGTAAGATAATTATCTTTATTCGCATCTACCTCTACCTCTTTTCTAAGGGCATCGATGAACAATTCCCGGAAAGTTCCATTGTCTCGGATATTCTGGCCAGCACTACATGAACAAAGATATTGCCGTACCGGATTCTTTAAAGCAATCGTTATTGGAGGAGAATCCTTACTCTCTTTATCAAATATATTGGTTGAAAAACAGGAGTCAAACACCATGTATACATGCCTTGCCTCTGTTAATCGCGACAATTCATCAAAGCGCCTAAGCGGTAACGCTTTCATTTTTAGATTAGTATCATTTTTATCGGGAGCATCTACCGGCACCAGGAACCCCTCACCTCCTAACGTATGACCATGACCGGAATACCAGAGAAATAAGCGCGAATTATTGTCGATTTTTTTAGCATAGAAAAATGTCCTGAACTCCTGCTCAAGTTCCCTTAAAGTAAGGTTACTTCGATAGGTAACCTCGAATCCCATTTTTTCAAGCTCATTTCCCACCATAACAGCGTCATTGACAGCCCTGGTAAGTAGAGGCCAATTGTTGTAATTCTCTATGCCGATAACCAATGCATAACTCGAGCTGAAAGAGCTACCTTTTTGATTCGACTTTGATTCATTCTGAGGTTCAGCAGCCGATAAGGCTAATAAAAGGCTTAAAAAAACTGATAATCCCTTCAAAAATACATATCGAGTATGCTTTCTGATCTTCTTGCATTGCCACATTTTTCAACCTTCCTTTTTTATTATTATATGAAACATATGGCAAATCGATTCCCAATGGTCTTGCCATGGCTCAATTATAGCATCAAAGATGTTGCGATGCAAGGATTCACTCAGAATAGGATAATTGGGGTAAAATAATAAAGTCAGGCGACGTTTTCATTCTTTCGGTGGGATCATCCTTTGCCTGAGGGAAATTTTTAATCCCTGGCTTTCAATGAGGTGTTTCAAGCTGGTTTAAACCTCCTCCAGGGATTAGTACGGTGCCATAACGCTCCACAAAGGTTCCCCTTATTAAGACCTACTTCATTTCTTTTTTTCTCTCCCTACCCCTTGAAAAAAAAAGCCGGGCAGATTAAAATAAAATATAACTAATAATGGAAGGTGATAATTGAGACCTGATAATATGCTGGAGGCTGCTCTAAGAAAGTTGGGAAATAGGTATAAGTATGTAAAATCTCTTGGTGAAGGTGGTTTTTCAAACGTATACTTGATAAAGGATTCAACTAATAATATGGAATATGCCTTGAAAATAATGGACTATGATTATCTCCAGCAAATATTAAAAAAGAAAAAGCCAACTAACATTAAAGCGGAATTGAATATTATAAAACAAAGATTTATAAAGGAGGCTTCTTTTTATAAAAAAATTGATCATCCATATATAGTAAAAATACTTACTGTCGATGTTATTGAAGACGTCGGCAGAGGGATCGAGGTCCCCTACTTAATTACACATTTCATCGATGGCAAGAGTTTGAAAAAGATAATCGAGGACAATGGACCGTTGGATTTTAAAACAGCTTTAAAAATTTCAGAAAATATACTTTCGGTGCTCAATAGTATCCACCACAGAAAAGTCATCCATAGGGATATAAAGCCCGGTAATATTATGATAGACAATAAAACCGGCGAAGCGATTTTAATAGATTTCGGATTGGCGAAAGATAAGTTGGGTGAAACGACATTAACAATTAGCGGTCAGATTTTAGGTACCCCGGCATACATGTCACCAGAACAATGCAGGGGACTTAAAGGGCTGGAGTTTACGACGGACATATATTCTTTTGGGGTTGTCCTGTACGAAATGCTGGCAGGTAACCCCCCCTTTAAGGGGGATGGGTACATAGACCTTTGCCATGCGCATCAAGAAAAGCAGGTACCAAATATAATGAGCTTGAATCCAGGTTTACCCCAGGGTATTGAAAAAATAATATATAAAGCAATGGCTAAAGAACCGAAAGACCGGTATCAAAAAGCAGGGGAGATGCTCAGTGACCTGGAAAAAATAGAACAGGAACCTAAAATAGCAAAAACAGGTAAATCAAAAGAAAAGCAAGATGATCACGACGCAGCAAAAACCGGGGAGCCAAAACGAAAAATAAGAAAATATTTTATATACCTTATCGGGATTTTTGCGGTATTAGCTGCCTTATTGCTTATTTATAAATATATCCCATCCTCTGGTACAACTTATAATTATAAAGAAAATTTCGATCTGGCCACAAGGGCTTTTGAGGAAGGCAAATTTGATAAAGCCGAATTTCATTTATCTGAAGCCGGGAAAATAAAAACTACTACAGAACTTAACGATCTTTACGTGCGAATGCAAGAAAAAAAACAACTGGAATTAGCGAAACAATTGGCGGCAATGAATAAAGATTTCCAGGCCCTGGAAGCTTTTTTAAAAGGAAAAGCGGGAGCGAAGGATAAAATAGCCGAATGTCGCAAGTTCCTGGATAAATACAAAAATATTCCCCAAAATGACGAGACAAAATTGATTATTTCAGAGGTTAATCAACATGTCACCCGATTGGAACAATACGAGAAACATATCGCTGATGCGCAAGAATATTTAAAGAATGGTGAATTAAACAAAGCCTATGAAAGCCTGAAATGGGCAAAAGACATCAATAAAACACCAGGAACGGTAGAACTTGAGGACAAATTATTTAAAGAAAGCGTTTCTGCTTTAGAAGCCCACTATAAAGAAGCAAAGTACGGGGAAGCAGAAGAAAATTATCGATTGGCAAAAGCAATAAAACCGGACAGTGACCTTCGAGACCTGGAAAAAAAGATAGAATTTTTAAAAGGAATGCCCGCAGATGTAAAAGCAATCCATAAAAAAGGTATAAAGATAGAACAAAATAAACAAAAATTATGGGAAGCTGATTTTGGGAATGGCATCGTAATGGTCTATATTCCGCCGGGTCCATTTATCATGGGCAGTTCAAGGCACCCTGGTCCGGAAGAATACTGGATGGGGAAAACAGAGGTATCGGTCGTCCAGTACAGGAAATTTTTGAACGAAAAACGTTCCAATTACCCGGAATGGATGGAAAAGGGAAGCAAGTTTAACCTGGAAACAGGTAGTGATGATCATTATAAAAATCAAGTGTATGATAATTATCCGGTGGTGGGAATATCCTGGCATGATGCAAAGGCATACTGCGATTGGTTGTCCGGGAAAACCGGTCTGACGTTTCAACTGCCTACTGAGGAACAATGGGAAAAGGCCGCGCGGGGTACAGACGGCCGTATGTATCCCTGGGGCGGCACCAGGGCTGATAATACGTTAGCAAACTTTTTCTCTCAATCCCCGAAAACAGTTGAAGTAAACTCCTATCCCCAGGGTGCTTCCCCCTATGGCCTGCTAAACATGGCCGGCAATGTGGAAGAGTGGTGTGGCTCTGAAGAAGACCCGGAAAGCCCCGTTGCCCGCGGCGGCGGTTTTTACAGTAATGATCTTTATATCCGCTGTACCGCCAGGATAAAGTACGATCCTTCGACCCGTAACAATGCGTTAGGTTTCCGCCTTTGCTTGGTAACGAAAGAGCGGTAGGAATCCCGTGAACCAGGGAAAATAGCCCACGAATTACACGAATTATCACGAAAAAAGGGGGAACCACAGATTACACTGATTACACAGATTTTTTTGTTTTTCTTCTTTGTGTTCCTTCGCGTTCTTCGCGGCTAAACCAAAAAAACTCTGTGTCCTCTGTGCCTCTGTGGTTAAAAATAATCTTTTTGGTTCCGGTTGAAAAGAAAGGGGACAGGCAAGTTCCCTATTTCCGGTATTTTTTGCCTGGTGACTTTTTACTCTTTTTTTGTCCTTTTCTGGCAAGATTTAGCTGATACGTTACAAAAGGATTAAACTTCTCCGGCGATTGTTAATATTTCATCTTTGAGTTTATGGGAAATACGGAAATTTTCTTTATCTAATATTTCCAATAGAGGTTTAATTTCTGAGATTTTTTTTCTTTTTTTGGCTTTTACCAGGATTCCTAATAGACCTGTTATTTTCAACTTTAATTTTCTTGCGGTCTGACGAGCCCTCAAGTCATCCAGGACAAGAACATAATTTTCCTTTTCAATACCCAATGTTATGACTTCGGACTCGCCATCTCCTAACATTTTTCTAAAGTCTTTTGCCTTATTGATATCATCTACAGGCAGTATTCTAATCCAATGGGGTAAATCATGTCCCAACTCAGATATGACAGCTTCGGGAACATTAATGGAGTTGTATAAATCTTTTAAGATTTCAATTAGATTCAGTTTATATAGAGCGATTATAGAACTTGAGTCAAGGATAATATTTGGGTCTTTCTCTTCAGGCATTCAGGATATCTTCTTTTAAATCTTCAACGGGGTAATCGATTACCGGGATATTTTTTCCTGATAATAATTCTATGAACTTATCTAAGGGATATTCAGCGATTTCAGAGGCCTTTTCCAGTGAGACGCGATGTTCTTCAAAAAGCTTGACGGCCAGGTAAAGTTTCGCATCTGCCTCACTGACATCAATCGGTTTTTTAAATTTAACCTCTGTTAGCATAACGTCACTTCCTAAAAGATAATATAGCATTATAAAAGGGATTTGTCAAGAAGAAAACAGGGAATAAAGTGTCCAGGTACTTTATTCTGTCCTTTTTAAGGATAGCAGTATTTAAAGGAAAATGCAATATCCTTTTGCCAATTTCAGCATTCTAATCTTTTTTACCCGGGGACAATGAAAAGGGGGGAACCACAGATTACACCGATTACACCGATTTTTTTGTTTTCTTTCGTGTCATTCGTGTAATTCGTGGGCTATTCTCATGGTAGTTGACAAAAAGTTGTAAGAAACATTGTAGGAATCGGTGGGTTAAGGGAACAGGCAGAAAACACCGATCAAAATTGTTCTACTCCCCGGCTTTATCGATAATGAACTGCTTTAAGTTTTCAGAAAATTTGATATTTCCTCTTATTTATGATATATAAGAGGTATGGACTATGCATTAGAAGAACGAATCGGGAACCCGGACCTGTTTACCGGTAGAAAAGGGGAACTGGTTTATTTTCTTAAATGGATTAACGACATCAAAGAAAGAAAATCCCAGAGTACAGCCGTGCTGGCCCGCCGCAAAATGGGAAAAACCGCCCTCATGGAACGGCTGTTCAATATCATTTTTTATAAAAACGATGGAGTGATTCCTTTTTACTATGAAGTAAAAGAAGTAAAAAAATGGGTGGGAGATTTTTGTGTGGATTTTTTTCTTACGTTCATTTACCAGTATGTTGCTTTTAAAACCAGGGATATCAATTATCTCAAACCGCTGGAAAAAAATGATTTCGCGGCCATAAAGGAAATAACCCGGAAAGAGGGATTCGACGACCTTACCGCACTAATAAAAAGCGTTGAATATTCATTCAGCCATGGTCATGTGGACATCCTCTGGGACACGGTTCGCGAAGCGCCAATGACCATCGCACACCGGAAAAAAGAATTCATTGTTCAAATGATCGATGAGTTCCAGTTTTTAAATGCCATGATCTATTGGGATAAAGCAAAAAGTGAAAACCAGTTAGCCGATACCCTGGCTGGTGGTTATTTGAGCACGGCTGAGAGCAAAATCGCCCCGCTGCTGGTTTCCGGCAGTTGGGTGGGCTGGTTGATGAATCAATTGATAATGATGCTGCCGGCACGTTTCAAATACAAATCCCTTAAAAATATGCCGGAAGATGAAGCTGTGGAAATGGTGTTTAAATACTCCCGGTTCTTTGATGTCCCGGTCACCGAGGAAACCGCTTATCTTATTGCCCATCTTTCTGAGGGTAGTCCCTTTTATATCAGTTCCATTATACGTTCCGAATATGAGGATAAAGACCTGACCACAGTTGACGGCCTGACTCGAACCCTTGAGTTTGAGACATTGGATGATCACGGTGTTATCAAGTTCACCTGGATGGAATATGTGAAAACCGCGTTTAGCAAAGTCAATGATAAAAATGCCAAAAAGATCGTGCTCCACCTGTGCAAACATAAAGGAAGGGAGGTGACCCGGAAAGAGTTAATTGATGAATTACACCTGGACATACCGGATGAGGAACTGGAAAAAAAACTGGACGCCCTGGTTAAGTCGGATATTATCAAGCAGGGGCAAACAAATTTCGACTACCAGTGTGTTCAGGACAACGTTTTCGATAAAGTGTTTCGCGGTGTTTATCAAAAAGAGATCGAACATTTTGATGTGGGCCAGATAAAAAAAGAATACAATCAATCGCTTGAAGAGCTGAATAAACAGTACCGGAGTTTACAGGGAAAATACAATTATCAACAGGGTTATTTTGCCGAGTATTTGATCCTGGATCAATTAAAATACCGGGCCCTGGAGAAAAATGAGTTGTTAAAGTCGATTACCCGTTATTTGCCTGGTGATTTTGATTTTTGTGATTATTCGCGGGTATGGAGATACGACAGCTCCCCCGAGTACGCCAGGAGATTCAGTGTGGATATTTTTGCCCGGTCCCGGTCGCCGGCTGATTATTCCATTATCGGTGAGGTTAAGAGCAGGGATGTAAAAAAATTTTCTAAAGATGAGGTAATTGATTTCGAGAAGAAACTTGAAGAAGTTAAAAAGATAGAGAATATAGAGCGTGCGATTGGTTTTATTTTTTCCCGCAGCGGGTTTACAAAGGAAGCGGAAGCTTACTGCCAGGAAAGAGGGATTGCCTGCAGCGAAGATGAGAGGTGGTTAGAAACCGGCAAGTTCCCTTTAGAGATTTAGCCGCAAAAATACACGAAAGAAGAGTTTCTTTTATTTTTTTAGCCACTAAGGCATTTACAATGCGGTAAAAAGCACGAAGGCACGCTAAGCCAGGGAACCACAGATTACACCGATTACGCAGATTTTTTTTCTTCTTCGCGTTTCTTGGCGTGTCTTCGCGGCTAAACAAAAAAACAACGGAAAATTACAAAAGAACAACATAAAGTAACAAAACAACAGCGGAAGATGATAAACGAACTACAGAGAAAAACAAAGAAACAACGGAGAAAAACAAAGAAACTGCGGGGGAGAATATAGGAACAACGGAGGATGACAATGAAAAAACGGAGGACAATAGGGGAACAACGGAAGACAACAAAGGAACTACGGAGAGCAATACAAGAACAACGAAAGGCAACATAGGAACAACAGGGGACGGCAATAGAAATACGGAGGGCAACAGGGGAACAGCGGGGGACAACGAAGGAACTACGGGGAGAAACAGGTACGAAAATGGCGAAACACCCCCAAAACTCATGACATTGTATAAATTGGGAAGCGAATTCGATATTTCGCTCGACTGGTTGATTCGCGGTATAGAGCCCATGCATTGCCAGGAAAGAGAAGCAAAAAAAGAAGCGGAACCACCGCCCCCTGAGCCCCTGGAAACATTGCCCGATGATGTCAAAGAACTGGTGGAACATATGGAACAAATCCCGGTACTGCGGTATAAAGTATTGCTGTACTTTCTCCACCTTAAAGAAAAATATAAAGAAACGATAGAAACAGCCATGAAAGAAAAAAAGGAGAAGAAAAAGGAGTCAAGCAAAAAGCCCGAATTTTAGCCACTTCAATCCGATCTCTCCTACCGCACGGGCACTCTGAAAAACCTACTGCCCTCCGTGCGGATATACTAACCACTACTCATATCTACAGGATGGACATAAAAACTTAAAAATGTCCATCCTGAAAATACTATGTCTCCGACGGCCAGGGGCTCTCCTAAGAAACACCACGTTATGGGCGCAGTTTGAAGGGTCGATTCTCTT
>WVZO01000299.1 GCA_011772425.1 Candidatus Aminicenantota bacterium
CACTGCTTCCCACCAGGGAACAGTATCTTAAAGGGCCGGGGATGATATTTAGAGGAAACCCCAAAAAATATGTTACACGGTTAATGATGCTTTATGAATGAATATATGCTAATATCAGATTTAAATCATAAGTTAAAAAGACAAAGTTCGTTTCATCACAGCAGATGAATCGAACTGCCATCTTATTTTTATTGAAATAGTCGAGCGGTATTGCATATAAGAAATCTCCATTTTTTGAAAAAACAAATATCCTTTGGCTCTTCCCTTTTTTTTTGGAAAGCAATAAGGCATGTATTCTCTTTAATTCATCTAAGCAAAGATTAGACCATTTAGTAAATAAAGACCTTTGGCTTTGAATACTTTTGTTTTTCCGATACTCCTGTTTTATTTCCCGGACATCTTTATCAACTAAATGAGAAAATGCACTGAATGATACATCAATTTCTCCTGAGAAATCAGTTCTTGTAAAAATTCCTGTGAAGAGGTCAAAGTGATAGACTCTATTATCTATAATTGCTAAATTTGAAGGGATCCCTAATCTTGTGGAAGTCTCTGTATAGGTGTCCATATCCTCCCGATATATTAGCAGTTTTTTGAAAGCCCCTTTTGATGAATATACAGCTAAAATCTGCTCAAAGGCGCCGCTTATAAATATATCCCGGTTGTTGTCAACTATTATTGATTCAGGCTTTAACAGACCGGCTCCTTCTTCGAGTTTTATGGATCTGATGGGCTCTCCTTTTATATCAAAAACTTCAACTTTTTTGGGCATAGAATTCAACACATATATTCTACCGCCTGAAATATGGAAATCCTGACCATATACAATCTCGCCAGGCCCTTGCCCCCGTCTTCCGATTTTATACAGGTATTTTCCCTTTTTATCTATGACATATATCTCATTGCGCTGATTGTCCAGGATAAATATTTTGTTGTCATGGAGGTCTATTTTCTTTACCCTTTTGAGGGGGACTTTCTTAAAGTCGAAGTCGATTTTCTCATATTTATGGAATTGTACCTGTTTCTCTTTCTGACCTTCCAGAATACCCTCTTTTTGGTCAAGTTTCACTACTTTTCCCTTTAGAGCAAAAGGTAGTAATATTAGAAATAGCCCACCGAACAATACGAATCTTCTCATCTTTTCACCTTATTAATTATGATGAGTATTGAAACACACTTATAGCAAAATTTACAACAGATGTCAAGTAAAATTTTTTGTTGTTTGATTTTTTTTGCATACTGCTATGGTCGACTAACTTCCTTTGTCTGTAAATGGACAAACAATTGAACCGCTAACGATTGTACCATTCTATTTTTTTGTGGCTAATCTTTTTTTACTTCTCGGCAACAACGATCAGGCGGTTACCGGTTGCTGCTGAATAGGTTGAGAAATCGTGGTCACCATAATAATGAATCCTTTTGAAATTCGTTTGTGCAAAGCAGTGTTCAAGATTTTCTTTTGTGATTGCTTTTAGCGTCATGGTTTCGAAATCATGTTCAAAGGAATCCCGGGTTTTTCTGACATCCAGGATATTGAAAATAATGTGATCTTCATCAGGGTATTGCAGGAAAAAGTAATATGCCTGGTCTTTGTGTATGCGGGCGGGTATGAGTTTGGGCCGTTCGTTAATGAGGGCATCCGCTACACCGTTGTCGATAATTAAAATTCCTCCTTCATCCAGTTGTTGGTACATGGAATCCAGTGCCTTTATCACATCCTCATCGGTTTGCATATGGTTGATGCTTGTGGACATGCAAATGACCAGATCAAAGGTCTCTTGCCATGAATCAGAAAGTTTTTGAAAATCCTGGATTTTTAAGGGAATATTTTTGCCTTTGAGGTTCTTTTTTGCCAATGAAAGCATCTCTTCGGATAAATCGGAACCGGCACATTCAATCCCCAGGTTATCCAGCATAAATAAATGCCAACCAGGACCGCAGGCACAGTCCAGGCATTTCTTTATGGAATACCTTTTGATTATTTCCCGGAAAAATGGTTCTTGCTTGAATATTTCCTCTTTGGGATTAAGGCCTTCGTAATTTCTGGCGAATCTTTTATATTCATCCATGTTTCCATCCTTTATTCCAGTAGTATTTTATAGGGTTACCAGTGAACCTGTTATTTACCATAACTAATGAAAGAATTCAACCTTTCTGTTGCAATTTTGTTTTATTTGTATTATTATTCTGTAAATGCTTCCTAAAAAACAACAATCCAGTTATTTTAAAGTCCCGCTTAAAGGCTCTTTCACTCTTCTATTTATCCTGGCCGTTGTTTTTGTCCTGACCGGGCGTTTAAACGGCATGACCATGACCCGCGTTTATGAAGAGAGAAGTAAAAATTCCGTTATTGTTCACCGGTTTTTTATTGAAACGTCATCATCCGGCTATTCCATCGGCTTGCGGTCTGAAAAAGACGGTCTGCGGATCAATCAAAAATATATTGTAGATGAAAACCTGGCTGCCCTCTCCTGGGACTACGAAGAGCCGCACAAAAAAACAAAAGTAACCGCCACCAGGAAGGGAAACCGGATTTACTTATCAGGTATGGCCAGGGGAAAACCAATCAACAAAATATTTAAGATCAATGAGCTGCCCTGGAACCAGACCTTTAACATTGGTCTTGAACATTTTGCCTTGGCGCCGGAAAAATCAATGAAATTCTGGTCCATCGGTACATCAGGCCCGGGAAATATGAAGATAACCACATTCAAGGTAAAAAAGAAGAAGACTGAAACCATTACGGTGAATGGTAAAGCCGTGGAAGCGGTTCATATGAAAATGTCTTTAACCGGTATCCTGTCTATTTTCTGGAGCGGCAGCTACTGGTACCGTAAATCCGACGGAAGATTTGTTCGCTACAAAGGGAAAAGCGGACCGGGAACCGGCGTTGCCATTATGGAATTGATTAGCGAAAATGAGTAAGATTTTTATTTTTCCATGGGTTTAAAAAAGAAATGATAATTGGTTTCTTTCCCATTTATCTTTAGCGCCAAAATGACTCTGTACCTGGTTTTTTGCCAATAGGTCTCAATATCAAAATCTTTGTTCTGCATTTTCATTTGTTTCAATTTAATCTTCTTAAGGAATATTTCCTTTTTCACCCATTCTTTTTTCTCATAGCTGGTAGTTGCTTTGGTAACAAAGTCCTGGACCACTTCCAGCTTCGGCGTAAGGACCGCGTAATCCCGGGGATAAACCATATTTTTTATCTTACCCTTTGGCGCAATGGTTGTGGGGGGGATGGGTTTCGGGCTTTCCGAGAATTTAACGTTCTCAATGATGACGTTATGCTCGATGCCCTTTTCATCGACAAACAAACTTTTTTCCCATATGATGGTGAGGGGAGAACCGGTTTTGTTGGTAAGTACAAAATCAAAACGTTTTGGTGCGGGTGACCATTGGATTTGCATAAAGTCATCTGAACAATTGTTCCCATTGGCTTCCAGTGATTTTTGCTCTCCACCGGGTTGGGATTCGATTATCACTTTCTCCAGGGATAAAGAAATTTTCCACGATTTCTTTTTTGCGTACAAGTAATTAAAGTTAAAACTTGCAGCAAAAATAAAACACAATAGCATCAATGTAACACCTATTGTCTTTCTCATCGTATCCTCCTTTTTATTTTTTTAATAAAAACCTTTAATGGTGCGGATATCGTATTTGCGCTTCTTGACTTTGACGGTGAGAGTATGAAAACGCGCGGAGGTTTTCCGTTTTCCCCGTCTATCCGGCTTGAAAAATAAAACATACTGCGCCATGATCTCTTCCCTGATGTTTTCATACACTTTGTTTATTCTCCTGTGGCTGGTGAGTGTAAAGGTCAACCCACCGGAGAGATCGCAAATTTGCTTCAGCAGGTCATTGGGCCGTCCCGTCTTGTTATCGATAGCGTAAATGACTACCGGGGATTTTTTGACTTTTTTTACCAGCGAAAAGCGGTCGATGTAAGAACTGTTATCTTCCCCATCGGAAAAAATTACCATGATATTCCAGCCGGAGATTTTGTTCATCTCATTGAGGGTATAAGCAATGGCATCATATAAAGCGGTGCCTCCGATTACCGGCGACTGAAGATTTAAGCGGTCGTCAAGTTCCTTCATATCGCTGGTAAACCCGATATGATCGAAAACCTTGTGGTTGAAAAACACAAAGGTGCCCCGGTCGTTCCCGGTCAGTAACTTCTTCGTAAAGTCTCTGGATGTTAGAAGAACATCATAAATTTTACTGCGCATGGAAAAACTGATATCAATGACCTGGGCCATGTTAAACTGCACCGTGCCCTTGGTGCTGAGATAAGAAATCTTTTTGGGTTTTCCATCAACCAGCAGCACAAAGTCTTCTTTTTTAAGTCCCCGCACGTAATTGCCTTGTTTGTCCTTTACCACCACCGGCACCATGACCTGGTTGACTTCCACGTCATGAGAGACATCCACCCGCAGCGATTTTCGTTCGGCTAAGGCCAGTTTATTGAATTTCTTTCCCCGAACGATTACTTTGAGGGTGCGATTCTGCCCCTTGACCCCGAAGTGATGGGACATAGTAATGGTAGGGGTAGGAGAGGAGAATTCTTTTAAAAGTCGGCCATCGAGGTAAATTCCCACTTCCCAAACCTGGCGAAGATCAATACCTTTCAATTGAACTTTTATTAGCTGCTTTCCTGTCCACATTTCGCCTTCCCGGGGAGAGAGAATAATTACTTCCGGTTTTTGCTGCTTCTGCGTACTGGTGTTGGTTTTTTCACTCCCATAGGTGAAGGAAAAATAACATGTGGTAAACAACATCATTACCATTGATACATTAATTATTTTCCCGGTTATTTTCATTTTATCCTCAATGTTCCGTTTTCTCTTAATCGTCTGTAAATATGGTTAAGGTGTAGATAATTAAACGTATTATAAAAGAAATACACTTTATGGTACTCATTTTTATAGTACGGGTGAAAGAGATACGACTCATTTATAAAGTAATTCCATACAAAATACCCCAGCAGTTGGGGGGGCATTTGCCACCAATGGATGATATAGGCGGCTTTTATCTTGAATTCATCGATCATTTCTCCGCCGATCCATCCGGGTTGAAACAGGTGGGATAAAGACTGGGGGAAAAGTGCACAGCGGTGAGGTTTAAGAGTACCGAAGGTATAATAATAAATGCAGCCGAGGCGTTCCATCTCAGACTGAACTGACCCGGCCGTCGTCGAATTTTGAAATGCTTTCAACCGTTCTTTTTGGGAAAACGTCTCGATAAATCGATTCGTTTTAAAATATCGTTCTCCCAGCCGCAGGAGTTCGCTAAAATGGAGCTGGTGAGACCTCCCGGATTTCCTGTCCAGGCTGTCCATNNGAATTTTACCAGGAGCCCGGTATATTCCTGGGCGTGATTGATCAACGAATGAGGATACATATCCAGGTTATTGAAAACCATGGGCACTCTCAGGGAGGGATCAGAATCGGAGGTCATCCCGAATATATACTCGCTGAAGGGAAAAGCAAGGGTAACATTTAAGCGTGATAATCCTCCTTCCAGGTGATATACATTGAATTTACCCAGAGTGTATGAAATCCCGCTGGTGTTCCAGGGTGTTTTCCCCTGGTGTGCAGAGAAATCATGGAACCGGGTCAGGTTGGGGTTTAGAAATAACTGCAGCTTTGAATGTTTTACTGTCGCAGCATAGACACAGGTAACCAGGTAATGCTTCAGTTCCTGGAGTAAACAGGTGGTTTTTATTTTTCGGGTAAGGGAATCGATCTTTTTCCTGGAAGCGTCGGGTTTTTTCCTGGCAATGAGCTTGTTCAGGTGTTTGAAAATAGCTTCCCGGGAATACTCCTTCACGAAATTTTGCAAATAATCGGGCATGTCTTCTCCCCTCTCCGGGAAGGGAAGCGCTTCCAGGGAAGTGATTAATTGTCCGGCAATTTTTCGATATCCGTATGTAGAGGAATGTTTATTTTTACTATTTTGAAGGGATTCCAGGAGGCGATTGATCTTGATCAGGTCGGATAAGTGACAGGCCCCCTGGCTGTCCAATACCCGGGAAATCTCCTCTTTTAAGATCGATGAGGATTCCAGGAAATAGGTTTGCTTGCGGATGGTCAATTCTGTCTTCGTATTGCTTATCCCCGGTGATAGGAACTCCAGGAATGCCTGATCGGCATTGGCGGGGGTCAGATCGATAAGCAGGTGGTTTTCAAGATAATGGAAAAATCCGTCATATGCCTCAGCCGCGGATAGGGGAATTTGGGTGAGTTCTTCGATTAATTGATCGTATTGGAATTGATCCGGCCTATATTTTGCCCGGATAGAGAGAATTTCCAGGAGTGATTGAAACACCGCGGTTAAGGCTGTTTTTTCTTTTTTGGCCAGGTTTGCACCTTCAAGTTTTTTTACCCACCAATACAATCTTAAAACCGTCTCGGGTTTTTTCACAGGGATTTTTTCCATGAAATCTATCAATACATTATATTCGTCGTAATTGTTGTAAAGGGTACGCAGAACAGTCTCGATGAGTAATTCCTCTCGCCGCTGGAATTTGGAATAGATAGATATAAAGCGTTTTAAACTGTTTTCTTTGGTTGAGGTGCTCATTAAATGGCGCAATAATCCGAAGAAGTTCGTCTCGGCTGCGCCGGTGGCGGCAGCCCAGGTATCGATACCTCCGGGGAAATCAATGGTGTTGTTTCGGGCTTTCAGGGCAGCCATCAGGGTAAAGAAACTAAAATCTTTTATCCCGGGTATTTCTAATTTTGAGAGTTTTCCGGTCCTGGAAAGATCTACCAGATCATAGATTTCCCGGAACCGCTGCACGTCAAAATCAAACAAAAACGCTTTTTGAATTTCTTTAGGGAGAAAGAAGGTAAAAACATAGTAGTAATTTAGTTTTCCATTATCTTTTACAGCCAATCTTTCCAGGAATCGCAGGGGGTGTTTGCCATAGTTGACCCCCACCAATTTTTCCCAGAAAGGAAGAGCTTCCGGACCACCGGGAAGGCATAAGCGGTTATTTTTTACCCGCAGGGCATGGGAGAGTACAAACATACCGGTCAGAAAGCTGTTGTCATTGTAAATGGTTCTCCAGGCATCAAAACGATAGTTTGTCAACCCGTCGATGTAATTGATTTCCCGTTCCGACAGCCGGTAGAGCAGGCCCAGGAACAGTTGCAGACGTTTTTCTTGTGTGAGGATTTCCGCAAAGGAGTCGGCTGTTATCTTCAAATTGGTGACGAGCCTGAAGAACTCCAAATCGCGAGGTATTCTGGCTGAAAATTCGCTTATATCCAGATCGAGATGATGGGTGCGGTTTAAATGTCCTGCCAGTGTCCAGGTATTAAAACCCAGTATTTGATAGTAGTCATTCACCTCAAAACGAGGGGGAGTAATGTTTTCTTCCAGGTAATACCTCACGTTTGCATCGGTTTTAAGGATGAGTCCGATTTGCTCCAGTAACTCCGCTGCGGAGTCATATCCTCCCGGGGTTTTCAGGTCTATGGAAATCTTACGGGGATGATTGCCCGGGGTGTTGGCCAGACGTGTTTTTATTTCCCTGTGGCAGGAAAATATATTCTTCAGCTTGGATGTTTGTGTCATTTTCAAGGTTTTTTTATATATTGCCAGTATTACCGGAAAGAGGTTGCGTCTTCTAACCTGACTGAAGACGCCCCGTAACATCCTGGCTGCTATTTCCGTATAATCCGGCATTTCTTCGAAGAGTAAATTTTCATTGAGGTGGTACATTACATTTTGTTCTGTCAGCATGTAGTTTTTCAAGTAAAAGATGTAGTGATCAATATGGCCGGGTAGTTTAACCGATGCTGCGGGAAGCAGGGGTAAATGGAGAAATAAGAAAGACAGGAACCCCAGACAACAAATCCACTGAACTCGTTTCACACCTAAAAACCTCCTGGGTTTTTTATATTATAATATTAATATATTGGCAGGGCAATTTCAATACCAAAAAAAAATAAAAAAAGTGTCCTGCAAGTGGTACATGTTAGTATTTCTTGCCTGCCTCCTTGTTATGCCTCCTCAGGGTCCCGTCAGAGTTATTAAATCAGATCAGAGGCCAAAGCAAGAAAATTACAAATCCCAAATTCCAAATTACAAACAAATTACAATATACAATGACCGAAATTCCAAAGAACTCGAAAGAACTCTTAAAAAAATCTATATATGAAAGAACTTGCTTTAAATTGCCGGTGTCTTGTAATCCGTAATCCTGGATGGGGTTTAAACCAATGCTCTCGGAAGAACTTTTTGTAATTTGTAATCCTCATAAAATGATGATATAATAAATCATTCAAACCTGGCAAGGAAGTTGTTTGTTATTTTTTTGTTTAATTGAGTAAATAAAGTACCTGGCTCCTTATTTCTTTCTCTGTACGCAAAGAAAAACGCCGCGGGGTCGGTGAGAAAAAGGGCTGTCCCGGAAAAAAATCGTTTGTATGCAAAAAAAATAGTTTTTCCCGGAAAAAAGTAGTTTGTAGGCCAAAACAATCGCCGGGAAGGAAAAATTATCTCCGGACACCGGGAAATATTCATTCGTCCCCAAAAAAAATCGCCGGAAAGCGAAAAAAAATAAAAGGGTACCCCAAAGCAGGCAATTGACTGGCGCCTTTTTTCCTTTTCCTATTGCATTTTTTAGGGAATTTATGTTGACAGGATTTGAATATTAATGTAATATAGTGTCGAGGTGAATCGATATGGAGATGACGTCCATTGAATTTAAATCAAAATGCCTTGAGTTAATGGATCGTGTGCAAGAGTCCCATGAGGAAGTTGTCATTACTAAAGATGGGAGTCCTATAGCAAAGTTGGTCCCATATGAAGAACTTGTAGAGGGGGTTAATTTGTTTGGGTACATGAAGGGATCAGTAAAAATAAACGACGATATCTTGAAGCCTATTGATGAAAAATGGTATGCTGATATCTAAACCTGAGATACTTATTTTAGATACGCATGTTTCTCATTTGCCTGGCGATTTTCATGGTGACCCAGCCGATCGAATGATTGTGGCTACAGCTCGAAAACTTGATGGAACTCTGGTTACCTTTGATCAAAAAATCCTGGAATATTCCAACAACGGCTATGTCCAGGTACTAAAACGTGTAGATGAAGATTCTTAGAGGGATGGTGAGATTATAGAATATCTTATTAATCCTTTAGCGGCCTGGCCACAACCTCTGCAACCCTCACAACCCGGACCTCTTGATATTATCTTCTCCTTTTTTTATAATGGAATATAAATCATAATAAGGAGAGTCGTGTGGATGAGAGGGAAAAACAGGAGTTGAAAACAATGATGGTCAATTATCAACGGAGGCAGATAAACTGTTACTTCCTGACTGGTTTTACTTTATAATGGGAAATATTTTTTTCTTTCTCGTCAAATCCTACACCGATCAATAATAAAGTACCTGGCACCTTCTATTACAGCAAGATAATTTCAAGCGTCCGACTGATTTTTTACGCCTTCAAAAAGAGAAAAGCTTCCGCCGGGCTGTTTAATTTTTCCAGAGGAAAATTTATTGAGTCAATTGTTCGGGTAAGTATGAGGTGATATTTCGCTGTTCCGGGTCGATACCGATGCCTAACAAGGTGATGACTTTTCCCGATGAGAGGTAAGGTTCATAATATTTCTTCTCTTTGATTTGTTTCAATGCCTCTTCTGAAGTGCCGATTTTAAATTCAATGATATAGATGTGGGTTTCGGTTTCTGCCACTGCATCAACCCTGCCGATATTGGATTCACTTTCCGGTTGGATGGTTATCCCCGCAAGTCTCAATAAAAGATAGATGATGGTGTGGTAATACCCTTCACGGTGTTGGATAAATATATCGTAAGGAATAGAAGCAAATAGGGACTTTATCGTAGTAAAAAAAATATCCAGGCGGTTTTCATTGAGGGATGATTTAAGCTTTCTCAATATTTTGAGACTTTCTATCGATCGCTTTTCCGTAAAATCTATTAACAAATGTTTTAAAAAAGATTCTCTTACTTCCTTGTTGGGATAGGAAAGCTGATAGATGGTCCCATCATCGGTCACGTCTTTTCCTTTGATCGTTAAATACCCGGTTTGAAAAAGAAGTGACGTTATTTCCATATGCTCGATTTCAAAACTTTCAAATGTGGTGGTGTCGGCTTCAACCTTTTCAAATTCCATAACAGGAATGTCTTTTTCCCTGATGGTTTTAATAAGAAAGGTCGGAGTACCCGTGGCAAACCAATAGTCAGCAAAGGCTTTTTTTTCAAAATAAAGAAGTATTGAAAAGGGATTGTAAACAAAGCGTTTACCATCCCAGGAATAGCCATTGTACCAGGTTCTTATTTTATCCATTGTTTCACTGTGGGCACCGGGCACAGGAAAATAATGCAGCAGTTCCTCTTCGGTATAACCCATCATGGTGGCATATTTTTCGTCCAGGGTGATGTCGTTGAGATTATTTAATACTGAAAATACGGAAACTTTTGAAAATTTTGAAACACCGGTGATAAATGCAAACTTCAGGTACTCATCTGCACCTTTGATGACAGAATAAAAATTTCTTAAGATATCCCTGTTCTCTGAGGCAATATCTTTTTTATTCTTTTCGACAAAATCGATAATGGGTTTATCGTATTCATCCACCAGGATAACCACCTTATTCTTTTTGGAAAGTTCGGCAATAAGTTCTCTAAATCTCTTGTCATATCCGTTCTCTTTTAATTTTATTTCATACAGTGCTGCATTTTGTGCGATTAGATATTCTATGGTTTCGATTAGTTCTTCTTTATTTCCATATTTTAGTCCTAAAAAATCAATATGAATCACCGGGTATGTTTTCCAATCGATTTTATCGTAAATCCATAGTCCTTTAAACAGTTCCTTACTCCCGGAGAATATTTCCTTCAGGGTGGAGATTAACAACGATTTCCCGAAGCGCCGCGGACGGGAGAGAAAATAATATTTCCCTCCCCGGGCGAAGAGATTGTGAATATCTCTTGTTTTATCTACATAGAGATAATTTTGTGTAATCAAGTCGCTAAACGTGTGAATCCCAATCGGTAAATTTTTCATAGGTATATTATAGTATTAAATTAACTTTTTGGCAATGAAGGAAATGAATCCGCTTATCATTGATTCTTTCATAGGTATATTATATCACATCACCCATATCAATCAATTCATGCCCTGAAAATATCAATAGGATTTTGATTAGATTGGTCTTTTCTATGGTTCTGACTCGCAGCTAACTTAACTTTCGCAGCCTGCCTCGATATAGGGTTTGATATCCAGGATGGGGGTCCCATCCAGTATATCGATCCCCCTGACAAAAATAATATTTCTTTCTACCTTTAATACCTCAAATACGGACATACCAAGGGGATTGGGCCGGATCGGCGAGCAGATACTGAAAACTCCTTTTTGCTTTTCTTTATGAGGTGGTTTTTGTATAAGATTCTGGTGCGAAAACGAGGGACTTTTGTGAAAAAGGAATATTACCACGATCCGCTGTCCCTCCCGGATATCTTGCAAGCCTTTCTCATATTCTTTCTCTATAATCAGTTTTCCTTCAACATTTGATAGGGTCCAGTGCCTGGGGATTTTTTTTGCATCGGTTTTTACCCTACCGATAGGTTTCATCTCATTCATATTAACCATTCTTTACTCCGGCAGTCAGGACTATACCGTAATTTCAAAAATAAATCAACTTACAGCTTGACAAAAACGGGACAGTCAATCATGAGTGCAATACAATGCCCTCACCCGGAGACAATGAAAAAGGGGAAACCACAGATTACACAGATTACGCAGATTTTTTTATAATCTGTGTAAATCTGTGTAATCTGTGGACTTTTTTCATGGTAGGCAAACTTTTTGAAAAATCTTTCCCGGCCTTGACAAATTCCCATGATTCCAATAAGATAAACGTATGTCGGCAAAAGAAATAGATGAAAATAAAATCACGTACCGAAAACCCCGGCGAATATTCGAAAATTCCGGTTCCGTAAACACCAAAGAGGCTTATTATGTTCCTTTAGACAATGTTACCAATACCATGAACCAGGATATTAAAACCATGGTGGACCGGGGCCGGTATTTTTCCATATTTGCCCCACGCCAGAGCGGTAAGACAACTTACCTGAATCATTTCTGCAGGGAATTACATAAAGACTCCACCTATGCCGCCGTTCTTCTTAGTTTCCAGAAATACAAAAAATTAAATCAAGAAAGATTCTACGCCCAGGTGCAAAAAAAGCTCTACAGCCAATTGGTTGAGCGTTTGACTGCCGTGGGCTACCAAAAGCTGGATAAAATTAAATCCTATTTAAATCATCATCGATTGACGGATCATATTTCTTTTGGTGAATTATTTGAAGAATTAAACCGGCTTATCGAATTCAAGAAAATTGTCATTTTTATCGATGAGTTTGACGGGATTCCCCGGGATGAGCTGGAAAACTTTTTAACCACGCTGAGGGATTTATACCTTGAATATAAAGAAATAGAGCAAAAAGCCCTCTATTCCGTGGGACTGGTGGGTATAAGAAATATAACCAAACTTATCGTTGGGGGAGTATCGCCCTTTAATATTGCCGACCAGGTGGTGTTACCGCCTTTCTCCCTAAAAAATGTCTTTGACCTCTATTCACAATATACCGGGGAAACCAACCAACCTTTTAGCGAAGAAGCCGTAAAAAAGGTCTATGAAGAAACCCGGGGCCAGCCCTGGCTGGTTAACCGGTTAGGCACCATCCTGACTGTCAATGTTAAACCCGGAACTGCAGCACCGATTGAACCAAAGGATGTGGAAAAAGCGATTCAAATCCTCCTGCTAGAGAGAAACGACCATTTTGACAACCTTTATGAGAAGGCCGAACTCTATAAAGAAACCTTTGTTAAAATTGTGTTCGATCATGTCAAATATAACCCTGGCGATGGTGATATCACATCGTTAGAGCAGCATGGGCTGATTAAACAAAAAGAAAGTAAAGCAGTGGTGGCCAATAATATTTATAAAGAGAGATTTATTGAGACGTTTTTCCACGATGCCGATTTACCGGGAGAGATTTCCAAGGCGAGATATGTTTTGCCCGGTGACCGCCTGGATATGGAAAAGGTTCTCCTGGATTTTAAAAATAAATCAATTTTCCATTCAAAATTTTGATGCGGCCTTGACAAAATCGGAAAAATTGAGTAGACTATTCTCCTAAATTTTGTTCTTTGAATAATCAATTGGCACACAGTTACCGGATAGGCAAAGGAAATTCCTGTTAGATCCAGGATGCTGCCCCGCAACGGTAATACCTTTTAAAAAGGTTAGCCCGGTCCATTGACTATCTCGGGAAGTACCTTCGCAGGGAAGGGAAACCACGAACAAGAAGCTCTACCTGTGAGGGTAGGGCTTTTTTTTTGCTCTTACCCGATATCCGTCAGTAGGCAGTAGGCAGGAAGAAGTAGGAAGTAGGAAGTAAGAAGTAGGAAGGAATCCTTTATATCCGGTTTAATATAAAGGAGGAATCAAGAAATGAAAAAGCTTTTTTTTGTGTTGGTAATGATTTTACTGGTGGTGAGTCCACTCCTGGCTAAAGAAGAAGATAAGGAAAAGGAAAAAAGCCAGGAGACATTAAAGTATCATATTGTTGTGACTGCCACCCGAACCGAACAGCCAAAACTGGAGTTAGGCAGCAGTACCACATTAATTCCTTTTGAGCAATTAAAAAAGGCTGGTAAGACAATGGTTGTAGAAGCATTGGCTGCTGTTCCTGGTTTGGATGTGGTTCAAAACGGGGGTGCCGGAAAAACCGCGGATGTTTTCATCCGGGGAGCCAATTCAGAACATACCCTTGTTATGGTGGATGGTATTGAAGTCAATGATCCCATGTCCCCGGGCCGTACCTTTGATTTCGCCCATTTGAGCCTGGATAATATCGATCGTATCGAAATTGTCCGGGGGCCCCAGAGTACATTATACGGCTCCGATGCCATGGGTGGTGTCATTCACATTATTACTAAAAAAGGTGAAGGCAAACCCGGGTTCTACGTATCGGCTGAGGCGGGTTCTTACAGCTCTTTCCGGGAATCCGCTGGGGTGAGTGGGGGCACGAAAACCGTTAATTATTCGTTTGCTGTTTCCCGGTTTGATACCAAAGGCTTTTCTGCCAGCGCTGAAAAGTACGGCAATACGGAAAAAGACGGTTATGGGAATACCGATCTCAGCGGCCGGTTGGGGTTTAAGCCCGCGGAAAACCTGGATATTTATTTTATCGGTCGATTTACCGATATGAGCAGCGATCTCGACAACTTCGAGGGCCCGGGCGGCGATGATCCCAATTATGTGATGGATTCCCAACAGTTTCTTTTTGCTGCGAATGCTGCTCTTTCCCTCATGAAAGGTAAATGGGAACAGCGGCTGGGTATGTTTTATAACAATATCCAGCGTGATCTGACCAATGATATTGATGACCTCCATCCCTTTGATTCATCGAAGGGTGTGTATAAAGGAAGGATATTTAAAGTGGATTGGCAGCATAACATCTACGTGCATCCTACCAATATCATTACCGCAGGCATTGAATACGAACGCGAAGAAGGCGAGTCCCAATACAGTTGGGAGAGCATGTGGGGGCCGGGACAGAGCTTGTTTCCTGGAGAATCTGCCCGTACCACCGGCATCTTTCTCCAGGATAGTATCAAAGTCCGGGATACATTCTTTATGACCCTGGGGGTGCGTTTCGATGATCACAGCCGCTTCGGCACTGAAACCACTTATCGCATTGCTCCGGCGGTGTTGTTGAAATCCGGGACCAAAATTAAAGCGACCTATGGCACCGGTTTCAAAGCCCCATCTCTCTACCAATTGTTTGCTCCGGCCACTGACTGGGGACCCATTGGCAACGAGAACCTGGAACCGGAAAAAAGCAAAGGTTGGGATGTGGGTATCGAACAATACCTGTTTGCAGACCGCCTGACCCTTAGTTTCACTTACTTTCGCAATGACTTTGAAGATTTAATCCTGTATGATTGGCTGCAGGGATATATAAATGTGAGCGAAGCAGAAACCAAAGGATATGAGGTCTTCATGTCTGCTCGACCCGTCAACAATTTCACCATTCATGGAAGTTATACGTATACGGATGCCATAGACAAGGAGACTGGTGAGCAACTGCTGCGAAGACCAAAGCATAAAGCCAACCTGACCTTCAATCTTCGACTCTTTAAAAAGGCTAATGTAAATTTGAATCTCCTTCATGTTGGTAAACGGTATGATGTATTTCCTTACCCTACACGCACCGAGGCAGATGCTTATACTCTTTTTAACCTGGCAGCTTCTTACCGGTTAACCCGGAACATCGAGATTTTCGGCCGCATCGATAACCTGTTTGATGAAGAGTATGAAGTGGTATTGGGCTACGGAACCGCTGGACGATCGGCTTATATTGGTTTTAAGGTAAGTTATTAGTTTTTTGCCTTCGGCGACCAGGGGGCTAATTTAGTTGAGTAAGGTGAGTAAGGTAAGTAAGGTAAGTAAGTTGAAGGCTTCCCCAAACGTTTGGAACAACATCCCTTTTATCAATTCATGTCAATTTCAAAAGTGGTTACTCAATTGGTTGATTCTGGTAAGGAAGCCTTCGAGATGGTCCGAAGGGCCTCAATTGGCTCCCCTCGCCGAGGGGCTGGACCCCCGCAAAACTTTTTATTATAATGTTATAATAGATCGGAATGAGGTATTTTATAATGATACGACGTTTTATCACGGCAATAGTGCTTTTTTTTGTTTTTTATGCCGGTGCTTTTGGTTTTCTCCCAGCTCCGCCCCGACGGATTGTCTCGCTGGCTCCCGCATTAACGGAGTCCCTTTACGTATTGGGGGTGGGGGACCGGTTAAAGGGATGTACAACCTACTGTAAAAAACCCGAAGAAGCAAAGCATAAAGAAAAAGTAGGTACATTGGTTGAGATCAATGTAGAAAAAGTATTACTATTGAAGCCGGACCTGGTGTTGGCAATGGAGTTTTCCGACCGTAAAGCGGTTGAGAAATTAAAAAACCTGGGAATCCGGGTGGAATTATTTCCATCGCCAAAGGATTTCAATCACCTGTGCCAGTCATTTTTGCGGTTGGGTCAAATGGTGGGCCGGGAAGACAGGGCAAAAGAGATTGTTGACAGAGCAAAAAAAGAGGCTGCTTTTATTAGACAACAAGTGGAAAGGGAAAAAAAGATTAAAATTTTCTGGCAGTTGGGGGCAAAGCCTTTGTTTGCTGCTACTAAAGGATATTTTACTAATGACTATATTGAATATGCCGGAGGGATAAATATTGCCGCTGATGCCAAAAGCGGTATTTATTCACGGGAGGAAGTACTCAAACGAAACCCGGACGTGATTGTGATTGTGACCATGGGCATCGCTGGCGAAAGAGAAAAAGAAACCTGGCAGACCTACTCAAGCATTAATGCGGTTAAACAAAACCAGATTTATATCGTGGATTCGTATAAATATTGCAGCCCCACCCCCAAAGGTTTCGTGGAGGCATTGAAAGAACTGGTGGGGTTTCTTCATCCGTCAATTTCAATTTCCAGTGAAAAAAAATGAGAAAAAAACTGGCAAGTTGGTTGATATGGGTACTGGTTTTATTGGGTATTCTGCTGGCTGTGAGTATTGTGTCGTTATGTATCGGTACTACAGCCATCCCATTAAAAAAAATTCTCCCCCTGCTTTTTGAGGGGAAAGGTGGTGTGGAGCACAGTATAGTGGCAGAAATTCGTCTGCCCCGTATTTTGTTGGGTTTTGCCGTAGGTGGGGGATTAAGCCTGGCAGGAGTGCTTCTGCAAGGGATGTTTCGTAATCCGTTAGTGGAACCCTATACCCTGGGCATTTCCGGGGGAGCGGCATTGGGTGTTTGTTTAAATATCGTATTGGGATTAAGAAGCGGCATCGGTGGTTTTTCCATGCCCCTCAGTGGGTTCCTGGGGGCTGTTGTGGTTATTTTATTGGTTTATACCCTGAGTGCCAGGAAAGGCATCCTGAAAATTCACGGTCTCCTGCTTACCGGCGTGATGATCAGTTTTGTTGCCTCTTCCCTGATTATGCTCATGATGGCGATTTCCAGGTCAGAAGACCTTCACGGCATTATTTTCTGGATCATGGGTTCTCTGGAAGAACCCAAATGGTCGTTAATCAAATTGGCCCTTGGGGTATCGCTGTTAGGGTTGGTGGTTTCTTATTTTTTCAGTGTCCGGCTTAATGCCCTGTCCCTGGGAGAAGAGGAAGCCATGCACCTGGGTATCGATACCGAAGCGACCAAACGGTATCTTTTTATTATTGCTTCCATGGTTACCGGCTGCTGCGTGTCTATCACCGGCATTATCGGGTTTGTGGGTTTAGCGGTGCCCCATTTTGTACGTATGTTTGTGGGACAGGACCATCGTATTCTTTTGATTGCCTCTTTTCTTTCCGGTGCTATTTTTTTAATCGTCAGCGATACCATTGCCAGGACCATTATTTTACCGTTGGAGCTGCCTGTGGGAGTGGTCACCGGTATTGTTGGCGGGATTATTTTTGTTTATGCCCTGACCAAACGGGGGGTTGTGTTATGACCGGGACAATCCTCGAAGTCAAAGACCTGGTTTGCGGGTACGATTCTTTTTTAATTAAAGATATTAATTTCAAGGTGAACAAAGGGGAGTTCATTGCTGTTATTGGTCCCAATGGTTCGGGTAAGACATCTCTTTTGCGTGCTATTACCCGGATACTAAAACCCAAAAAGGGAAGTGTTTACCTGGAGGGGAAAAACATTCGTTATATGGGAGTTAAAGAGATTGCCAGGAAAATAGCGGTGGTTTCTCAAGACCCCGGGGTCAGTCATATCACCGTGGAAGATTTTGTACTGTTGGGTCGTATTCCTCATCATCAACGGTTTCAGTTTCTTGATAATCGAAAGGATTTTGAAATTGCTGAAACGTCTATGGAGTTAACCGGGACGTTTGAGTTCAGGGATAAGTTAATTGGGGAGTTGAGTGGTGGTGAGCGTCAGCTTGTGTTGATTGCCCGTGCTTTGGCGCAGGAGCCGGAATTGGTTTTACTGGATGAACCGACTACTTTCCTGGATATTTCTCACCAGGTGGGTATTATGGACCTTATTAAGCGTTTAAACCGGGAGAGTGGATTAACGGTAATCATGGTGCTTCATGATCTCAACCTGGCAGGTGAGTACAGTCAGCGGTTATTGTTGATGAAAGAGGGTCGTATTCACAAGAGTGGGACCCCAGATGAGGTGTTGACGTATCAAACGATTGAAGAAGTGTATGAGACATTGGTGGTAGTAGGCAAAAGCCCGGTTTCTTCCCGGCCGTATATTTTTGTAGTTACAGAAGAAGAGAGGAAGAATCTTATTTGATGCCTTCGGCTTAACTTTCTTTTCTAATGAAAAGCTTTTGCGGGGGGTCCAGCCCCTCGGCGAGGGGAGCCGCAGAAGGTCCTTCGGACCATCTCGGAGGCTTCCTTACCAGAATCAACCAATAGAGTAACCACTTTTGAAATTGACATGAATTGAAAAGAGGAATGTTGTCTCAAACGTTTGGGGAAGCCTTCGGCTTAACTTTCTTCTCTAATGAAAAGTTTTGCGGGGGTCCAGGGGGTGGTTTTTCAAAAGAACCCCCTGGCCGCCGGAGGCAAAAATTATAAATCGTATCTAAATCGATATTTTCTCTTAAAATAGCAGCCAGCCGGGAAAGCTCTGCATCGATGTCAAACGTACGGCGGCTTTCTGTTAGAGGCAATTTTTTCTTCGCCCGGATTTTATTGAGAATATAATTCCTGAAAGACGCACTGTCAAACACACCGTGAATATAAGTTCCCCACACATTGCCATGGACATTCCTGCACCCCAGGATTTCTTTTTCGCTGTTTTTGCTGACCAGGAAAGGGATTTCATTAATGCGGCTGCGGCCGTGGTGGATTTCATATCCCTTCACTGGCAAATCCCCTTCCACACAGGTTGCAGTCACCTGGGTGAGGCGTTTCTCTTCAGCCATAACCGTGGTAATATCCAGGAAACCAAGACCTTTTATTTCTTTTTGCGCGGATTCCACCGCCTCGTCGTCAACGATATGCTTCCCCAACACCTGGTAACCGCCGCAAATGCCCACCACCATTTTGCCGTTGGTAATACACCGCTGCAGTACCCCGGGAAATCCCTTTTCACGAAGATATCCCATATCCCATATGGTGTTTTTACTGCCGGGGATCATGATAATATCCGCTTCCATAAGGTCTTCAGGCTTGTCCGTAACGTGAAGGTTCACATCCGGGTCGGTGTCGAAAACGTCAAAATCCGTGAAATTGGAGATATGAGGCAAATCCACCAGGACAATATTTACCATATCGTCTTTAAAAGATTTTGTTTTATCTTTGCTTTTCCCTACCTTTTTTTTGAATTCCACCGAGTCTTCATCCGGAAGTTTGAGATCCGGTATCCAGGGAACCACACCGAAAATCTTTCGCTGGGTTCGCTGCTCGATAAACGCATTGGCAGGTTCCAGCATACTCTGATCTCCCCTGAATTTATTGATAATAAACCCGGCAGTTAATTCCTGTTCATCTTTATCCAGTAGATCGAATGTACCGGCGAAATGGGCATATACACCGCCTTTATCGATATCTCCCACGATAATCACAGGACAGCGGGCCAATTTAGCCACATGCATATTGGTGATATCACCCTTTTTTAAGTTGATCTCCGCCGGTGAACCCGCCCCCTCAATCACGATGATATCGTACCGGGATTTCAAATATTCATAGGCATCCTTTACCACGATTCTCAATTTCTTTTTGAAATCCGCATACGTCTGCACATTCATATGGCCTGCGGGTTTACCCATGACAATCACCTGGGAACCGGTACCGGAACTGGGTTTTAGTAAGATAGGGTTCATTCGTACATCGGGTTTGATACGGCAGGCGCACGCCTGGGTGACCTGTGCCCGTCCCATCTCAAGACCTTCTTCCGTGACAAAGGAGTTCAACGCCATGTTTTGCGCTTTAAAAGGCGCCACCGAATACCCGTCTTCCAGGAAAATCCGGCAGAGTCCAGCCGCAAGAATGGATTTCCCCACATTGGAGGAGGTACCTTGAAACATAATCGCTTTTGTCATAGTTGTCTCTTATTTGTTTTTCATACTGAAGCGAACATGCTGGATGAAATAGGAGACCAAAAATGTCACTACTAATAATAGTATGCCTGAGAACCCTATGATATAACCGAATTTTGTAGGGTCCATGCCTGGCGCGACAATGACAATCACGGCCACGGCAGCCATCAGAATACCTAACGCGACACACCCATGCAGCAGCGCTCTCAGCCTTGACGGTTTCCTGGGAGATACCATTAAACGTCCTCTTTTTTGAAATTCATCATCGCTGTTTTAGATTATCAATGAAATCTATGATAATTCATAGGCGAGTAATTGTCAAATACTCGAAGTTGATATATTTTTTTCAATAGTATAAAATTAAAAGGTAATGAAAAATAAAAATTATGATTAGAGGAGGAACATGCCAGAGGATGTGTTGTATGATATTATAGATTTATGTCATGCCATCGATGTAAGGGCAGAGAAAATCTATCGTCAGCTCCATCGCAGTTATTCCGATAAGAACAAAGAACTAAGTTTATTCTGGGAACAAATGGCAGATGAAGAAAAAGAACATATTTCCTTTTGGAAGGGGCTTCTGCCATTAGCCAAAAAGAAAATGATCCCTCAAATTTTCGATTATCCGTCCCAGGTGAGAGATGAATTGGTAAATATAAAAGACAGCGCTAAACAATTGGAAGAACAAATTCTTAACACGCCGCCTGTCAATAAGGGATTCCTGGTTGCCTTGCGTCTTGAATTCTACGTACTGCACCCGGCATTTGAAATTCTTTTTCATTTTGCCAAAGACCTGGAGGGGTTTGCGGGGATCAAAACACCTGAGGATGATTACGAGGAGCATATTGACAGATTTATCGATGCCCTGAATCAATATGGAAAAGTAACGCCGGAAATGGAACTCCTGGGGGAAACGTTGACAAGACTCTGGAAAGAGAATAAACAGCTTGCCATTCAGGGAAATACGGATTATCTAACCAATATGATGAACCGGAGAGGATTTCTCCAGGCAATAAGACCATTGGCATATTTTGCCCATCGAAATAAGTATCATGTGGGAATTTTAATGATAGATATCGATTATTTTAAACTGATCAACGATACCTTCGGTCATCAAACCGGGGACAGGGTTTTAAGCGAGGTTGCCAGTGGTATTAAATCGTCGGTAAGAAAGTCGGATATTTGCGGGAGGTACGGCGGTGAAGAGTTTATTGTTTTCCTGTCCAGTGTGGAACCCGGGGCTGGCAGCAGCGTTGCTGAAAAAATTCGCCAAACCCTCGAAGACCTGAAACCCGACGGCATTCCCATAACAGCAAGTATCGGCGGCTGCGATGGTCCGATTGGCACTGAGGTGGAAAAAGACCTGAACCGACTCATAAAAACGTCCGATATATGCCTTTACGAAGCAAAAGATTCCGGCAGGAACCGGGTGGTTTATCAACAGCAGACCTGATTCTCTAATGTAGCATTAGCGGCGGACCCAAAGAAATATGGAAGCAGCAAAAAGTAGAAGAAAAAAAGAACAAAATAAAACCGATTTCAGTGCGGAAGTGGTGCTGGTGGAACCGGAGATTCCCCAGAATACCGGGAACATCGTGCGGACCTGTGCGGCCCTGGGCTGCCCTTTGCATTTAATCGAACCCCTGGGGTTTTCGCTGGAGGATCGCTACCTCCGTCGGGCGGGATTGGATTACTGGCACCTGGTGGAAATAACCTGCTACCCCAATATCGACACTTTTTTTAATACCAACAGGGACGGCACCTTTTACTTCTTGACCAGGAAAGGACAACGCAGCTACCACGAGATTGATTTTCGGGGGCACATATATTTCATTTTCGGTAAGGAGACCGCCGGTCTTCCTAATACCCTCCTGGCCAAACACCCGGGTAACTGTCTACGTATTCCCATGCAAGCAGAGGCCCGGTCCCTTAACCTCTCCAATACCGTGGCCCTGGTACTCTATGAAGCATTCCGCCAAAACCACTTTCCTGGACTCAAAAGATAATTAGAACTTAGTTCGCTTCGCTCACATTATTTCCCTTTTAAATTGTATTTATCCAATAAATACCTCAATGAACGGTAGTTCAACTTCAACATAGCGGCTGTTTTTTTAATATTGGCATTGTTGAGCTCCAATGCTTTCAATATGATTTTCTGACTGATGTCATCAATATATTGCGAAAAATCAAAGTCCCCTTCCAGGAGCATTGAGCTGATATCCGTTTCCGCGGCGCTTTTCTCCGAAATATTGTAGATCAATTCCGTGGGCAAAGAATTTAAACCGATATATTCGCTTTTTTCCAGTGCCACAGCCCGTTCGACAAAATTTTCCAATTCCCGGATATTCCCGGACCAGGGATAATTCATGAATAAATCCAGTATTTCCTTTTCAAACCCTTTGATGTTACGGTTAAATCGTTTATTGTAGTACTTTAGAAAGTAGTTTAACAATAAGGGAATATCAGCCTTCCGCTCCCGTAAGGGAGGAATAAAAATGGAGATGACATTCAACCGGTAAAAAAGATCGGAACGAAATTCACCTTTTTTCATCTCTTCGGTCAGGTCTTTATTGGTAGCAGAGATAATGCGGACGTCCACTTCGATTTCTTTATTACTGCCCACCCGCCGGATTTTTTTCTCCTGGATGGCCCTGAGTAACTTTACTTGCATCTTCTGGGACATCTCGGCAATTTCATCCAGGAACAGCGTTCCTTCATCTGCCTGTTCAAACAATCCCTCTTTATCTTTGTAAGCATCGGTAAATGAACCTTTGATATGACCGAATAATTCACTCTCCAGTAGATTTTCCGGTAAGGCACCGCAGTTGATGGAAATAAATTCTTTGTTTCTCCGTGGACTTTTATTGTGAATGGCCCTGGCAATCAATTCTTTTCCTGTTCCACTTTCACCCGTGATTAATACAGTGGAATCGGTCTGGGAAATGGTATCAATCAATTCGAAGATTTTTAACATTTGATGACTCTTGCCTACGATATTTTCAAATTTTTCTTTGTCGGAAAGTTGGGATTTTAATTTAATATTTTCGTTTTCAATATCTTTTTTGTACAGGGATTTTTCGATGATGAGTTTTAATTCATCGAGGTTAAAGGGTTTGGTGATATAGTCTTCCGCGCCCAGTTTCATGGCTTCTACGGCGTCGTTGGTAGAGGCAAAGGCTGTGATCATAATCACCGGGATTTCAGGATTGATGACTTTTATTTTTTTCAGCAATTCAATGCCGCTGATCCCCGGCATCTTTATATCAGAGATAATGAGGTGAAACATTTCGGTTTTTAATCGCTTCAGGGCAGATTCGCTGCTGTCGGCAGCGGCTGCATCATAACCGCTGTTTTTTAAAACAATACTCAACATATTACGGATACTGGCATCATCATCCACCACCAATATCTTTACTGGTTCTTGAAACATATGATTACCTCTGTCCCAATATCTTTTTGAGAATGTATGGTTATCTCAAAATTATGTTCATCGATGATTCGTTTCACCAACGCCATCCCCAAACCGATGCCGGATGAAAACTTCGAATAAAAAGGTGTAAATATTTTTGGTAATTCGCTCTTTTCAATGCCAATACCGCTGTCAATAATGGAAAGATAAACATCTTCTTCTTTCCGGTAGACATTGATTTCAATGGTTCCCCGGCCGTTCACCGACTTCACTGCATTGTTAACCAGGTTCCAGAGTACTTGTTTTATTTTTTTTATATCCACGTGAACGATATGCCCCAGGCTGTATTTTTTGACCAGTTTGATCTCTTTATGGTTTAAAATCACCAGGCCCGCGACTTCTTCGATAAGGGAGGAAAGATCGATGTCTGTTTTTTCCATTGGGGTGACTTTGGCAAATTCAAGAAAATCCTCAATGGCATGGTTTAACCGCTCGGACTCCTTCACGATAATATCCATCAAATTTTTGTATTCCTCGTTTTCAAGCTCCAATTCTTTTCGCAAGAACTGCACGGAACCCGAAATAGAAGCCAGGGGATTGCGAATCTCATGGGCAATGCCCGCAGACATTTCGCCAAGAAGGGCTAGATGTTCTTTTTTTCTTAACTGATCTTCAATGGCTCGCTTCTCCGTCAGGTCAGTTATAATAAATACAAATATGCGAGCGAAGGAGTATATATTCTCAATGACAGATACCGAAACCCCAAGGGTAAGGTTATGGCTGTCGATTTCAAAATAATTACTACTGTTGGCCTGAGAGATTTTTTCGATTTCATGGGAATCGAATTCTGCCAACAAGAGATCAAAAACATTACTTTTACTGCTGAGCTTCAGCATTGATTTGGCTTTTTCATTATACGAGATAATCACCCCGTTGGCATCGCTGGTGATAAAGCCGTTTACCATTCGTTCCATCACTGTATTATTTAACAGGATCATATCTCTTAAATTATCCTGGACATGTTTTAGTTCTGCATCTTTCTGCCTGATTTTATCAAAGTAATGGGACAATAGAACGGCCACTGTGGAGAAGGCAATGAAACTCATGGTCAGATTATAGATAAAATGCCCCAATGAGATTTCCATATTGGCATCCGGGGGATAGAAAGGTATAACTTTCAGGTAAATCAGGTTTGACAGGGTCCCGAAAACAATAAATGAAAGTGAGGCGACGTAAATGGTATCCCTGCGGCTCAGGAATATGGAGGAAACAATGATGGGCAGGATATATAAGAAATAAAAGGGACTGCGAAAGGACTCGGAGAAATAAACCAGGATGGTGATTAAGGTAATGTCTCCCATTACCTGGAGGTATACGGCAAATCGATAGTTTATTCGTTTGAATAAAGGGAAATGCAGGAGGCTAAACAGGAATGCCACGCCCAGGGATATAATGATGGGAAAGATAGGGAAAGGGATTTCAAACAGTAATAGAAAAATAGAAGTAAAGAGAAGTGCAGAGAGTACAGCGATGCGTATGGAGTTTGTAAAAACAAATCTCCGCCGTATCTTTTTGTCTTCTAAGGCAATCAAACCGTTAAACTTTGCCGATAATATCGAACATAGGCATGTACATAGCGACAATGATACTGCCCACTAATCCACCTAAGACCAGGATTAAAATAGGTTCCATCAGTGCCACCAGTGCCTCGACAGCATGGTTCACTTCTTCGTCATAGAAGTCTGCGATTTTTGCCAGCATGGTGGAGAGGGCACCTGTTTGTTCACCCACGGATACCATCTGGGTTACCATGAAGGGGAAGATTTTTTGGTCTTCCCAGGATTCCCCCAGCGGTTTTCCTTCCTGGACAGAGGCGCGACTTCTGAGCACCGCATCTTCAAGGATGGCATTACCTGATGTTTTGGCAGTGATGGTCATGGCTTCAATAATCTCGACACCTGAATTTAAAAGCGTTTCCAATGTTCGGGTTACCCGTGCGATACCTGCCTTTAATATCAGGGTGCCAAATACAGGTAATTTTAGTTTTATCCGATCGATTACCCGCCGTCCTTTGTAGGTTTTGTAATACCATCTCAGGGCAAAAATGAGACCTACAATCACTCCCAGGATAATAAGGGCATTCTGTTGAATGAAATGGGATATATCAATAATCACCTGGGTGGGCATTGGTAGGGCGGCACCCAGGTTGTCAAACATCTCTTCGAATATCGGTACCACCTTTACCATAATAACCGCTGTAATGATAACCGCAATAATCAACACGGCAATAGGATAGGCCAGGGCGGATTTTACTTTTCCCACCAGGCGGTGCATACTCTCAATATACTGAGACAATCGCATCAGGATGGTATCCAGGTTACCGGAGGCTTCACCTGCCTGGATCATACTGGTGTAAAGTTCATTGAAGATATCCGGGTACTTTCTTAAGGCATTGGATAGACTGGCACCGGCTTCCACTTCTTTTCGGATTTCCAGGAGTGCCTCGGCGAAATAATTGTTCTTTTGTTGAGTGGCCAGGATGTTGAGACCCTGGGTAATGGGCAGGCCGGCATTAAACATAACGGCCAATTGACGGTTAAAGACGGATAGATCCCGCAGTGAAACTTTCTTTTTTCGTTTAAAACTGAGGCTTATGCCTTTTCGTTCGACGTTAAGCACCTGGATTTGTTCTTTTTCCAGGGTGGCAATCACTTCCTGCGGGGTTCGTGCTACCCGTTCACCTGAAACAATGTTACCTATACGGTTTTTTCCTTTGTATCTAAATACTGGCATTTGATCCCCCTAATAATCTTGGAACTGTTTGCCCCTCACGGGGTTTGTTCCCGGGTTTGTTCCTAAACCTGCACCTGCACCTGCACCTGCACCTGCACCTGCACCTGCGCCTACGCCTACGGTTGAAGTGGTGTAGGTGGCTTTTAGTTGAGATGATATGGTACTGGGTCCTCGTTTGATTATCTCATTGAGCTCTTCGGAATTGTGGGAAACACCCATGGCCAAATCCAGTGTAATTTGCCGTTTAAAATAGAGATTGGCCAGGGACTGGTTGAAGGTAATCATGCCGTATTTTTCCTGTCCGGTTTGCATGGAAGAATAGATCTGATGAATTTTATTATCTCGAATGAGGTGGCGAATGGCCGCGTTGGGTAACAGGACTTCCACTCCCAGGCATCTTCCCCTGCCGTCGGCCCTGGGCAGCAGGGCCTGGGTAACAATGCCTTCCAGGTTCATGGATATTTGGGTGCGAACCTGATCTTGTTGATGGGGAGGGAATACGTCAATCAGCCGGTTGATGGTTTGAGAGGCTGAATTGGTATGAAGAGTTCCGAAGGTCAAATGCCCGGTTTCAGCAATGGTGATGGCTGATTGAATGGTTTCCAGGTCTCTCATCTCACCGATTAACACCACGTCCGGGTCTTCCCGCAGCGCCGACCGCAGCGCCTGGGGAAATCCTTTGGTATCGGCGTGCAGTTCTCGTTGATTGATCATGGCTTTCTTATGGGTATGCAAATATTCGATGGGGTCTTCAATGGTAATAATGTGAACGGAACGCTCATTATTTACTTTATCGATCAGGGCAGCTAGTGTTGTGGTTTTACCTGAACCTGTGGGACCGGTTACCAGTACCAGTCCCCTGGGTTTGGTGGATAGAGACGCCACAACCGGCGGTAGTCCCAGTTTGTCAAAGCTCCAGATTTCATAGGGAATCCGTCGAAAAGCCCCTGCCACTGCACCTCTTTGCATAAATACATTGGCACGGAACCTGGCAATCCCTTTGATTCCAAATGAAAAATCCAACTCCCAGTTCTCCTCAAATTTGTATTTCTGGGAATCATTCAAAATACTATATATGATTTGCTTGGTTTCTGCAGGGCTCAGCGATGGATGCTCGATGCGCCTTAACTGCCCATGAACACGAATGATGGGAGGTGAGTTGGTGGTAATATGAAGATCGGTTCCTCCTTCATCCACCATTATCTTTAATAGTTGTGGCAATGGTAACGCCATCTTAAATCTCCTTTTAAATTACATTTTAGTTGTTTCTCTCAGCACTTCATCGATAGAGGTGATCCCTGTTTTGATCTTCTCAATGCCGCTCATTCGCAGCGTATACATTCCTTTTTCTTTGGATTTTTGCCTTAACTCCGCGGTGGATGCACCGATCATGATCTGTTCTCTCAATTCTTCATCGATTTCCATTACTTCAAACAAGCCCAGTCTTCCCTTATACCCGGTATTGCTGCACTTCTCACAACCCACCGCTTCATAAATTTTGACGGATTTAGCCTCCTCCGGATGGAACCCGATATCGATCAGGGTTTGCACCGGGGTTTTGGCTGGTTTTTTGCAGGTGCACAACCGTCGAACCAATCGCTGTGCCACCACCAGGCGCACTGCACTGGCAACCAGGAACGGTTCAATTCCCATGTTAATCAACCGGGCAATGGTGGAAGGTGCATCATTGGTATGAAGGGTAGACAGCACCAGGTGACCGGTTAATGCTGCCTTTATCGCTATATCAGCCGTTTCAAAATCCCGGACCTCTCCCACCAGGATGATGTTTGGATCTTGCCGCAAAAACGACCGCAGTGCTGCCGGGAAGGTTAAGCCGATGGATTCCTTTATGTTCACCTGGTTAATTCCAAAAAGATTAAATTCTACAGGGTTTTCTGCAGTTATTATATTGACTTCATCACTGTTCAATTTTGAAATGGCGGAATAGAGGGTATTGGTTTTACCCGAACCGGTGGGTCCTGTAACCAGGACAATGCCCCAGGGTTCGGAAATGGCTTTTTCAAATCGCTGCAAAGAGAGTGGTTCAAAACCGAGCTTGGTCATGTCCAGCATTAACATGTCTTTATCTAAAAGCCGGATAACGATTTTTTCTCCATGAATGGTGGGCAGCGAAGAAACCCTCATATCGATGGATTTGGTTTTGGTCTCAACGGTCAACCTGGTTTTAATGCGTCCATCCTGGGGCAGCCGACGTTCCGCAATATCAATGCCCGAGATCAATTTGACACGGGATAAGACTTTATTTTTTAAGTTCATGGGGGGAGTCATGTACTCGTGTAAAACCCCATCGATGCGAAAGCGGATACGGAATACTTTTTCATAAGGCTCAAAGTGGATGTCCGATGCACCTTTGCTGGCCGAATCCTGAAAAATCAGGTTTACCAGTTTAATCGCAGGGGCATCCTCATCTGTTTCGCCTTCATACATGTAATCATCTTCATCTTCCACCAATTCGATGGCACTTCCATCCAGGTCTCCCAATTCGATCTCTTCAAGGAATTTCTGGGCCTCGATACCGGTAGAGGACCCGTAGTATTTGTCAATACCATGGATAATAGAACTTTCCGGTGCAATGACTGCCTGGATTCTTAAATTGGTTGAGAAGCGGATTTCTTCTTGTACAAAGAGGTTGGAAGGGTCTGCCATGGCCAGCGTTAATATGGAACCGATGCGGTGCACCGGCATGACAATATGTTTCCTGGCCATCTCGGGTTTGATCAATTCCAGCACCCGTCCATCAATATCAAACTTTGATAGATTGATGGAAGGATAACCGAACTGCTTACTCAATGCCTGGGCAATGTCTTCTTCGGTAACATAACCCAGACGGATGAGAATACTGCCCAATTTGCCCGGCTCATTCTTTTGAATTTCCAGGGCATTCTGCAATTGTTCCTGGTTTATTTTACTGTCGTCTAACAGAAGCTCTCCAATTTTCATCGTCATGTTTTTATTGTAGTTTAATCTAATGAATATGTCAACATTTCTTTTTTATTTTACGATTATAAATCCGGATACAGCCAGGTTTTTTATGGTACCATCGTTGTCGATGCCCACGGCAAGGTCCACAATAATTTTTTTCATATTGAACCCCACACCCAGTCCATACAAGGCATTGGATTTTTTTCCGATGAAGTACTTTTCCGCTAAATCGCTCAGCATTCCAACCCTGACAAAAAATTTATTCTTAAAAAATCCTTTTTCTATACCAAAGGAGATGGGCTGCATATCCTGACCGTCATAAAGCAAGTCCAGTTTCTTGAGGTCCATATCCAGGTAGATTCCCCACTGGGCATTGGGCCGGAATGCCAGTCCAGCAGTCATCCGTTTAGGGATGGTAATTTTTCTTAACGGGGTTTCGATTTTGGCAGCACCAATATTTTTCATCATCAGGCCTGCTTTAAAATATCTGCCCAGGTCCACGTTGAAACCAAGATCGGCGATAAATTTAGAAAACTTATCCTGGGCATTTCCCCAACCGTGTTCCAGATAATCTTTGGCCTCAGCTTCCGGGGTGAAGATATCATCCACAATGGACCCGGTGAATTCGGTAATTTTCCCATTCAGGTAATGAAGGCTGATTCCCATGTGAATGGAACTGTAAACCTTCATGGCATAGGAAAGGGAGATTTGCTTATACTTCAGACCAAGAAAATTCATTTTCAAAGCGGCGATATCCGCATTGGTGATTTCACTGACTTCTTTGTTAAAGATACTATCTTCACCGGGAATTACCGGGTTGACAATGGCAGTATTGATGAAGGAAATGGAAAGACCATAACCCCTGGAGATATATCCCGGAATGTTGGAGAGGAAACCGTACATACCGACTTTAGATTGGTAAAGGTCCTCCAGTTTTGAGAAGAGGGTGGTTTTATCTTCGGCGTTGATATTCTCGAATTCTTTTAGATTATACTCCAGGATATCGCTTAAATCTTCCTGGAAATTTTTGTAATCCAGGTAGCTGGTTTGGTATTGGTATCCTGACAACGAGTAGTTGACTGAGGATAAGATGGCGGGATTGATGAAAATGGAGTTGATGTCGTAATTAAAGGCTGTGGATGCATATCCCAGGGATAAAGACCGTGCCCCGGAATATCCCGGAACCATGGGGAACCCATAGAAAGCCAGACCGCCTAATACGAATATCATTACTATTTTTTTCATATCGCATTATAATACACTACATAAAATGAATATGCAATACAAAAAAAGGAAAAAATTAGAATTTACTGTCCAGCAGGCCTTTATTTTTGAAACTAAAGCTGTCGGTTTTGTTAACAATGATGTGATCCAAAACCTCAATCCCCATCACTTCTGCCACTTCCAGCAGGCGTTTGGTCACCAGGATGTCTTCTTTACTAGGATAAACGTCTGTGGCAGTGTGGTTATGGACAAAAATAACAGCAGCGGCCCGGTCGGTGATGGCATCGGCAAATATTTCCCGGGGATGAATCAGGGATTGGTTCAATGTACCGATAAAAACGGTGCGTTTTTCAATCAGGTGATGGCCTCCATCCAGGGTGAAGGTTAAAAAATATTCCTGTTTTTTATCTCTTAATTCTTCCACCAGGGGGAGTATGTCTGTATCATTTTTTATGGGAATGCCATCATACAGCAGGAAACGCCGGGAAAATTCTATTGCTGCGATGATCTGGCAGGCTTTGACCTTACCGACACCATTGATTTTTTGAAGTTTTTCCAGGGAAAGGCCGTCAAATTCCTTTTCTACCAATTGTGCCAGATCCCTTGCCGTTGTATATACATCTATCGATTTGTTACCGCTTCCCACCAGCACCGCCATCAATTCCAGGGTGGACAGCGATTCCGGGCCTTTGGCCATCATCTTTTCCCGCGGACGGTCAAATTCGGGGATATCATTGATTGTTTGCTTGCTGTACTTTTTGATATGTCTTGCCATAAAACGCCTTTTACTCCGGATGATTTAAATTAATGTGTTAATTAAATTAACGTTTTACAGCAAAAACTAGAAAATGTCAAATAAAATTGCAATTTATTTTGCCACGAAGACACCAAGACACGAAGAGATACAAATCGTGCGCTATAAAAAAAGTTGCGGTGGATTTAAGTCTATCTCACCAGTTCTCTTATCGCGGCTTTTAATTCATGGCCTCTCAAACCGGCGGCCACGATCTTTCCATTTTTAATAACAAAAGTAGCGGGAATATATTCTACACCGTACATTCTTGCAATTTCTTTACCTTTCCGTTTATTGATGATATGAATCCAATTCATCCTTTTTTCTCTTACGAATCGAAACGCCCTGGCATTATCGCGCCTTTCAAAGCCGTCGATGCTGATGATTTCAAAATTTCTATGTTTAAAGGCATTTTTGATTTCGATCAGGTTGGGTATTTCTCTGCGGCAGGGAGGGCACCAGGTGGCCCAAAAATCCAGTAGAACCACTTTATCGTAAAAATCGGATAATCGTATCCGGTTACCATTGATATCTACAGCGGTAAAATCGATGGCATCATGGCCTTGAGCATTCAATAGCGGTGCCACTGCTGTTAACATCAGTACTACCAATATTTTTAGAAGTGATGATTTTCTCATGCTTTCTCCTTCTATTTTAGCCGCAGATTTACACGGTTTTTCAGGGATTCGTTTTTAATAAAGGGTATTTTACCATTTATTTAATTAAAAATAAACAGTCTCTAAATAAAAGCTTTTGCGGGGGGTCAAGGGNNGGGGGGTCAAGGGGGGAGGTTTTCTCGAAAAGAGCCCCCCTTGCTGCCAGCGGCAAAAGTCATCAGGTCAGAGGTTTGAATGACAGTAATTCCATCGCGCTGCAGGCTGCCCAGGGTCATCTGGTGGATATCTTCGGCGTCGTAGTATTTCCCATTGTAACCCCGGCATCCGGTGGCGGCGGTTGCGTCTGCCACGACAAAAACCTTAAAACCAAGGTTGTTGGCAACTTTGGCCGTGGATGCCACACACTGGTCCGTATAATAACCCACAAAAACAAGGGCATCCGCATCGGTTTTTTTCAGGCGGTCTTCCAGGTCGGTTTTCATGAAGGCACTCTCGAAGTGTTTGATAATCAGCGGTTCTCCCGGAAGTGGTTGAACGGATTCTTTGAGTTTGGAACCGGGTGCATCTTTGTGAAAAGGAGACGCTTTCCTGGGAGAGATATATTGGACATGAAAAAGCGGGAGGCTTTTCTTTCTCCACCTGTCCAGGATTTTGGTAATATTTTTCTCTGCCCGGGGATTGTTGGGTTGACCCTGTTTTGGGTCATCCAGGACGTTTTGAACGTCTACAATAATTAACACTGGATTTTTTAAAATTGCATTCATCCCATATGATTAACATAAGTAAGGAAAAGATTCAAGAGAGAAAAAAGAAATTCACAAAAAGATTGATTTTTGCTGTTAAATCTGGTAAATATAAGTTGATAAGTGCAGCAAATGTTTTTTAAAACTCTAAATATAAATTTGCAAGAAGGGAGGTTTCAACATGAGCAAAAAAATGAAGTTAAATCTTGGAGCTCTCACGGTCAAGAGTTTTATTACCGACCTGGAGAATGATGAGCAAAAGGCAATCAAAGGTGGAACGCCGCCGCCATCCTGGCCGCCCCTTTGTCCGTCCGGCCAAAATGACTGCAAAACCAGTCCATATTATTGCCCTTCCTATTTGGCGGAGTGTAAATCTGTGCAAACCGATTGTTATACCGTTTGTTTTAGCATTCGAATTCCCTGTATTCCATGATGCCCGTGCTTCACTCCACCAGGATTAGGGTTTCAAGTTTTTTTGTCGTTGTATCGTAAACACGAATCAAATGGTTGTTGGTATCGGCAATGTAGATGTAATTCTTATAAACCAGCACATCATTGGGTTCATAGAGGGGTAAAACAGAGTAATCGGTGCCATTGATATTGCAGGTGGTTTTGTTACTCCGTTTGATAAGCGTGCGAATGGTCCCGGCTGCAAGGTCTGCTGTGCGCACCGCGTGGTTATACGTGTCGGCAATGTATACCTTGTTATCGCTGTAAAACACTCCCAGCGGATGCTGTAAGTACGCATCGGCAAATTTGCCGTCTCTAAATCCGAACTTGAACAGTCCTTTGCCGATCAGCGTTTTAACTGCTCCTTTCTCAATAGAGGAATACCGCAGTGCGGATGCTTCGGAGTCGGCAAAATACAGGTTTTTGCCGTCAGTGGTAATTCCGGAAGGCTGGGCCAGGCTGGAACCGAAGGCACTGCCGTCCATGATATTTTGATAACCGTTTCCGGCAGCATGATCCATTTTTTTCTTTTTTAAATCGTATCGCCACAGTTGATGGCTCCCGGCCATGGCAATGTAGAGATTGTTATTATAGTAAACCAGGTCCCAGGGGGAGTTGGGTTCGCCATAGTCTCCCTGTTTGCCGGTGCCTATCAGGGTTTTTACCTTTTTTTTGGTTAAATCCACCACACGAATCGCATGGTTTTCCGTATCCGCCACGTAAAGGCGGCCATTATGAAAATCAATACCCTGGGGCCTGAAAAAAGCGGATTTGGTATAATTGCCATCTTTTAACCCTTTCCGGCCGCTGCCGATACGATGCCGTACGTTTGCTTTTGTAGGAGTTTCAAGAACTGCTTCGACGATCTGGTTATGATTGGAATCGGAGATATATAATACCTGTTTCTCTATATTCATTGCCAGTTTACCGGGGAAAGCCAATTGCCTTTCCGGTATGGGTGGAATTTTGATTTCATATTTTTGGGCAGCCAGTGTGATATTGCGTTTTCCCAGTTTAAGTGCCCCTTGGATCAGGCGGTCCAGGGTATTTCGCTGACCTTCGCCTCTTAATACAACAATCACATTGCCGTCACTGCCGATTAAAACAAAGGTGGGCCAGGCACTGGCCCTATACGTGCGCCAGATTTTATGACCCTTGTCTACTATCACCGGGTGTTTAATCTCATATCGGGCAATAGCGGCCCGGATGTTCTCGGCATCCTGTTCATTGTAAAACTTCGCCGAATGCACACCAATGACATGGAAAGGTTTGTCGTGGTATTTTTTCTCAAGGTATTCCAGGTCCGGTATCACGTGTATGCAGTTGATGGAGCCGTAGGTCCAGAAATTCAGCAGGATGACGTGTCCCTTTAATTTTTCCAGGGAGAGATGTTCATGGGTATTCAACCATGGGCATGATCCCGGGAAATCAGGGGCCTTGATGGTTTTAGTACTGGAAAACAGGAATAAAGCCAACAGGCTGGCGGCTGTCAGTGAACCGATAACCCTTAGTAATGGTTGTTTACTCTTCATTCTTTTTTCCATTGTTTATTCGCGTCACTCGTGGGCAATTTTTATTTTATCATAAAACCTTTGACAGTGACAGTACTATTAGCAACTTAGCCACAAAGCCACAAAGCCACAAAGAATTTTTTCGCGCTTGAAATGAACAAATTTGCCCGTCACCTTATACATGAACAAAAATACATCAATTTGAAACAAGTTTACAGCAAAAAAATACAGATTTGTTAGCGTTTCTATATTAATCGGGTCATATTGAAACAAATTTGAGACCATCCGGTAACAAATTTGCTTCAGCAAGGTACAAGTTTAAGACCGGATAATCACAAATTTGTGACCAGGGAGATACAAAATTGTGACCGGGAGATACAAATTTGATGTAATTAATTATAAAACAACTGGCAGGAGATACAAAATTGCATCGTTTTGATACATTTTTGTGCTTGTAGAATTCAGAGTCATATCTTCCTGAATGCAAGTTTGTGTCTCTTTGATGTAAATTTGTGTTTTGTTGATACATGTTTGTATCTCTATTAACTGAAAATAAAGATTTTTGATGTAATCTTGTTTCATTATGATGTAAAATTGTATTCAATGGATGCAAGTTTGTGATCGGTCGCTCACAAACTTGTGTCTTTTTGATGTAAGTTTGTATCTACTCATCACAAACTTGTATCTTTCGGATGTTGACTCCTATTTATTTGATGTAAATTTGTGTTTCCAGGATACAAAAATGATAGGATCACATTGATGCTTGTATTTTTTTCCCCGATATGCTAAACATATAACCTTATCCGATTAACCAGGAGGTGAAACATGAAAATCGCAGTTCTGTTCCTCATAACAATATGTTTGATGGGTACTTATCTATGTCCTTTAAGCGAATCCTTTTTCATCGGAGATAACGAAGGCGATGAGATTTACGCCCCGGTCCAGGTGGAAGAAGGACCTGAGGGAAATATCTACATCTACGACTACCAAACTGTGTTTATCAACGTCTTTTCACCGGAAGGAAAGTTCTTGAGAAAGATGGGCGGAAAAGGCCAGGGACCAGGCGAAATCCAGAGAGCCGACGGGGTCTACTTCAACTTTACCTATGATAAAAAGATGCTCTACTTTAGTGAGTTCTTTGGGGGGCACCGCTGGATTACCTTCATGGAATTATCCGGCAAATTCCATAACGTCATCAAATTAAAGATGACCAAAAACTACGCCATTTCACGCTCCATACCGCTGAAGAACGGCAGTTTATTGACTGAAGCTTTTTTTAGGTGCGATAAGGGGAAAACAGGCGATTACTTCCTGTACCGCTGCCCAACTGCGCTTATCATCATCACCAAAGAGGGAGAGATGGGCACTGAAATTTTAAGAACGAACTATGTGGAAAGAATATCGCTCCGCAGTGATGGTGCCGACCTGGGAATACCTTTTGTACCGGTATTTCAATGGGTGCTGCTGGAGGAAAAATCCATTGTTTTTACCGATGGACAGAGTAATGTTCTTAAGATTTACGATCTCAAGGGGAAGAAAACCGGGGAGATAAAAACATCGCTGCCGGAACCGCAAAAGGTGACGGACCGGGACCTGGAGGCCTGGAAGAAAGACCGGATAGAGAACTTTCGCGATAAAGCCTGGTTTGCCCGCTTCGGGCATGTGATCAAAAAATATAAAAAATCAATTTATGATAGAAAACCGAATATCAGCCATCTATCACTGACCCCGGATAATCATTTGCTTATCGGGGAATCAAGACCCCCTGGTGAAAGCATGGGAAAATACTGGCTCCTGGATACCAAAGGTAATACCCTTGCCAGGGTCGAAGTAGAGGGATACGGTTTAAAGATTACAAAGCATTTTGTCTTCTTGATTGTTAGAGATGAAGAGGAGAATCCACTGCTTCAAGTAATGAAACGAAAGAAGAACAAAAGTGAGAAAGAGTCTTTGCTGATATTTGAGAATAATAGGGAATAGCCGAAGAGTATTTTTTTTGCCTGATCCCAAATCTACTGGCGAAGATGGGGTAACATTTTTGTATATTGTTTTCTGAATGCTTAATAATTCATGGTTTATGACCTATAAGAGGTGACCATATTATATATTTACAGGAGAAGGAAATTGTGATAATCATACTTTATTCCCTAATCAAGGTCGATAATAAAATGAAAAGTAGTTGATGTTGTAGTTGTAATGTACATAGAAATGCCCCTTCTTTCTCAGGGGCGACAGCTTGTGAGTAATGTATATCAGGTTTTTTCAAAGTAACTGGTGTTCTACTATATCTCAACTTTTGGAATTCATCATTGACCATTGACCATTGTCTATTGACTGGATAATAAGGAAGTATTTTGTCGGATACATCGCTGAGAACAATAATAAGGAGCCTGCGGCATGATTGACCCACAGGAAGAAACCAGGGAGACCGGCTTGGAAGTGGCGGTTATCGGTATGGCCGGGCGGTTCCCTGGGGCCGGAAATATCCATAAATTCTGGGAAAATCTAAAAAACGGTGTTGAATCAGTTACTTTTTTCACCGATGAGGAACTGATAGAGGCCGGGGTTCATCCGGAAGAACTTGAGGATTCTGATTATGTCAAAGCCAAAGGGTATCTGGAAAATATCGAGTATTTTGATGCTGCTTTTTTCGGTTACACCCCCGGAGAAGCCACTGTTATGGACCCCCAACTGAGGTTTTTCCATGAATGTGTGTGGGAGGCACTGGAAGATGCCGGGTGTGACCCGGACACCTATGAAGGGCTCATCGGTGTCTATTTTGGGGCATCGGATAACCTTCAATGGAAAATCCGGGTTTTCGCGACTGGTGGAGCCGGAGGTAATGATTATGCGGAATCCCTGCTGAGTAGTACGGATTTATTAGCTACCCGGCTTTCCTATCA
>WVZO01000366.1 GCA_011772425.1 Candidatus Aminicenantota bacterium
CTGAAAACAATAACAGACTGTTAGCCAGGCAATCTTATAAAAAAGGGGATAAGGTTTACTGCCGGGTGATGGCCTCCAGGGGGATTCATGAAGCTAAACCTATCAACAGCAAGAGAGTAACAATACAGAATGCAAAACCAGTCCTCAAGCTTTCACCGGTGGCCCCCTTTAAAATCCCCGGCCGTTTTCATTATACCATCAATGCCGCGGACCCGGACGGCGACCCACTGACTTATCAATTGGTTGCCCCATTGGGTCTGGGCATCACCATTGACCCGGAAACCGGAGAAATGACCTGGGATATCTATGAAATACCCAAGGATGAACCCACTGCTAGCGACACCCAAACCGGGGGTAGGGAAGATGAAGAAACCAGTGACAGGGAAAGCGTAAAGAGAAAACCAAAACAACCGGATACGGCCGGGCCCCGCCTTTCCCCTATTGTAAGAATCATATTCGAAGTAAAGGATTCCGATGGTGCTGCTGTCCAGGGTTATATCGATCTCAACCTGTCAAAAGAAGGTAAAGGTAAAGAAATACCAGAGTGAGGCACTTACAGTGCGGTAATAGGCAGCATGCTCTACATATTACGTGTTCCACTGCAGGTAGCTTTTGTTTCAAGCGCAGTGTTGAAACAAACGTAGGAGATTAAAATGAAAAAAATAATTATATCGGTATCGGTCATTTCATTACTTTTTCTTTGTTTTTATGCTTATCCGTATGGTAACCCGGGTTTGATCTCTCAAGAGGAAATGGATGTAGACCCGCGTGAGGTTTACCGGGAGATTTACCGGTTGTACGGTCAAAAGGATTACGTCAACGCCCTTAAAGTGATTGAGAAAGCGCTGAAGGATTTCGGTTCCACTAACCAACTGCTGCAAATGAAATACAACATATTAACGACACAGAAAAAGTACGATGAGGCATTGACGTTTCTCGATTCAGAAATAAAGAAATCCGGTGAATCCGAGGAACTATTATCTGCTAAATACAATGTGTTGTTTCTGCAAGAAAAGTGGCAGGAAGCGCTTAAAACGGCGATGCGAAAAGATCAAATCGCCAAAATCAAATCCCCATGGGACAGCATGAATGTTGTGCATGTGTATATAAAAATGGGAAGTAAAAGTGATGCACTGGACTGGTTACAAGAGGCGGTAAATCGAGGATTTATCAGTTACCGGATTTTGGCGGAGAAAAAATATGCACTGCTTCAATATGAGAAACGGTTCTACGAGATCATTGAAGCGATTAAAATGAGCATTGGCCTGGGAAGGCCTGCCCGGAATTTTAATGTAAAACTCCTGTCCGGTAAGACGTTTACTCTTTCGCAGCAGAAGGGAAACGTGATACTTGTTGTTTTCTGGGCCATCTGGTGTGACCCTTGCCGGGCAGAGATGCCCCGGTTAAAAAAATACCACGATCAATTTAAAGATAAAGGTTTTGAAATCATGGCTGTCAGCCTGGATTCAGATATTAGCCGGGCAAAAAAGTATATACAGGGGAATAAGTTGGAATGGAAACATGCCTGCAGTGGAAAGGTTTGGGACGACAGTATTGTTAAACGTTACGGGATCAATTCGATTCCTTCCCACTGGTTAATAGACAAAAAAGGAATCCTGAGGTCTTTTGATTTAAAAGGAGAAGAGCTCCGAAGAACCATCATCTATTTGCTATCCGAAAAGTAAATTTTTACTTATCGTGAAATTAGCCACTAAGACACCAAGACACAAAGTAACACAAAAGGTTTTATTATAAATAAATCCTTTGTGCCTTCGTGCCTTTGTGGCTAAAAAAAAATAAACTTTTTCAAGGGTTTTTACGTATAAGATATTTAGCGCCCTGATGCCCCATGGCTTCCGGTTCATGACCGCGGGCCGGCTATTTATTGTAAAGGAGGTTGTTAATGAGAAACGATTTGGAACAGTACATCCAGGAGCAAAAACAGTGCTGGGAATGGTACCCGGAATTTAAAAAGAAAGGAATCGCAGTGTTAACCCACTTCGTCGTATACAAAAGCGAATGTGAGGATTTCCAATTTCTGTCGGTGGATTGGATCGCCCGCCAGCTCGGGATCAGTGAATCTTACCTATCCCGCTGTTATAAAGATTTTTTTAAATCATCACTATATGAGCTTATCGTTCAACGTAAAATGACTGTGGCCAGAAAATTATTACTCCAGCGCCCGGATTTGTCCATGGATGAAATAGCCGCGAAACTGGATTACTGCGATGGGAACTACTTTATAAAAGTATTCAAGAAAGAAGTCAATATAACTCCGCACCAGTTCCGTTTAAAATTCTCAAAAAGAAAAAAGAGAACCCGAAAAGGCAGGGTGAACACAAAATACTGACCAAACCCCTAAATTATATGCACACTGTAAATGTGTGCAAAAGTTTGATCAAGACTTAGTATTAGGCATTATTGCTGCCGGGAATTATTTAACCCACTTTAATAAATTAATTATTCAAACTTATTCATAGTTATTTTTTTCATTTCCGACTTTTTTAACTTAGCAAAAAATAGTAAAATATTTTCCTATCCCTTCAAATTCATCGCTGGAAATCCTTTTATAACAGGGATTTTATTTTTTTCGATTCAGAAAACACTCATTTATTAAAAAAATGCATTTTGACAAGTACGGGAAAGCCGGGTAGAATATCCCCTTACATCGAGGTGGCCACTTTGGATGTAAAATAAATTAAATCAAAGGAGGCTTCTTATGAAGTATAAAAACATTAACGCTGAACTAAGCGATGAAAACAAAAACTTGATTATCCAGAAGTTCAGGGAAATCGAGGCCATTATCGATCCCTTTGCCGTGAACTTGACTGTAGAAGAAAGAAAGGAGTTCCCAAAAATGGGAAAAAAGACCCTCGGTTTCGTAGAGACTACCGTTGGCTATGAAACGCATCATCCCGAATTAGTGCCATCTTTCCTGGATGTTGGCGCTCATATAATGGATTTGAACCTGGCAAAACAATTGCAAGAGGTAATGGAAGTGGGAGAACCCGTGATGGAAAAGGTCAATGATACCCTTATGGCAGTGGGTGCTGAAGCTTACCTGGCAGGACGGGTGTTCTACGATGCGGTGAAAGCGGCGGAAAAAAACGGCACTCCCGGATGCGATGTGATCGTCAAAGACCTGGGTGAGATTTTTAAAAGGTACCGGGGAAAGGCAGAACCGGAAACTGAAGATACCAAGAAATAGGCCGGGATAAAGAAAAACCACAGAGACGTAGAGGACACAGAGGACACGGAGGAGTTGGTCCCCTCCTCTGTGCTCCCTGCGGCTTTTAATTCCTAACGCTGCAAACAGGAACGTTTTGCTGCGTTATAAATCCCGGTGATGAGAAAATATTAGCAGCGATACAACTTAAGTCCTTTCATTGCAAAAAAAACTCCATCGATGCAAAAAAAATCGCATCGACGCAAAAATAATCCCACCGATGGAGAAAAAAATCCTTCCCACGGCAAAATTTATGCAAAATTGCATAAATTTTGCCATCGTCTCAAAAAAACTCATGAAATTAGGATTAATTTGCCCATCGCTGCAAAAAAATTAATGAATTTGGATGAATTTTGCCATCGATGGAAAAAAACATGCAATTTTTGAAAAAAATTACCCTCTCTTCTGCTTTTCCTCTCTTTCTTCGTGTACTTTCGTGTTCCTTCATCCTTATGTCTTTATCTATTCTTATTAAACAATCCTTCTTCTGCATAAGATACCCACTTCCGGGCTTTCTTTACCAGTTCAATGCTTATGGCTGTCATAGAGAACTTTTCCCTCTAAAAAAGCGTAACGGGCAATGGTTCCTGGGATAAGGCGATTCTTATCGTATTCATCGGCGGTTTGTATGATGATATCAACAGGCTTCTTGAACGAGGCTATCGCTCGGTCCATCTCTACCATCAGTTGCCGTCGCCGACCTGAAAAAGATGTTATTACCAGGAGATCGATGTCACTGTGACGATCTGCCTTCCCTGTTGCACAAGAACCGAAAAGGATTATCTTTTGGGGTGAAAAAACTCGCACCAGATGACTGCTAATTTCCTCTATCTCGTTCCTTTCTAATGGACTGGTATTTTCTCTCTGACGATGTCTTCTTCCTGTACTTTCTGTGTCTATGTGTCACCTCCATTATTATCTTAACCCATCTCAAGCCTATAGCCAAGTTTTTTCATTTTGCCTGACTGGATACCCTTTAAGGAAAGGAGACAAAGGAAAGTTTACCTGGTTCTAAAATCCTGCCATTTTCCGGCAGAATATTTTTGCCACAGAGATCACAGAGAAGCCTTCTAATGACAAATGACTGCTCTTATAAGCTCCCCTCCCAATGACTAATGACTAAAGTCCGGGGTAAAGTCTTGTTTCATTATGTTTTTTTCTTTGCACCTCAGGCCAACGCAATCTCTGATAAATTTAGTCAATGGGCATTGACCAAATTTAGAATTGAAATATAGGGGCTAAAGAGTTATAATAGGCATATGAAAATGAATGACCTGTTTAAAACGCCGTTGAAGAAAAAGTTGAGTCTCATCCTGGGTTCTAAAAAAGCAAAGGAAGAGATATTTGAAGATGTTGAGGAACTGTTGATTCTTTCGGATATTTCTATGGAACTGGTAGAGCAAATATTGGCAAATCTCCGCAAGAACAGTAAACTTACGTTTGAGAAAGAGGATTTTTTCCGTGTTTTGAAAGAGGAACTTAAAGGTATTTTTGCCGGCCTGGATGCGCCGCGTGGTGCCGCAGTAGACACCTTGCTGCCGGTGGACAAGCTGAAAATCGCCGGTAAAGAACCTGAAACGGATAAAGATGAAAAAAAGATCATCATGTTGGTGGGAGTTAACGGCAGTGGTAAGACGACCACAGCGGCTAAATTGGCTTATTTATATCAATCCCGGGGCAAAAAGGTATTGATGTCTGCGGCTGATACCTTCAGGGCTGCCGGAAGTTCGCAGCTTTCTTTATGGGGTGAGCGGTTGGACATCCCGGTGATCGGAGGAGAAAGGGGTGCAGACCCCGGTTCCGTGGTGTACAACAGTCTCAATTCTTTTATGACTAAAGGTTATGACGTCTTGCTTATTGATACGGCCGGAAGGGTTCAGACCAAAGAGAATTTAATGAAAGAACTGGAAAAACTGACCAAAATCATCAAAAAATTCGTACCTTCCGGTCCTAGCGATACTCTCCTGGTGATCGATGCCACCATGGGGCAGAATACACTGGACCAGGCCAAACGATTCAAAACCTTTAGTGGTATTACCGGCATGGTATTGGCAAAAGTGGACGGAACTGCCAAGGGCGGCACGGTTCTAAATATTGTCAATGAAATGCGTATACCGGTGAAATTCATCGGGATTGGTGAACGGGCAAAAGACCTGGCACCGTTCTCCGCAGATGAATTTGTCGATTCACTGCTGAGCGATTAAAGAAGGAAGTAGGAAGTAAGAAGTAAGAAGATAAGAAAGAAGTAAGATGGCACTAATGGGAAAAACCGCTGTGGAGCGCGGCACGATGGCTGTCCGCATATGAAAAGTTTTGCGGGGGTCCAGGGGGCGGTTTTACAAAAGAGCCCCCTGGTCGCCGAAGGCATTTAAATAATGGCTGATATTAAATATATGAAAATTGCGCTGGGGCTTAGTAAGAAGGGCATGGGTTTTACTGAGCCGAACCCGATGGTAGGGGCGGTAGTGGTAAAAAACAATCGCATACTTTCCACCGGTTATCATGCGCGATTTGGTGCGGTTCATGCGGAGCAAAAGGCTTTGGAACATGTAACTGAAACCGGTACCACCTTGTATGTGACCCTTGAACCTTGTGTCCACTATGGAAAAACCCCACCTTGTACGGATTTAATCCTGGAAAAAAAAGTGAAACGAGTGGTGGTGGCTATCCAGGACCCCAATCCTTTGGTTAATGGTAAGGGTATCCGGCAATTAAGGGAGCATGGTGTACAGGTAGACGTAGGATTGTTTCAGGATATTGCTTCAAAGATAAACCGGCATTACCTGAAATTTATGACAGCCAAAATGCCTTATGTGGCTTTGAACGCAGGGGTTTCTATTGATGGGAAGTTAACGGATAAATACAGGAAATCCCAATGGATATCTGATGAGGAACTTCGCCTGTATAGTCACAGTATGAGGGGTGAATTCTCTGCCATCCTGGCGGGAGTCAGTACTGTTATTGATGATAACCCCCAACTTACTGTAAGGGAAAAAGACTGGCAAGGTAAAAAACTCTTCCGGGTTATACTGGATTCCAATAATATATTGGATACCGGGTTGAATATATACCGGGACCAGGAGAATTTCCCATTGATCTTCTTTTCTTCAGCGGAAGCGGAAAACAAAACCCCAAACCCGGAAGCGGAGCACCACTTTTTTGTTTCCCCTGACAGGGATTATGGGGGTCTCAGTTTGCCGGAGGTGTTGGAGCAGCTGTACTGGCTGGGAGTTGCTTCGGTTTTGGTGGAAGGGGGTGGGAGTGTCATCAATTCATTCATAACCACCGGCTTATATGATGAAATTGTGCTGTTTACGGCTGATAAATTCATTGGCGGAACCCTCTCGGTACAATTATTTGCTGAAGGGGCTGCTGTATCCAACCCGGTGAAACTCAAAGAGCGGGAAATCCTCTCTTTAGAAACCGGTTACATTGTCCGTGGGTATAGGGAAGAGCGAATAATGGAATAAGGTGGAATGCTGATGTTTACCGGTATTATTTTAAAAATGGGCAAATTGGTGAGCCTGGAAAAAAAGAATCCTATTACCCTCACCATAGAAACCGGTTCCCTGGAGGATGTGAAACCTGGGGATTCAGTGGCGGTAAATGGTGCTTGTTTAACGGTTGTTGCCACGCAGGGCAGCCGGTGTCAATTCAATCTCAGCAATGAAACGTTAACGCTCTCAAATTTCGGTGATTTACCCCGGGGTGCCTATGTTAACCTGGAGCTGCCGTTAACGATGAAGGATTTCCTGGGTGGTCACCTGGTGAGTGGTCACCTGGACGGTGTAGTGAGGGTTAAATCGATTCGGAAACGTGGAGACAGTGTTACGTTTTCATTTACTTTTCAGGATCGTGAATGGAGAAAATTCCTGGTTCATAAAGGATCGGCAGCACTTAATGGCATCAGCTTAACCTTAACTGATGTTGGGGATTCGTTTTTTTCAGTGGAAGTAATCCCCCATACCCTGGACACCACCAACCTGCAGTATGTAAAAGTTGGAGAAAGATTGAATTTGGAACTTGATTTAATAGGAAAATATTTATATAATCTAGTTTCAAATACTGGTGATTGGGCAAAAAAGAAGCAAATAAGTGCCAATTTGTACAATTTGAAGTGAGTTATTGTGAATAAGAAATAAAAGGATGGAAAATGGAGAAGAATAAATACCTGATAACCGTACCGGAAGCCCTGGAATATATTCGGCAGGGTAAAATGATTATAATCGTAGATGATGAAGATAGAGAAAATGAGGGTGATCTTATGGTTGCCTCGGAGAAAGTGACGCCTGAGGCGATTAATTTTATGGCCACCCACGGCAGGGGGTTGATTTGTGTATCTCTCACGGAAGAGAGAAGTGATGAGCTGGAACTTCCTTTAATGGTGGGAGAGAACACCTCTCATTTTGAGACGCCCTTTACGGTTTCCGTGGATGCCAAAAAGAACACAACGACGGGGATTTCGGCTTTTGACCGGGCCGTTACCGTCAAATGTTTAATTGACCCGGAGACCCATCCTTCTGACCTGGCCCGGCCCGGGCATATTTTCCCTTTGCGTGCCCAAAAAGGCGGTGTGCTGGTAAGAGCCGGTCAAACCGAAGCCTCACACGACCTGGCAAAAATCGCGGGTTTAACCCCTTCAGGCGTTATCTGTGAAGTAATGAACGAAGATGGTACCATGGCCCGGATGCCTGATCTGGAGAAATTTTCAGAAAAGTTTGCGGTCCCTATTATTACCATTGAGGAGATTATCAAGTACCGTGTCCAGAAAGAAACGCTGGTAGAGTTGGAAGCAGAGGCAAATCTTCCTACCGGATTTGGAGAATTCATTATTAAAGCCTTTGTGGATTATATTAATAAGGAAACGCATGTTGCTCTGGTTTACGGCGATGTTTCCACGGAGGAACCGGTGCTGGTACGGGTGCACTCCCAGTGTCTCACCGGGGATGCGTTTGGTTCATTGAAATGCGATTGTGGGAGTCAGCTCCATGTGGCTTTGGACATGATCGCCAATGAAGGAAGAGGAGTGCTGCTCTACTTGTTGAACCAGGAAGGCAGGGGAATCGGTTTGGTCAACAAAATAAAGGCCTACAAATTGCAGGAAAACGGGTTGGATACAGTGGAGGCCAATTTGCGGCTGGGCTTTAAAGAAGACCAGCGTGATTATGGGATAGGTGCCCAGATATTACGAAGCCTGGGATTAAGAAAATTACGTCTATTGACCAATAACCCCAGGAAATACATAGCTCTTTCCGGTTATGGACTCCAAATCGTGGAACGCGTCCCCATGGAAGTGGAGTACAGTAAAGAGAGCATGTCGTATATGAAAACCAAAAAGGAGAAAATGGGACATTTGCTGGATAAGGTTTAAAGTGTTAATTATGAATTATGAATAATTAATAATTAATTGTTAATTATAAATTATAACTAAAATAAAAGGCGTAAATCGAATGGCAATCGATTCCCGACATTTTTTAAAGCTAAAAGCCGCTAAACAGGTAAAGTACCTGAAAGGAAACGAATTTATCGGATTAAGTCGAAAGAAAAAAATCGAGTTCTTGAAAACCATTCTTAACGAGAATCTCCCTGCCACCATCACAGCATGTGCCCTGCGACTATTAAAAGAATTGAATTACCCGGATCGCTATTACTTCAGGAAATTTATATACCATCCGGACAATTCGGTGGCCAATATAGCCAAAAAGGCCGTCAAAGAATGGGGCGAGAGTGGGAGCTCCGGTACCAGAGCCCTTGTTGACATGCTTTTAGATGGAAAAAGCGATGATCGCATACTACTGCTCAACTACTTTCTCGCGGAAAAAGGAGAACTAAACGAACAAGCTTTAATCTCTTTTCTGTGCACAGGCGACCAAAAAGTTTGCGAGATAATTGTTAAAAAAGTAACATCTGAGCACCAGCTGGATGATGCCAAACTCAGCAAAGCCATTACTAAAGGTATGACCTGGTATGTGCGTGCCGCATTGGTGGAAATATTGGGGAATCGAAAAAGTGAACATCTCTTTGACTGCATTGATTTTCTCATGAATGACAGGAATGTAGAGGTTAAAATAAAGTTAATCAATGCCCTGGCCAAATTGGAGATGGAAAAAGGAAAGCCATACCTGCAGAAATTAACCAGTGATCCTGCGGTCTTGGTGCGAAAAAAAGCGCAACGGGCACTGCAAGCGATGTAACCGGTAACAGGTAACTGGCAGCCCTTATCTGTATACGTTATACGTTATGCGTATTACGTATTATGACGGTAAAAAAAGAAGAATAAAATGGGAAATAGAAGAATGGAGGTAATATGAAATTTATAAGAGAAGATTACATCCAAACTCAAAGGAAAAGGAATCGAACCATTGCTCTTGTATCCGTAATAGCGATCCTAGTGGTGTTGATTTCTTTTGGTGTGTTCAAGAAACCGGGAGGGGAGGAGAGCGCAGATACTAAATCAAGCCCGGAAAAGGTAACTTCCCGTACCGTGCCCAGGCAAAAAATTAAGGATTTGCCTGCACTTATTGAAAAGACCAGGAAATCCATAGCGCTAATTAAAACCTTTAACAACACCGGAGACCTTATTGGTCAGGGCAGTGGTTTTTTTGTAAACAAAGATGGGCACGTGGTGAGTAACCGGCATGTATTTAGAGGCGCGCACCGTGCCGAAGTGGAAAGCTCCAGGGGCAAACATGCAGTTACCCGGGTAATCGCGCAGAACAGTGATTATGACCTGGTTCGCCTGGCGGTGAACATAGGTAACCAACCCATTGCACCGATAAAAATAAATGAAAAATTACCCAAAGTTGGTGAAAGTGTCGTAGTGATCGGTAATCCCCTGGGCCTGGAAGCCACGGTCACCAACGGCATTGTTTCTGCCATTCGTGAAATTGAGCCTTTTGGACAAGTTATCCAGATCACCTGCCCCATATCCTCTGGTTCCAGCGGCAGCCCTTTAATCAACATGAAAGGCGAAGTCATTGGGGTGGCCACCTTTCAAATGCTCCAAGGCCAGAATTTAAACTTTGCCATCCCCATTGCCCGCTTAAAAAATCTTGAAACGGTAGAAAGTGAAACACTGGCAAGCATCAATTTCCAGGACTCCGAATTAATAAAATCCATGGAGAATCCCTTTGACAAGGGTTTGATACTATTTAACCGCAAGGAATATGAAGGCGCCATTGCTTTCTTTCAAAAAGCAACCGCGAAAGACCCTCTGAATGCAGAAGCTCACTATTACCTGGGTATCTGCTACAAGGAGACCCGTAACACCAATGCTATCGAGGCCTTTAAAGCAGCCATCAATATTGATCCCAATTATTCCCAGGCTTATTGCCAATTGGGCATTACCTACAACCAATTGAATATGCAAACAGAAGCCATCGCCGCACTCAGAGAAGCGCTGCGAATTAACCCCAATTATGATGAAGCCCTGTTAAATCTTGGTATTGCTTACCACCTGAACAAGAAATATCAGCTGGCAGTAAAGGCACTGGAACAATCACTGGAAATCTATCCCAATGCAAAAGCTTACTATTTTCTCGGACTAAGCTGCGCAAAACTGACCAAATTTGGAAAAGCCATCCAGGCCCTTAAACAGTGCATTGAGATAGATCCCGAATATATAGAGGGATACCTTGCCCTGGCAACCGCTTACGGCGCTGAACAAGACTGGATCCGGGGGATTAAGGTTTTAAACAAAGCGGTGGTGATCAAACCGGACAACCCAGAGGTGCATTTCATCCTGGGGATCTTACACCTGGGCAATCATGACCTGGAGTCTGCCCAGTTGGAATATGAGATATTGCAGGAACAAAAGGCACCGGACGATCTCCGCAATAAATTAAACAAAGCAATACAAGAATACAAACGAAGCCGACGGCGAAGATACTGAGGGAATAAAAAGCAGTTGGAGGGAGAATTTCACCTCAAAAACAAAAATCTGATAATAAGATACTAACATTTTTTTTATAAATATATTATCAAGTTGTTGACAAACTCAAAAAATTATACTATACTATTGTTGAAGAAAAACAAAAAGAAAATAAAAGGAGGTACAAAATGATGATAGTAAGATGGACACCAACGAGAGTGTCAAGATGTGTGAGTCCGTTTTGGGGCAGCCTGTTCAGCAAGGACTCGGAAAAACAAAGCGAAGACGAATCCCGGGTATCCTGGTATCCGGCAGCGGATATTTATGACACCAAAGATAACTATGTGTTAAAAATTGAAGTCCCTGGTCTCACCAAAAAAGACGTAAACATCGAGGTTAAAGATAATATACTCTCAGTAAAAGGTGAGCGAAAAGAAGAAAAAGATGAGAAAAAAGATGGTTATCACCGGACTGAGAGACTCAGCGGCAAGTTCTACCGGGCTTTCAGGCTTCCCAAAAATGTGGATGCCAAGAAGATCGATGCAACACTGAAAGATGGAGTCCTGGAACTGAAAGTTGCCAAGCCCGAAGAGATTAAACCGAAAAACATCCCCATTTCGATTCATTAATAAACGTGATGAGTAGAAAGTAATATATGGTAAATGGAGAAACGGATGAAAAAAAAGTTGCAGCAAAAGCAGGAGACAGCAGCGCGCAGGGTGGAAGGGGGAAAACTCCCTTCCGGCCCTACGCTTTGCGCCCTGCGCTATACGCTGTGCTCTAAGCAGCATTTAAACAATCTAAAAAAACAAGATAAAAAATAAAAAATAAAGGAGGTGCAAAATGACCTTAACAAGATGGAAACCCTTTGGGGAGTTACACTCCCTTCATGACAGGATCAATCGTTTATTCGAGGATGAATTCAAGAGAGATTTTCCGCAAGGCACCGGTATTGACACCTGGTATCCGGCAGCAGATATCTACGAAACCAAAGATGATTACGTGTTCAAGCTGGAAGTTCCGGGTTTGTCCAAAGATGACGTGAATGTTGAGTTCAATGACAACGTGCTTACCATCAAAGGCGAGAAAAAAGAAGAAAAAGAAGTTAAAGAAGAGAATTATCACCGCATCGAGAGCTACCAAGGCACCTTTACCCGTTCCTTTAGAGTACCCCGGAATGCAGACCCCGGTAAAATCGCTGCGTCCATGAAGGATGGGATCCTGGAACTGCGAATCGCCAAAGCCGAAGAAAAGAAGCCCAAAGCCATCAGCATCAATGTTAAATAATAAGACAAAAGGCGGCATGGCGTATCCCGTAGAGTTAACCCGATGCGCCATGCAACATGCCTTTTGCCGGCTCTCTAAAAAGTTACACGAAACCACAAAATTCAAAAGGCAGTCTCGTGGCAAGAGATTGCCTTTTTGTATTTTACATATTGCCATAAAGCCTTTGTAAGTGTATAATCATACAATGTAAAACGTACAATGGTTAATGACCGATAAAAAAGAGAAAACAATGGTAGGAAATACAAAAGATATAAAAAGGAGGTAGACAATGAAGAAGATAGGTTTTATCGCGGGGATTAGTTTCCTGGCAGGAGCCATTTTTTTCGCGTTGAGCTTTGGTTATTTCCAGGATTCTGCCAATAACCGGATTGCACTGAAACCAGATGCTGCCAGAGCAGAATCAATGGATACACTGGAAGCCCCAGAGCCAGCAAACATAAAGGCAATGCCAGGATTTACTTTTGCTCCCCTGGTTAAAAAGGTGAGGGCTGCAGTGGTAAAAGTCAACTCTGAAGCTATTGTTGAACGACGTTCTATCTTTGACGACGATCTTCTTGATCGTTTTTTCGGTTTTCGCGACCGCAGAGGTAGAAGACAACGAGTAACAGGGACCGGTTCAGGTTTTTTTATCTCACCGGACGGATATATTTTAACCAACTATCATGTGGTAAAAGATGCCATAAAAATCAAGATCAAAGACATCAACGAAAAGACATACACAGCCAGAAAAGTGGGTGTCGATCCCAAAACGGACCTGGCGTTATTAAAGGTTAAGTTAGACAACCAACCCTATATTGAGCTGGGTGATTCTGACAAATTGGAAGTGGGTGAATGGGTGCTTGCGATAGGAAATCCCCTGGGACAGGATTTGAGTGTAACCTCCGGGATTGTGTCTGCCAAAGGCAGGAAACTGGAAGGATTGGAAGTGGATTATCAGAATTTCATCCAGACAGATGCAGCTATCAACCAGGGTAATTCCGGTGGTCCCCTTGTCAATATGGAAGGCAGGGCCATTGGTATTACTTCGGTGATTCTTTCCACCAGTGGTGGAAATATCGGTATTGGGTTTGCCATTCCTTCCAATATGGCCAGGAAAGTTATCAGGGACTTGAAAAAAGAAGGTCGTGTGGTTAGAGGCTATATAGGTGTCCAGATCATGGAAGTGCCCGATGAGGACGCAGAGCAATTCGATCTTGCCAAAGGCGGCATCATGATCTGGAAAGTCGAAGAAGATACGCCGGCGAAACAAGCAGGATTGAAAAAATTCGATGTCATTGTTGAAATCAATGGCAAGAAAGTAAAGTCCTCGCGGGACCTGCAAGCCTCTATTGCCAATCACAACCCTGGAGATACCATAAGGCTAACTATTTATAGGGGTAAAGAGAAGAAGATCATTCATGTGAAGATCGCTGAAGCGCCGGACAGTGTAAAGATTAGAAGTGATGATGAAGACGCCAGGGTGATTGACCTGGGTATGGTACTCAAAAACAACAGCCGTGCCCTGGCCAGACAATACGATTTGTCAACCTCGGAAGGGGTGGTAATCGTGGAAATAGAACGAGGCGGTGTTGCCTATCAACACAACCTGCGTGTTGGCGATATTATTGTGGGCATCAACCGAACCGTGATCGAGAGTATTGGCCAGTTCAGGGAAATTATGTCCAGGAAAAGTGGCTCCACAGTCCTGCTTTCCGTTGTCAGGGGAGACAGGGAGAACCTGGTAAGATTCAAAGTACCACGGTAGTTCAGTTGGCAGTTGGCAGTGTAAAGGGCGACTCACGGTGAGTCGCTTTTAGATGGATTGCGTTTGCGTAACCTCTTCAGCGACGGTTGAGGAATTGGGAGAAGCAGTAAAAAACTTTAATTCCAGGGATTTATAGAATAGGAAAATACCCACAAGAAGTATAAGCAGGGCAACAAACTTATAAATCTTATTTTTGATCTTATACTCTTCATGGGACCTGAACAACCCGATAAAAACACTGAGTCCCACCAGGAAAATTCCCCACAGCAATAGATTCACCCAGGACGGGACAATTGAATTCAAAATGAAAATACCGCCTCCAAGAAGAACAATGGCAAAAAAGTACTTTACATAATCCATCCACTTGCCACTTTTGGGTAAGGAAGACACAACACCGGAGAACGTACCTACTAACAGGAAAATAATTCCCATTCCTAAAGAGAAAATAAAGGTCAGCAAGAATCCCAGGAACACATTGCCGGTTTGACTGATCCAGGAGAGCAGGGCAATGAGCACCGGTCCCACACAGGGGGCAGCAATAATACCTGCCACTCCGCCAATCACTACAGCGCTGATAATCTCACTTTTACCCCCACTGGATTGGACTTTTGAAGAAATGGAAGAAGGTACGGGTATTTCAAAAAGCCCGGCCAGGCTGAGCCCCATGACAATAAAAATAGCAGCAATGATAATCACAACTATGGGGTTCTGGAACGAAACCCCCACCATGGAACCGGTCATGGCAGCCACCACACCAAAAACAGAATAAACAAACGCCAGCCCCAGTACAAAGAAAATCGAAAGATAAAACCCTTTGGACTTCTTCCCACCGCTGCGCGTGCCGATGTACCCCATCACAATCGGGATGACCGGGTACACACAGGGCGTCAAACTGGTCAGGAACCCCAGGAAAAAGACCAGTGCAAACAACAGGAGCGATATTTTTTCCAGTTCCTGTTTCAACAGTTCCAGCAGGCGCTCAAACCAACCGGCCTTTTTGACTCCTAGGACAACCAGGAATTTGTCTTTGTTGTAAAAACCCGAGAACCGCCGGGTTTCATTTCCTGCCGGGTCCAGGAAAATAACCGTAGGCATTCCCCTCACGTTCAAATCCTTTTGTAGTTTTTCATCTTCCGCGTTCATTTTGGTAAAATCCAGTTTCACCAGGACATAATCTTCCAATACCTTTGCCACTTCAGGATGGGAAAAAGTATACTCTTCCAATTCTTTACAGGCAATGCACCAATCCGCATAGGTGTCGATCATAACCGGCTTATTCTCTTTTTTGGCGATGGTTTTTCCTTCATCGATGCTGGAAATCCATTTCAACGTCACGGCGTTTTTGGGTTTTTGAGAATATTTAAGGGGAAAATACTTAATGTCCATGGCTTTGAGAAAAAGAAACGTACCGGCTAATAAGAACAATACCACCAGAGCTTTTCCAAATTTGGCGCCCATACCGTCATCGGCCAGGGGCCTGGAAAGTCCTGCAAATATACTCACTGCCAACAACAAAAGGCTTACCAATAACAGCACCACCCAATTGCCGCCTTTAGGTTTGAAAGCGGATACCGATGATACTGTGCTCAAATCTTTAAGAGAAGCTTTGCCCGTGTCAACCTTCTCCGCTTTTTTTTCCGGTTCAACAACCTTAAAGGTCTGCTTAATAGTAACATCAACATCTGTTTTAGTGGGGGGGAAACAGACTTCCCGGGGCCGCTCCTGGCAAACTTGATAAGAAACGTTGAATTTTAACTTAACCGGTTGATCAATTTCTTTTAATGATTTTATATATACCTTAACATCAAATTTGCCTTTAAACACGTTTTCGTCCGCATAAGGAACGCCTTTAGGAAAAATCACATCACGAATTTCAACGTATTCGTTCTTCTCTACTTCAATGCGAAAAAAATTATGCTTTAAATCCGTGATGTGATGATTAGGGTCCATATCAAATTTAAACAAGATAAGACCATCATCATACTTCATATCTGTATCAATACCCGGCTCTGCCGCAGAAAATGGTTCATCACCAAATGTCACCTGCCCATAAGCAGTAAAAGACAAAACAAACAAATATACCCACATCACAGTTGATAAAAATACCGCAGATTTATTATATCTCCTATGTTTCACCATTTTTGCTCCTTTTTCCATGGAAGCTGTATTTTAACAATACCCCCCCCCAATGTCAAGCCCGCGGCGGCCTCCGGCGGCCAGGGGGCTCTTTTGAAAAACCGCCCCCTGGACCCCCGCAAAACTTTTTATAGAATGTGTTTTTCTTAAGTCAACAGTATTGGGTAGCGAAGTAAACGGAACAAATGGAAGTGGTCCCAATGGGGCACGATAGTGGAAGCCACGTAACACAGGCTGACCATGTATGAAAAGTTTTTGGGGGTCCAGGGACCTTTTTACAAAAAGGTCCCTGGTCGCCGAAGGCAAATGACAAATTTTCAAAACTAAAATGAAGAAATTCTTTGACTATGACGATATAAGGACATGGAGTTTTCCCATGAATACTAAGGTTTATGTTGTTTTATTTGTTATGGTGGTCAGTTCTTTTGTTTCATTGGGACTGCATTCCCAGTCTGTTCCGGCGTCGATGCGTGAAATCAAGGAATTATTTACTTCAGGGAAATATTCGCTTGTTCTTGAGAACTCCCTGGATATACTGAACACAGAAGAAAGCCGGTTGACACCGGGGGAAGCTGCGTTTCTTCACTATTATATTGGCATGGCTTATAAGAAACACTATAACTACGATATGGCGGTTGATTATCTCAAGAAGATCGAACTGAAATACCCGGCCTCGGATTACCTTAAACTGGCTTACCTGGAACTGGCGGATATCTTCAAAAACGACTACTTTCAAAAAGAAGCGTACCTGGAAAAGGTTTTTGAAAAATTCCCCAAAACCCCGGAGGCCATAGATGCCGGGATAGAGCTGAGCAGCAATTACCTACGCCTGAAAAATTACCAGAAAGCCTTACATGTATTGGAAACCATTGTCAATTTGTGGAAAAAAGGGGAAACCAAACCGGAATTATATATGTTATTGGCTGTGGCTTATTCCGGGATCAACGATTACATCGAGGCTGTCGATTACCTTCGCCAGGTGGAGAAACTGATCCCGGATACCATTGACAGCAATCCTTTTTATCTTCTTGAGGCAGGAAAGATTTGTTACAACAGTCTTAATTTTAAAAAAGCCATTGCTTATCTTGAGCAGTTGTTTAATGTTTTCTCCGATTACAAAGGCATCCCGGAAGCAGCTGTGCTGTTGGCCCAGGCGTACGAAAGGGAGGAAAAACCGTTTTTGGGAGCGATTTTCCTGGTAAAAGCCATTCAAAAAAAACCCGGGAAAAGGCATCTTTACACCCTATACCTGCACCTGGGCAGAATTCTAAATGGCCTGGAAGAGAGAGAACTCAATAAAATCAAACAATACTACCCTTTGTTTTCCAATGCGGAACGGCTCCTGACATCTGTCAAGGAGAATTCAATGGATTTCCAGGAGCGCAAAACCGCTGCCATCCTGTTGAGCGATGAATACAAAAAAGCCAACAAAATGGTGAAGTCCCTGGATAATTTTTACAAATTCCTGGGAACCCATCGAGACCCTTTGGTAGAGAAATTATTCAGAGAAAGCCTGGATGCCTACGTGGTTGGCCTGGATAAAAAAAAGAATCATGAAGAGCTGATCAAAGCCTGGGTAAAACTGAAAGAAAGAAAAAGCTTTCTCTCCCCGGAAAATTTGCTGCGATTCGGAGAAATCCTCTACCGGCTGAAAATGATAACCAATGCAGAAGAAATTTACCGTCACCTGGTTAAGTACCGGATGTATGCCAAACATTGGCCGGCTGCTTATAAACAATTGATACGAATTGATTTCCAATTGGGGCGGTATGAGGAGTGCAGCAAATTCCTTAAAAGACTGGACATAAAAAAAGATCCGGAACTCAGTGAATTCAACTATTACAACGTCCTGTCACTTCAAAAGCTTAAAAAGGAAAACGAGCTAAAAGAACTGTTGAAAACAAATACAGCGGATGTCGATACCATCAACAATTTATATCAGTTTCGCATCCTACTAGTAAAGGTGGGTCAGCTGGAAAAAGAAAAAAAATACGATAAGGCGCTAAACCTGTGCCTGAAGATGAATGATTTCCAGGAAGCCCCTGAAGAAGATAAGGTGCATTTGACTATTGCCACCGCTGATTTGCAATATAAAAAAAAGGAATTCACTGAAGCCCTTGACAATTACAAATGGGCCTTAAAGTCCAAAGCCGTGTCTAACACCAACAAGGAATGGATTTTATTCCGCATCACCATTATATACCGGCAAATGGGAAATGCTTCGGAGGCTTACGGCTCACTGAAACACCTCAAAGAATTAAATCCCAATTCTTTCTGGGTCCGGCAATTGGAGAAGAATGCCACCTGACTTATTGTGCCCCCTTACTTTGGATACTTGGCATCTATTGCTTTAATGACCTCATCCGTAATATCGATAGACTGATCATAATAGGCGATCCCGGTGGTGGTAATATCAAGAATAATGGTAAATCCTTTTTGCCTCCCCAGGTTTTCAATCAAGGGCAATATCTCTTTTTCCAGTGCTGCCAGTTCTTTCTGATATGCCCGTCTGAATTCAATTTGGGCATCTTCAGCAAATCGTTTTAAGGCTTTTTGTTTTTCTAGCAGTTCAACGTTCTTTCTTTGTCGGGCCTCATTATTCAATGCCGGTGACAGCACTTCTTTTTCAAGTTTCTTGATTTCTTCCTGCATGGCTTGTACTTGCTGCCGTTTTTCGGCTTGCAGTTTTTGGAGTCTTTTCTGGACCTCAAGGCCCTTCTTTGTATTGTCCATGATCTTTTGGGGATTAATTATTCCGATTTTTATTTCTGAAAACGCAAATGCGCTCAGCAAAAAAATCGCCATCATTAAAATGGTTATTTTCTTCATTTTAATCTCCTTTTTTTTCTTTTTTCGTTTTCAATTTGCATTCTGTAAATTATACATTATACGTGACAAGATTTAAATGGTTTTAGATAAAAAGAGTGAAAAAAGAAAAAAAAGAGTAGGGGGAAAATTTTACTGTTTCTCTGCTTTTTGTGTTTCAGCTGAACCTTTAAGCTCATCATAAGCGGCTATTGTCAATTTAAGGGATTTTATAATTTTTCCTTTTAACGTGTAGTCACACGCATTTTCTTCCCCGTCGTGGCGGATTTTGGGAACTTTAGCATCCAGGAGTTTTCGCAATATTTTCAGGATATCTTCGGTCACGGGGACTTCCACTTTCTCTTCAGCAGTGGTATCATTAATTTTTCTCCGTTCTATCGGTTTATTAGGAGTCAAGGCGTATCGCTTATCATCTACCATGAAGATATATCTTTTAACTTCCAACCATCTGTCGCCGCGATATTTGAATCGTAAGCGAAGACGAACATCATTGGTTTTGACTTCTTTAATAATATACAGGTAAATTGAGCCCTCAAACTTAGGATAATAAAAGATTTTATCTAATATTTCATCCACTTTCTTATCCAGGTCGTATCGTTGTTCAAATGTCTCCTGTTTTTCTTGGCCCCGGAGACAAAACGTAATGATTATAGTGATTAAAAGACAAGCAGCAAGTTTTCTCATAACGCACCTCCACACCAAAAATACCACGACTCCCACATCATGTCAATAGGTGATTTCCGGTAATCGTCTCCTAACAAGATTCCAGGCTGGTGCTGGCAGGTCTAAATCCCAATTCCTAACATAAGGACAAATGATTTATTGGTGGGAAAACCTTTAGATTCATATATCCGCTCTTCCAGTACATTAATACTCGATAACCCGTAACTGAATCTACCCTCTAATATCAGCTTCATAGATTTGAGATTAAATTCCAAACCGCCTCCTAGAATCAATCCCAGGTATTGAGTGCTGATCACACTTCTATAGTCCATTTCTATTACATCCTGGAACAAAAATTCACCAAAGTTGTGTGCACTCAAATTGAATCCTATATATGGCCCGACAAGTAGAATAGGGGTAATACTATTACCCAATGGCATTTTGTACGTAAGCAGTATAGGGATTTCTATATAGTCAATCTTTAATGTTGCCTTGTAATCTCTTGGAGTATGTTCAATGGTTTTACTGGCTCTTGTACCTCTCATTACATAATAAATCTCAGGCTGCAGGGCAAAATTTTTCGATATATCAATTGAACAGAATACACCTGCCTGGAATGAAATTATACTTTCCACATCAGGTGGACCCACAGTAATATAATATATATAATTGGGGGTAGTTATATTAAAGGAACCTATTCCTCCTTTTATCCCAACCTCAACATCGGCCAAAAGTGTATTGTTGAAAAACATAAACATACACAATGTTACACAAATGATAAAACCAAAAAATGTTTTTTTCATCATATCCTCCCTGGTCCTGGAATTACAATATAAATGAAATACCCATTCTTATTTGAAATCCTGAAAGGTCGAGTTCAAATTTCATATAGTCCTCCGCACCGTATTCATTGGAAGGGTAATTGTAATATAAGTAACCCCATGGCCTAATGAACTCATAACCGATAACAGCCCATGTGTCTTCCCAATTGGTGGATTCGCTGTACCCGCTGGAATTTACCTCATTAAATACAGTCTCTCTACTCCCGGGCCCGGAAAAATTAATCGCTTTCTGGAAAGCATACCCACATTCTATGAATAAATCGATGTTTTTAACAACATTGATGTTCATACGTATACCTGTATCAACTGCGGCACCGATGCCCTTTCCTTTAATATCATATGAGACATTTTGTTCATACCAATACCCATAAGAATTTGAATCCCGGTAACGATACTGTTGGGCAAAACCGCATTCTGCAAATACAGGACCGAATGTAAAATAAGCTTCGAAATTTAGAAAACGATTACTCTTTATCTTATAATGAATCCCAATCATGGGAATATATGCCTTTACAAAAAGACTATAGGGTGAGATTTCTTTTGTAATCGAAAATTCGTTATAATAAAACACATCATCAGGATTTAGTGACCGTACATCGTACTGATAACTAGCCCGGGACTCTTCTCTCTTGGACAGGTATTTGAACCCGATTGAAACGGAAAAGGAAGGAGTCATCGCGTACCTGATCCGCAAACCCAATGGTATTGCATTCTTTATCTTTTTGTACTCTGCCTCTATCTGGCTCGAATAGGTAAAATTGTCTCCCAACAATGAATGATAATACCTGTACTTCCACAGCGTGTAAAATTCCTCATAGATCAGGTCATAATCGGCCCGCTGGTTCAAATCCCACGGGTTCAACATTGAATAACCCCCGTATAATTCTATTTGCAATTTGTCAGTCCTGCCTCCGGATGCATACAAATGGGGAACAGGAAAAAAAGAACACCCAAACAGGAATAACAGGCTTAAAAAAAGTACCATACGCTTCATTTTGGCCTCCTTTTATTATAAATACCGTATTTTTTAAGCAATCCTTCCGGGGGTGTCATATCCACCTCATCCTCATGGCTCGAGCGGCGGGATGCCGGACCAGCAGCATAACCGGTTTCATCTCCCATATAAAGCCAATTCAAAAATCTATCGGTCATATCCACACCCGAATAATCCCTCAGATAATCCAGGAAATCGAGAGTAGTAAAGGGAGTAAATGAGTAATTGCCATGCACATAGCTTAAAAAAGCAATCATCTCAGCCCTGCCTCCAAGTTCCCGGGCGACAGCTTCCATGATCTGGGCGCCTTTGGTGTAAGCCCGCCTGTCAAAACCCACAGCTATTGGCGACCGCCCACTGACAATATTAGACATGTAATTCTCGGGTATCGGCGAATATTCAGGGTCCACAGAATTTTCATACCACATGGTTATGGCCTCGTCCATCCAGGAATCACGAAAGGTTTTATTAACGGTACTGCACCCATAGTACAAATGAAACACCTCATGCTCCAATGCACCAAGGGTAGTAATCGTGCCGCCGTAATACTCCATCCCGCCTCCCCTGGTCGCCCCACTACTCACCAGGAAAATACTCAACCCCCGGGGCATGGGAAAAGGTCCGAGATTGGTTTCCAGTTCAGGGAGCCATTGTTCCAACCTGTCAAAGGCAGTATCAATGGAAGCGCCGCCGATATATGCCATTATACGCACGTGCACTCCCCCAATTATCCGTTCCTCAAGAATCGTGTCCTCTTCCGGCATGAGAACAAACATCACAGTATAGGAAGCCAGCTCACGTTCCGTATCAAGTGACCACTCTTGAACAGTAGAAAACGTTTCCATCATAAGTTCCGAACCAATACAGCGAAAAGGAGTATCGCTGTGTACACGAAAAGTAAGGAAATGCCTGGCCAGTTCATGGGGCGTGTTAATGGTAGGAAAAAGTTCCTCATTACCCCTGCCTTCAAGATCATGCACCTTTGAAGAGAAGCGTGGATACCCCTCCGGTAAGGTCAACCGATAGGATATATCAAGTGTGTGAACCGTATCCGCCTCCAGGTCACGCTGGAATTCAATAGCCTGCTGGGTGGTACCTTCAAAGCCAATTATCCTCACATCGGATTCATCAGAGAAATTGAGTGCTTCTCCATTTAACGTGATAGAATTGACAACATTACTATCGCGAATTGCAGGTGCCAGGTGAATCACTGGTCTGCTTTGACCCGGACGCATGGTAAATTCAACCACAGCCCGGCAATCCACGTAATACTCCCAGGGAAAATAGTCAAAGCTTACCGTAATCGTGCTTATATCTATCCGAAACGTACGGTCAAGCAATTGATCCTCTGAAATAAGGGAGTACCCGGCAGATGGGGTTAACAATAAAACCACAACCGGAAATAAAAGGTACATTGATAAAAATTTTCTCACCATTTTAAGTTTACGCATTTATATTACCTCCTAACGTTAATGATATAGTTTTTAGCAATTTGTATGCCGAAAAAATCAAAAAAAGGTGTCCTATTTTTAGACCAGATAGGTTAGCCACGAAGTGGGTGATTCACGAAGGGACACGAAGTCAGTTGGCAGTTGGCAGTTGGCAAGCAGGAAGAGAAGAAGTTAAGAAATGGGTAAGAAATGGGGGACAGGTATTTTATGCATATTCGCGGAATCCATCGATAAGAAATAAAATACCTGACCCCATACTTGCTCTTCCTGGTCGCCGGTGGTGATGCACTTGCTCACGCCAGGAATTTTTACGGTTCCGTAAAAAATGCTGCACTTCACGGTGAAGAAAACGCCATACCCGTTGCCGAAGAGTTGAAAAAAACTTACAAAACCGGCAGGCTGAAACCGGAAGAAGAAAGATTGTTAAACGAATTCAAAAAGACAGAATCTGAAAATAAGGAAACTGTCAGTGCATAATCACACCGGCTTACCGTTATTGCTTAAAAAGCGTCCCGTGAGAGTATTATCGCCTCTCACGAGACGCTTTTTTCCTTC